>JAYZCF010000001.1:0-3844 GCA_036338455.1 Planctomycetota bacterium
GAATTCATTGTTTCGGATGATGCAATGATTCGCACCGTGTTCGATACGGAGTGCGGCCAGTTTCGTCATGATGATCCTACCCGATACGTGCTCCCCCGGGGTATCGTGAAAATGCAGGTGTTCTACGATGATGTAGTCGCCGCCCAGGATCATCGCGTTGCCGCTGGCATCACGGGTAGTGGGATTGGTAAACTTGGGCAACTCGCCCGTCCCGTAGGAAGTCAGACGTATCGGCTTGGCAGCTGTGCCGGATACACTGATACGAATACTGCCGGAGAAGGCAGATCCCCTCTTGAAGTGGATTACATCTCCCGCCACCAGTGATGCTGATTCCACTTTCGTATGCGACTTCCAGGGATTGCGTATTGAGAGACCGTCATGGTTGTCGGATCCGTTAACCGAATCGATGTAATAATCAGCACCGGCGCAATGTGCGACGAGTGCGAAATGAAACAAGGGAATGAGTGACAGAAAGTGCTTCATATTATGTATCACCCTGAACCACGAAGAATCCTGTAACAATGTCGATCAGTACTATCATCACTGAAAGAATCCCAGTCAACAGGTCCGTGCCTGAGGCAACAGCGAGAGAAGGCTCGTCCGGAATTGAGTCCGGTGAGGATCCATAGTGACGAAGCAGAGCCAACGACTTGTTGGAAGTGATGTGTCGATCTCGTCTCATGCCAAAACCCAAACAATAGATGAGAGGGGTAATGGCCGATGGGGGACTCGAAGAAGGCCCCCAAACACCAAAGAAACAGGCTCTTTCCGAGACCGGTGGGGCACAAAGTGGGGCAATTCGTTCCGACACGATTTTGAAGAAACTGAGCGCCTGCTGGCCGCACCTGCTGAATCACATTCGCAAGACGATCATGACGTTGGTGCGGTCGGTGGATTCAACAACTGCAAAGCCATCCCGAGTGGGCACTCTCGCAAACCTGGCCTGCTCAACGACAACCTTCTCGTGCAAAGATGCGTCGGATTCTGCATCGCGATCAAGACAAATCGCCCCAGACGCCGCAGCCGACGGTAAAATCCCGAGCCTCGTAGTACCACTCCACCCCTTAAAACCGATCTTACATTTCGTGAAGCTGCAATGCAATTTGCGCAAAATACATTTTCGACGCATCCAAACCGCGAGGCTGAAGAAGAACTTTCAGGAAGACGCTACCGGACCTCTTTAGGGACTTTCCAGTATGCGTACGCTGGTAACCTATTCAGCTCTTGCGGCAGCACTGATTACCGCCGTTCATCAATACGCCGAGAACAAATCGAGGCATTTGGACGCTGATCCATTACGGGTCACCGCTCCTCAAAATGTGAGTCGCAAATTGGGAGTGGAAGCCTATGGACGGTACGCTTTTATTCTCGATCCATCTCGTAAGATTCAGCACTCCACATCGCTGCAGGAATTGCGGCAAAGACCGAATACCTGTCGCTTTACCTACACGACCTTTGTTTGGGATGGCGTCCAGATGACACTCGATTGTCATCAGTGCTATCAGGATGGCGATGTTTCGGTGGGACGCCTGATTCTGCAGAGAGGAAGGCAACGCTGGGAACTGGGTTTTCATCATGTCGGTGCCGAATCGGTTTTTTACACCGATGAAAAGTTGCCAATTTGGGCAAGGCAGTTCCGCTCGACAGAAAAGCTTGAATCAATCCCGGATGAGTTCCTGAAACGATTCGAGTATCTCTATCGGGCGAACCAATCGGGAGTCAGGGTCATGAAAGAAAAAGCAGCCAAAGAAATTGTGTCGTTGCTGGTCAATACAATCGAGCAGGCAATGCTGGCCAATTCACCCGACTCGACTGTCTAGCGGACACAGAAAAAAACAGGCGACATAGCTGGAAACAATTTCCTCACGGTGCTTGATCCAGAAGATCAAAAGCGGAATTGTCATCGGCCAGGTACAACAACTCGTCAGCCCGAGAGCCTGGAGAACAATATTGTAGACCCAGCCCCCTTTCCCGTTCCGCCAGAACAGGCCCACGCGGTAAACCAGGGCCAACACTCCGCCAAGCAAGGAATAGATCGTGCCAATTACCATCAGTTGTTCTTCCGTGGTTTCCGGGTCATCTGCCGCGATCTCGGCCCGATTCTGGACGAACACAACTCCTATGCCGAGCACCGCGAGGCACATCAGAACCATCAGGATAACGTAGACCAATTGCCAGTTCCTGACGGCCGGTTTTGGTTTTGCAAACTGACTACCCGGAAATCCCTGGTTCATCCCGGGTCCGCCGGGAGGGTACTGGTAAGGGTTTCTAAAATCATCCCCCAATTTCATTGCTCACGGTTCCTGCAGTCTGTCAAATATTGCCGGGCCATTCCGATAGCTACCCGGTTGCGAGCAGGTCCCTTCGGCCGGCCAAAGGGCTGAACGCTATCATCATGGTAGCGGGATCCCTTTTGCCATTCAGCCAAAAAATGAAAGAACCGAATGCCAGATGACGAATTGGAAAAAACGGCCTACCACGAAGCAGGACACGTTGTGATGGCAATCCAGCTGGGTGGGACGGTCTCCCACGCTTCCCTCGAACCGCCCGACGATGACGGACCGGGACGTTTTGGCGAGACGATTACCCGCTGGCCGACACACCCGGAAAGGAAACTGGCCTACGCTGAATTATGCGTCAGTATGGCGGGTCCGGCAGCGGAGATGATCCATGCCGGCGAAACGGTTGGCCTGGCGGATCTGCCTGAGTGGCGGGTCGATTACAGGCAAGCAGTCAGAGCGGTTGCCCGCCTTTCAGACCAGAAAGAGGAATTCCCGCGAATCCTCGCCGGGGCGATGGCCAGCGTTAAAGAGTTCATCAAAAGCGAAAGGGGCTGGGCTGCCGTGGCAGCAGTCGCCGACCTGTTACTTGCGCACGGCATGGTGGAACATGATTCCTGCCTCGAGGTGACCGACTTTTGGCTGAACAGCAATCCTGCCCTGGAATGACCAGCCAGGCGTTGGATCCCATCACCAGGCTTGATGTCAACGTGTCATGGAGGACCGTCTGCTACTTGAAAGGTCCGTCCGGTTCAAATCTGTCAGAATTCCTCTTCGATCATGCCAGACGAAAAGGGCAGAATCCGGGCAACCTGATTTATCTTGGCGGGGAAAGCCACTGGGAATCCCTTTCTAAAGACGAAGGCCTGCCCATCCTTTGCAACCTTGAAGAAATTCAGTCACCAAATCGCTCTGCAAACGATTTGCAAACAGCCGGGTCGACCGGCATTCAATTTGTACCTGCCGATTTTACAACTGCCGCGGGTTCGGCTGTCCTGCAGTTGAGACCCCGCCGTGGGCGACCAGGCGACCCGCTGGATCGAGGCAGTCGCCCGGTCCGACGAAAAAGCTGTCGAACAGAATGCCGTCATCCTTGGGGCAGGGCTTTCAGCATCAATTGTTGGTGTTTCTTGTCCTGGGTCCGTTGAGCAGGGTCCCGACAAATGTGTAACGAACTCCATATTCGTAGCTCAACAACAGCAGGACTGTACAAAACAACAACGCACCCAGCATTTTTACAAGTGCAATGATTGGCAGGCCGCTGATTGAAAACTGGACCACCGTCAGTAGGGGCAAATGGGCCAGGTAAAGCCAGTAGGAAGAATCCGAAAGGTAACGCAACCGGCTGCTGGGACGCCGGAAACAGCTGCGAAACAGGCCCAGGCTGCCAACGGTCATCAACCAGACATAAGCCACCTGTAAGAGGACAGAATAAAAACGGTGATCTTGGACGGGGGCCAGGCGGTGTGCAAAACCGAAATCACCGGTGGTGAATTCGATCCCCAGCGGAAAAACGACCAACATCGCTAGCGGAAGACAGATCATCCAGGATCGGCCGAGCCTTC
>JAYZCF010000002.1:0-7545 GCA_036338455.1 Planctomycetota bacterium
TGCCGGGCGTCACGCGCTCTTGTTATGCCTCGATTGAAGCAGCGGTCGATTCTCTTTAAATGGTCGATAAGATCTCATCTGGCAGTGAGTCGGAGGATCCCCGCTTACCAAGAAAAAGTCGTTTTGAGCAGCGTCATAAACCCGCCTCAACACTGCCCACTTCACTCAGCCCCAGCGCGCTCTCCAGCCACGCTACCGGCCTAAATGCAACCTTGCTGAAAACGGCTTGGCAAATCCAATTATCACCCCAAACCCAACCGCCCTGCGGAACCAGAAATCTCGGACCAACCAGAGGCCGTCGTGGCGACCCGCCAGCCAGTCGGGCATTATCATTCCATTGACCAGGCACAGCGTCAGCTCTTGGCCAATCTTGGTACGCTACAAAAAGAAAAGTCTCGTTTCAGACGAATCTGGCGTTGGCTGGGAAATCCATTTCTCAAACGGTGAACGTGCGACGCGAGGCGCGCTTCAGGATTCAACGCGAGGATCGCAAGAATAGCGTATCTCCCAGGGAAAAAATTACTGGCCAAAAATCATTAGTCGCTGTCGGGAGCGTTGTTGTTCTTCAGGCAACAAGGGAACGGGCGGGTCCAGCAACACTGCATCCCGACGCGGCAATCGACCCAAAACTCGGTTGTAATAATCCCACAGGATGCGCGAAGAGAGCAACTGACGTTGGCGATTGCTGACGGGGGTTGCGAATTCGACCCGCGGATGTTCATCCGTATTTAGGGGACCTGCCTGTTTGACATGCCAATCACCAACGTACAGATCCCAAAATCGACCAACATCCTGCATCGCCGAATCTGTTTTTCCGATCTTCTTCCAGAGGGACTCAAGCCGTTGCGCCGTCACTGCGCTCGAAACTTCAAGCGGCTCATCCGATCCGATCAAGGCAACCACCGGCTTGGACGAACCGAGTTCCGCCCACCAGATCGTCACATGGGGGAACACACTGGCGAAACTGTCAGCAATTGCTTCAAACTCTCCTTCGCCGAGCTGAAACAGTGGCAACCACTGACAAAACCGTCCACCAGGTTTCAGCCGTTGCCTGGCCACCTCGTAATGCTCAACGGTATACAAGTATCCCGACTCACTCTCCCAAGGTACAAAAAGATCCGAGACGATAACATCGTATTGCCGCTCCGTTCCGAGAAGGTAATGACGAGCATCATCCACAAACACATCGACGCGTGAATGATCGATCACATTAAAATTATGGTCGGCCAGCAAGCGACACGCTTCGACCACTTCGGGTATCAACTCGACCAGATCAACTTGCTGCACGGATTCATGCGGAATACTCCCGCCGGCTGTCAGACCGGTACCTAGGCCGAGAAACAGGACATCTTGCGGATCCGAATGAAGCATCAACGGGATATGGGCTTGGCGGAATTCGCGAGTGTTACTACCCGTTTTGCCAAACCGATAATGCAAATTCTGACGGATCTTATAGACGGGCGACCCCTCTACCTGAACCACGTCAATCCAACCGTACGGAGAGTTCCATCGCTGAATCACCCGCTCGCCCTTGCTTTCACCCAACTCTGCCTCAACCTGCAACGGATAACGGAGCGCCAAACCGGCGAGGCCGAGGAACAACAGTCCGCCGGCCACCAGCCAGATCGACCAGGTTGAACGCCAGAGCAAACAAAGTGAGCAACAGGCAAACAAACCGGCCATCAGAGTCATTGACATCCACAGACCCAAAAGCGGCAAAATAACAAAGCTCGCCAACAGCGCGCCAAGTGCGGCCGCCAAGGTGTTGATCGCCGTCAGCCAACCGACGACGCGACCTGCCTCGCCTCCCTCCATTTTCCATACCAAGGGTAATAACATCCCCAGCAATAGAACTGGCGGACCTACCACCAGTGAAACCAAGCCACACACCCCGGCGACGTAACTCCAGAACGTCCTGCCAAAGCTGAAGTATTCAAGATTGGTCAAGAGGATAAAAAGGCTTACCGAGAAGACAGTAGCCAGGGCACCGAACCCGGTCACCCAACCGGCCAGTCGCCACGCATCCACACGCCGCTGTACAGCTCCGACAATCGCTGCGCCCAATGCTAAGGCAGCAAGAAAAACGGCAATGACAACCCCAAACGTATAACTACTATTGTGAAAAACAAGAGAAAACATGCGCGTGTAAAAGACCTGCAATCCCAGCGTTCCAAAACCGGACAAGGCAGCCAATCCCAGCAACAACCAGACCGGCGCTGCCTCCTGATGGTTGGCAACACTGGCCACCGACTTGGAGGACTGCGGCAGGCGATCCTTCAAGGGGACAGACAAAGGGCACCATCCCGCCAGCTGGATCCCGATTGCAATCAAGCAACAGATCAAGGAAAGGCCCGCTGCCAGATAACTACTGGTCGTCACTCCGACCGTAATCAACAGATAAAATGTTGCTACCAAAACCCCGACCAGAGCGCCCGTGGTGTTGATGGCGTAAGCCCATGTGACGCGCATCGTGTTGCGTGCATCGGAAAGACAGCCGGAACCATGAGACGAACAGACCATCGCAATCATGGGCAGCGTGATGCCCAGTGCCACCGTGGCAGGCAAGAGAAGAAAGAAACTAAACAAAACCCGTGATAACGTTTGCACGGCTACCGATGAGTGAGTCAACATGTCGGCTGTCAACGAACCCTCTGACCAATCCAACACAACGGGAATCAGAAAAGCCCAGGCCACAACGATCGCCTCGGCAATGGCATAGCCGTACAACGGCGCGATCCGAAGTGACCATCGCGCCCCAACCAAATAACCAACAGCCATCCCGAAAAAATAACTGGCCAAAACGACACCCGCCGCGTGGATCGTATGTCCAAACAGGAGGCCGACCTGGCGGGCCCAGGATATCTCATACACCAGGGCCGCTGCACCGGACAGGAAAAACACGAAGTAAATCAACAAGTCCCCCACGAAGGGCCGATGTTGGTCCGATGTGTCAGGTTGTTGAGATATCTCGATCAACAAAAAAACTCCAGCAGCGCAGGTGTCGACTGAACTACGATTGGAAACGGAAAACGCCTATACTCTAGCAGGCTTTTCCACCACAAGTCAGCCTCCCTTAAAGCGGCCGATAGCGGGCCAGAGACCCACTGATTCATGTCGCGCAACGAGTAAGAACGACCACGTAACGAGAGCAGAAAGCAGATATTGACCGACTCCCGGGAGAGCTCCGGAAGGTCATTGCACCTTGAAAATAAAAAACTTTCACGGATTATAGAGAGACGTTGCGATTACCTAGGCCATCATGACTGTCGACCAAAAGTGACACACATCTTATTCTGAACGGCAAATCCACCACTGATGTCCCACTCGCATCCACCTCATTCTTCTTGTTGCCACTCGTCGCACTCGGGGCACTCCCATGCGGGTAGCTGTGGTGGCAAAATGGAGGTCGTCTTTGCTATTCTTGCCGGCATCTTCCTGCTATTGGGCTGGTCGATCAGCCTCTATCTTTCCGGACCTAACTGGTTGTCATTTGGCTCTTACGTTTTGGCGTATCTGTTTGGTTGCTATTTCTTTCTGCGTGAAGTCATCGCACATACCCTGCGAGGCCGCTTTGAAATTGAGTTCCTGATGTTATTCGCGGCTATTGGTGCAGCTGCACTGGGAAAATGGGCCGAGGGGTCGTTGTTGCTGTTTCTATTCTCGCTGGGACACGCCTTGGAACATTACGCGATGGATCGGGCGAGGAACGCAATTACATCACTCGCAGATCTAGTACCTGAAATGGCAACCGTGCTGCGAGAAGGGGTTGCGAGCATCGTACCCGTTAACGAGCTTCAAATAGGGGATACCCTCATCATTAAAACCAATGAGAGGATTCCTGCCGATGGATTCGTCGTCCAAGGTAAAAGCAGCGTCAATCAAGCGCCCATCACAGGCGAAAGCATGCCGGTCGACAAACAGCCGGTCGACGATCGGGAACGAGCCGCCAGCCAACCCAACAGATTGGCCCCTGTCCACCGAGTGTATGCAGGTACGATCAACGGGAGCGGGTCCCTGCAAATCGAGGTGTCGCAAAGAACGAATGCCTCGACCCTCGCTCGGGTCATTACGCTCATCAATGAAGCAGAATCACAGCAATCACCCTCGCAACATTTTACCAAACGATTTGAAAAGTGGTTCGTGCCGACAGTCATCCTGTTGGTCATACTACTTCATTTTGCCTTTCTCTTTCTGGACGAGCAGTTCGCCGATTCGTTCTACCGTGCGATGGCAGTCTTGGTTGCCGCCAGCCCTTGTGCCTTGGCAATCGCCACCCCGAGTGCCGTGTTGAGCGGCGTTGCGCGGGCAGCCAAGGGAGGCGTTTTGGTCAAGGGTGGTGGCCCTCTAGAACAACTTGGTAAAGTGACAGGAATCGCCTTCGACAAAACGGGCACGTTGACACTCGGACAACCGACTCTTACAGATATCCTCTGCGATCCGGGAGCTTCGGAAATGGAATTGGTGGAATTGGTGGCCGCCGTCGAGTCACTGAGTGATCACCCACTGGCCGAAGCCGTGGTGCGCGACCTCCAGCCCAAGCTCAAGGGCCGCAGCTTGCCAGTGGCAACCGACTTGCAAGATCATATTGGGCGTGGCATCGAAGCCAAAGTCGCAGGGACACTCGTCTCAATTGGCAAGCTTCAGTTCTATGAAGGAACCGACACCGGACCCCCACCCCTGGAATGGGTTCGTCAAATCCGAGAACTGGAATCCAAAGGCCGAACCAGCATGCTGGGTCGAAGAGGTGATCGCTTCCTTGGGGCGCGTGGGATGATGGACACGCCGCGAGCGGAAGCCAAGCAGACCATCCGTGATTTGCATCGACTCGGAATTGATCAAATGGCCATCATCTCGGGTGACAACCAAGTGGTTGCCGATTCGGTGGCTCAGGCGGTCGGCATTGAGGAAGCACACGGCGAACTGATGCCAGAGGACAAGGTTGCCCGGATTGAACAATGGCGAGCCGAACGAGACATCGCGATGGTCGGCGACGGAGTCAACGATGCCCCGGCTATGGCAGCGGCCAGTGTGGGGATCGCAATGGGGGCCATAGGCTCCGACGTCGCCTTGGAAACAGCCGATATTGCCCTGATGGCTGATGACCTGCAACGCTTACCTTTTGCTGTTGGCCTCAGCCGACGAACCAGTCGGATCATCCGTCAGAACCTATGGTTTAGCCTCGGCATGGTGGCCCTGCTGGTACCCGCCACCCTGTTTGGTCTACAACTCGGCTTTGCCGTACTTTTTCACGAGGGCTCCACGCTACTGGTCGTTAGTAACGCCCTACGTTTACTTGCCTACCGCATTGAATGATACGGGGCTATCAAAATAGCAACCCGTATTCCTGTCTTAAGCAATGATCTCGGTCAGGACATTGCCGTGGACGTCTGTCAAACGGACATCTCTTCCGGCGTAACGGTAAGTCAACTTCTCGTGATCCAGTCCCGTTCAAAATCCCGCTCAAAAAGGGAGCTCTTCGTCAATCATCATGATCAAGATCCGGCCCGATAACTACAACTCGGGCAAGGGAGCAGGTTCAAAAACGGGGCAATTCGCAAACCAAAACCGAAGCACCACGAAACAGGGTGAACGCGCGCCAAGTTGAGTGCGTGCCATTCTATGTTAGGATACGTACGTCGGTATTCGTAATGAAGATAACGGGAACCCCAACCATGCAACCGCGATTTAAATTTACCGCCCTTTTATGCCTAGCCCTGCTGATTGGCTGCGGAACCTCAAACCAACCAACCGCTTCTTCCAAGCCAGGTAAGAAAAAAGTAGGGATCTTGGTCCAGACGACCGTCAACCCATTCTTTCTCGACCTGGCCGAAGCTGCGGAGCAGGAGCTGGGAGAATCGTATGAAGTCACCACCTTCGGAGGAGACAACAGCGCGGATAAACAGGCCAAGCAGATCAAAGACCTGGTGGTTCAAAAATTCGACGTCCTCTTGATCACGCCCTGCAATGCCAATGCGGTCGGCGCCCCTATCCGCGATGCCAACCAAGCTGGGATCCCCGTCTTCACAGCCGACACGGCCTGCCTCGACCCCGATGTCAAGATTGAAAACCACGTGGCAACGGACAACTTGGCCGGCGGCCGGTTGGCGGGGAAAGCGATGATCCAGGCGCTCGACGGCAAGGGGGGAAACATCCTGGTGCTCGACTACGAACAGGCCGAATCATGCCAACAGCGGGTTCAGGGTTTTAAGGAAGTGATCGATCAACACAACCAAGAACCGTCCAATGCGAACGCTCAGATCAAGATCGTCGCCCAATTACCGAGTCAGGCCGAAGAAGCCGCCAGTCAAAAACAGACGAAAGACGCTTTAAAAGCGAACCGCGACCTGGTCGGAGTATTTGCCATCAACGATCCGGCCGCGCTTGGCGCCGTGGCTGCCATTGAAGAAGAACAACTACAGGATCAGATCAAGGTCATCGGATTTGATGGTCAAAAGATCGGGAAATTGGCGATTCGCGACGGCCGCATCTACGCCGACCCGATCCAATTCCCTAAGCGGATGGGACAGTACAGCGCCCAAAACATCAAGAAATACTTTGCTGGCGAAGAGTTCACTTCGACGCAATTGATCGCACCGGAACTCTACTTTCAGGCGGATGCCCAAGCCGATCTGGAACTAAATGGCGAATAAGCGTCCCTTTTCCCCTCCCCCTGTGCGGTCAATCGATGGAAGAACCGAAACAGAATCCGCTGCTCAGGATGACCCACATCGCCAAGTCCTTTCCGGGCATTCAGGCCTTGCAAGATGTTTCGGTGGAGCTTTTCCCCGGCGAGGTTCTAGCCCTGATTGGTGAAAACGGCGCCGGCAAGAGCACCTTGATCAAGACACTGGGTGGTGCGATCCAACCCGATCGAGGAGAGATAGAGATCGACGGTTCGCCGACTCGAATCACATCCCCAGTCGAATCGCAACAGCAAGGAATTGGCATCATCTATCAGGAGTTTAACCTGATCCCTTTTTTGACGGTTCGGGAAAACCTGTTTTTGGGCCGGGCTAAACAATCCCTGGGGGTCGTCAACGCTCGCAAAGAACGGATCGCCACTCAAGAACTATTCGACCGTCTTGGAGCCGACATTCACCCGGACGCACTGGTCTCGGCGCTCAGTATCGCCGAACAACAGCTGGTCGAAATCGCCAAGGCACTGGTCACGGATGTCAAGATTGTCGTGATGGATGAGCCGACCGCCACCTTGACCCCTCGCGAGGTCGAACAACTGCAAGACGTCGTTCGGGAACTGACATCGCAGGGCATCGGTGTGATTTATATCAGCCACCGCTTGAACGAGGTATTGGAACTCGCCGACCGGGTCGTCGTCCTGCGGGACGGAAAGGTGGTGGGCGAAAAGGATATCGCGTTAACCAACCGTCGCCAATTGATCGAATGGATGGTCGGTCGAAAAATCGAGGATGAATTCCCCAAACAGCATCAAACGCTCGGCCCCACCCGCCTGAGCGTCGAGGGACTGACCTGGTCCGACAAAGTGATAGACGTCAATTTCTCGGTGCGATCTGGTGAAATCCTCGG
>JAYZCF010000003.1:0-15313 GCA_036338455.1 Planctomycetota bacterium
GCAGTCGGTGAAAAACGACTGAAAATCGCTGCGGCGGTAGTCGGGGTACGTCCACCTTGATTCGGACCAGCGGTTTTGCTGGTAGTGGAGGGTGACCTCAGAGTAAATGCCATCCCGCAGGTAGATTCGGTGATCGCGGTCCTTGGTGGTGGCCAGCACCAGTTTTGCCTCGGTGATATAGCCGGGGTCAATATTCAGAGGGCGGGATTCAGGGTGGGAGTGTTTCTCGGCATATTGCTGTTCCCAGAGATTCGACGACATCTTGTGGTCGGGCAAACAGGCTGGATCGACGAATTGAAAGGCGACCAGTTGTTTGTGCAGGTTGTCTCCCATCGTTTTTTCATAGAACCCGGTCTCCTGGAAATCGAAAAGCTCACTTGTCAGCGAGATATCGCCCCATTCCTGCGCGGCCCGAGAGAGGGCCCATTCGATCGCTTCACCGTAACGACTGGTAATCGCGGCAACCAGCAGTACGGGATAGTGAGAATGTATTTGGCCCATTTGATTTGTCCTACAATTTGCGACTCCCCAGCAGAGGGCCACTAAAAAAACAACCCCGGGCAAACTTGCCCAGGGTTGGGAGTATCTTTCCAGGCAACCGCTTGAGATTGCGGGAGACCGCCTCTTTAGGTGGTCACTTATTTTCCTTGTTGAGCTGTTGGTTCAACTGCTCTTGGGCTGATTTCCGGCTGTCCGGTGCCGAGCTGACACCCGTATCCGGATTGCCGAACGGGTCGGGCGGGAAATACGGCACAAACTGCTGGTTTCCTGGATAGCCATACCGGTAGCCGTAGCGATAGCCGTATGAACCATAAGCCCCATTTCGCATGTTGGAGTATGCAGCCAAGGCTGGCGACGTGGAACGGGCATAGCCCAGATTCCAATTCGGACGATAGCCGTAGCCCCCGTAGTAACCACCCGCTACATAGGGACGGTAGTAGCCGACCGATGGGTTGTAATGGTAGTGGTATCCGTAGTTTCCGCCCTCGTGCACGTGCCACGAGTCATTTTTGTGGAAACCGGAAGCATTCGCGTGATTGGGGTGCTGACCGGCGGCCCCCCCATGCACTCCACCGATTCCCCCTTGGGCGAGTGCCGATGAGGACGGTGCAAACATGACAGCAACGGCAACGAGAGCGGCTGCCAATGTCAAAAGAGACTTGCTATTCATCAAAAAATTCCTTGTTGTTGAAGTTGTCGTTTTGTCTTGTTGTGTGCCGTTTGCCAAAAGCAAGAGCTGAACGGCGTGTGGATCAGTTTTGTCGACGGAAGGTGAAAGTTTTATTAGGAAATGCCTGCTCACCAATCATCTGATCGGTTACCTTCCAGACCTGTTCACCATTGGGTCCCTTCGACAGGAGCTCAATCGATGTCAGTTCTTGTCCGCTGTTAAGCGCTTCCTCTGTGTTGACGATCCAGTTTTCCCCGTCCGGCTTCCAGACGCCGAGAATGCTGCCCCCTTTGTTGTCAAATGACCAGGAGCGGATCGTCTTGGAAGGCGCGTGCCAGCCAATACGCTGCGTTCCCATGTTGGTGATTTTTCCGTCAGTGGCACAGGAGAATTCTCGAATCAGGAAGTTCCGGTTGCCCGACCAGAAACAGCTGACGGCAATTACGGTGTCACCCGGTTTCTGGTTAGCCGGGTCGCGGGTTGTCCAGTTTCCGGTCAACCATTCAAGGCCTTTCAACTTGTCGTATTGGGAGGGCCCCTGGTTGGGCAGTTCGTGGACACTCAACAGCATCCACTTGCCGTTTCGATTAACGAAGTTGGCGGAAAATTGCGTGGTCCTCGATTTGCCATCCGGACTGGTGACATTGGTGGAACCCATTTCAAAGGCCAATTCTTCATTGACAACGCCTATCTTGTCGGCCTTGATGCTGAGTTTCAGACCTTTGTTATCGTCAAAGAAATTGGTAAACGCATGTTCGATTTCTTCCTGGCCGCTGATCAACGTCGCGGTCTGGTCAATGTACTCACCGTCGGGAGCCCAAAGGGCGGCGAGAGCCTTGGCGTCACCCTGGTTGAAGGCGCGGCCATAGGCTGCCGTAATATTTCGAATGGCCTGCTCGTCCTGGCTGCGGTCGGGTGTTTGGCCCTCGGCCAGAGGAACGACTGTCATAAGGCAGGCAAAGACAAATGTGGGGACAAATATTTTCATAGGGAGATTGGATCCAAATTCTAGATCGAAACAGAGTGAACAGTAGTTGCCGACATTATGGCATTGCGGAATTGACCCGTCTAGTTTCTCCTATCAAAAACTAATGAAACGGTCGATTCGACCGGCCATGCCACAGGGGCTGGGGCGAGGTTCCCTTTGATTCCATCTGGGTTGGATAGCTCAACTCGATAAGATATGCGGCCCGGTTAGGGCACGGATTTCTCGGATCGCACCTATGCCATCCCCTAAGCAGGAACCACCTGAGCTAGTAGGCTTTGGCAAAAATGGCTTTCCGCTTGGCCGGTTGCCCTGTAAAGATGCAGGTTCCCGGCTCGTCATTGTTATCCAGCGGCATGCAGCGCGCCGTCACTTTGAGAGGTTTCAATAATTCTTCGACCTCGGGAGTGTCGACAAAATGGCAGACAGCGAAGCCGCCATGAATCTCGGGCTTGTCAGCTTTGGCGGGCGTGAAGAACGCCGTGAAATCGTCCAGGTTCGTGAAATCGTGGGTATGCTCTTCTCTCAACTGTAGGGCTCGATTAAAGAGATTCTGCTGGATTTCATCCAACGTTTGCAGGACGTTGGCAACAAATTCATCCCGGCCGACGCCGCTTGATTTTGGTTGGTCACGCCGGCCGACAAAAACGGAATTGGATTCGATGTCGCGTGGCCCCACTTCGACGCGGAGTGGGACGCCCTTCTTGATGTGATGCCATTTTTTCTCGCCGCCGCGCAAGTCTCGGTCGTCCAGCAAGACCTGTAAGTCTCGCCGTGAGTATTCCAGCTGGTCCAGCTCCTGTTTGAGGGACTGACAATATTCGAGGACCTGCGACCTTTCTTCATCGTTGCGGTAGATGGGCAAGATCACGATATGCTTGGGTGCCAGTCGTGGGGGGACAATCAGTCCATCATCGTCCGAGTGCGCCATGATCAACGCGCCCACCATCCGAGTTGACAATCCCCAGGATGTTGTCCAGGCGTGCGCTTCCTTGCCGTCCGCATCGTGGAAAGTGATGTCTTGGGCATTCGAGAAGTTCTGGCCCAGAAAATGGGAAGTGCCGGCCTGCAGTGCTTTGCGGTCTTGCATCATCGCCTCGATCGTCAACGTCATGTCGGCCCCCGGAAACCGCTCGCCCGCCGTCTTTTCACCACGGATAACGGGTAGGGCCATATGCTCCTCTGCGAACTCGGCGTAGATATCCAACATCATCTGAGTCTCTTCCAACGCCTCTTCCCGTGTCGCATGCGCTGTATGTCCTTCCTGCCAAAGAAACTCTGCCGTGCGCAGGAAAATTCTTGGCCGCATTTCCCATCGCACGACATTGCACCACTGGTTGATTTTGAGCGGCAGGTCGCGGTAGGACTGGATCCAGCGGGCAAACATACTTCCGATGATCGTCTCACTGGTTGGGCGAACAATCAAAGGTTCTTCCAGTTCGCCGGCCGGGACGAGTCCTCCCTCGGGGCCCGGTTCGAGACGATGGTGCGTGACGATGGCGCACTCTTTGGCAAATCCCTCAACATGTTCCGCTTCTTTTTCCAGGAAGTGCTTGGGAATGAACAAAGGGAAGTAGGCGTTTTCATGACCCGTCTGCTTGAACCGGCGGTCTAGTACAGCCTGCATGTTCTCCCAGATTCCATAGCCCCAAGGCTTGATCACCATGCAGCCGCGGACGTCCGAGGTTTCAGCCATATCGGCGGCCTTGATCACTTGTTGGTACCACTCCGGGTAATCTTGTTCACGGGTAGGGGAAATTCCAGATTTGGCCATGGTTCCAATGAGTCGGTTAGATCGAGGGGATGCAGTTGAACGTCCGTTGACGCTTTCCATTCTAATGTTCCGCGACGTTTACCATAGCGGACAGGCTCTGTTTTGGGGCGGTCCCCCCGTTTTCAAGTGCCATGCAGCCCCACCTTGGTTATTTCAGGTGACGGGCCTCTCAAGGAAATGGGGCACCGTACTGGCCGTTTGGCCAACTATAATGGAAGTTGCGAACGCGTACTGCTCCATGACTGTCAAAATTTTCAACAGAGAATCGGTTTTTATCAAGACCGTAATGCAACATCTCCGGCTCCTATTACTCGTGGCTATACTGACGGGCGTCGGCGACAAGTCCGTCTGTCTTGTGGGACAGACGCCCGCGCCGCGTGAGGCAGCCCAGTCTGAATCTGCCGATCTTGCGCTCGCCGAAGATCTGCCGACACGTTTTTGGCCCAAAGATGTTGGATTCGATCCCGCTATCCCGACTCCTGCAGAAGTTATTGGCTTTGAAATTGGTCAGCGACATTTAAATCACGCACAGCTTGTCCATTACCTTCAGGTTTTGGCAGATCAATCGAATCGTGTTTCTATCGAAACGTATGCCAGCTCGCATGGAAAGCGTCCCCTGCTGCTTTTAACCATTACTTCACCCCGTAATCGCGACCGCTTGGAGGAGATTCGGCAGCAACATCGCAAACTGGCACGTCCTACCGTCTCGGGTCAAGTCGATACGGTTGATCTGCCCGCTGTGATCAACATGGGATACGGGGTACATGGGGACGAACCGAGCGCAACCAATTGTGCGCCTTTGGTGGCCCACTACCTGGCCGCTGCTCAAGGAGAAGAAATTGAGAGGATCCTCGACCATTGCGTGATCTTATTGGACCCCAGTCTGAACCCGGATGGATTCAACCGTTTTGCCAACTGGACCAATGCCTACCGAGGGCGTGTCCCCAACCCAGATTCACAGGATGCCGAGCACCAACAGAATTGGCCGCCGGGACGAGTGAATTATTACTGGTTCGACTTAAACCGGGATTGGTTGCCGGCAGAGCATCCCGAAAGTCGTGGTCGGCTGAAGAACTATCATCGCTGGAAGCCGAACGTGGTTCTCGATTTCCACGAAATGGGTACGAACTCGACCTACTTTTTCCAGCCGGGAATTCCGGAGCGTACCAACCCTTTAACGCCGTTGGAGAATGTTGAATTGACCCGGCAGTTTGCTGACTATCACGCCCGAGCACTGGATCAAAGAGGCAGTCTCTACTACACCCAAGAGCGATTTGATGATTTTTACATGGGCAAGGGCTCGACCTACCCTGATTTGCACGGCGCGGTAGGAATCCTGTTTGAACAGGCCAGTTCCCGGGGGCATATTCAGGAAAACACCAATGGCTTGCTGCGATTCCACGAGACGATTGCCAACCAGTTTACGACTTCGCTGTCCAGCCTGCGAGCCACCGTCGATTTGCGACAAGATCTCCATGAATTCAAGCGTTCCTTTTACCGCGATGCATTGAAGAAAGCTCGGCAGGATAAGGTCAAGACATTTATTTTTAGCAGCCCGTCCAACCGCACGCGTTTACAGAAATTTGCAGAGACGCTGCTGCGACATGACATCCGCTGCTATTGGCCCAAGGAGCCGTTGACTGTCGGCGATCGGACGTACGCTCCGGAGGGAACCTTGGTGGTTCCAGCCGAACAGGCGGAATACCGGTTCATCCGATCTTTGTTAATGCGACGAAAAAGCTTTCAGGAGAATGTCTTTTACGATGTCTCCAGCTGGACCTTGCCCCTGGCCTATGACCTGGCGCAGTTCGGCAGCCTCGCCAAGGTGGACGTTGCCGGTATGCGGGCTGCAAAGTTATTTGATCGGGATGGCAGTGCGTTTGAGCCGGATCCTGCGGCCCGGTTCTATTTGGTGGATTGGCGCGATGACGCAGCGATTCCTTTGACCCAGCAACTGCTCCGAAAAGGGGTGAATGTCAAAGTTGCCTTGCAGCCGTTTTCTGTCAACCAGGAGGATGAGATTCGTTCCTACCCAGCAGGGACTCTGCTGGTACCACTGGGGATTCAGGCTGACAAGCGGTCATCGATTGAAGCGGCTTTGAGTCAGGGGGCTGCGCGAGGCGCCGTGATCTCTTCAGCCGAGAGCGGTTTGACCAAAAGCGGAATCGATTTTGGCAGTAATAATTTTGTAACCTTGCCTCTGCCGAAGATCGCCATGCCGGTGGCCGGAGGTGTGTCCCCTTATGGGGCCGGTGAAAGATGGCATCTGCTCGACACGCGGGTCGGCGCACCCGTTTCCATGTTGAAGCCGGAGCGTTTCCAGACGGCAGACTTGGATCGTTACACGATACTGCTGTTTCCCACTGGCCGGTATGGGGACCTCACCACCGAACGCTGGCAGACAATACGAGGCTGGGTCAGTAACGGGGGGACGGTGGTTGCCGTTGGTAGTTCCGGTCCTTCCGTTGCCGAGGCGATCCAAGGTGACTGGGCGACCGATCTCGACTCAGAAAACGGTTTTGGGGAGGTGGGTGCCCAATCGGTTCAGCTCCCCTTCGACTCCAAGGCAAAAACACGAGCTTTGCAACTGATCAGCGGGGCGATTCTCAATGCCCGCGTTGATCTGACTCACCCATTGATGTTTGGTCGAACCCGCCCGACCATGCCGGTCTTTCGCAATCACACATCGATTTTACAGCCGTCGGATAACCCTTACTGCAATCCGATGATTTACGATTCCGAAAAGCCCCACTTGGCCGGCTACTGTTCCAAGGAAAACCTCGACAAGCTCAAACCATCAGCGGCAGCCGTTGTTTATCCGATCGGCCAAGGGCGAGTGGTGGTGATTGCCGATAACCCGAACTTCCGGGGTTTTTGGCATGGAGCAAGTCGCACTTTTCTTAATGCGATCTATTTTGGTCACACCATGAATCCGTAGGGTGATGCCCGCGGGAAAACCAAAAGTTAAAGCCCCGCGGGATTGTCATGCTGCTGCGTGATCCTCACTCTGAATTCGTGGTATGGACGTCTCGGCCATTGTCGGTTCGAATGAAGGCCGTGATAGGAGTCGAACTCGAAAAGAGGTGATCCATGAATAAGGTCCTTTTGTTATTGATTATTGGTTGCGCCATCCAGCCCGTGATGGTTTTGGGCCAAAGCCCGGAACTGTATGAGCTGCGCGCCTATGTCAATGATTCACCGGAGAAACAGAAACTGGTGGACGAATACCTCAAGTCGTCTCTTGTACCAGCGTTGCACCGGGCCGGTCTTCGTCAGGTCGGTGTGTTTAAGCCGACTGAAGGCGACCACTCCATGTTTCTGCTGTTGCCTTTTAAAAGTGCCGATCAGTTTGTCAACCTGCGAGAGACTTTGGAGAAAGACAAGCAGTATCAGGATGCGGCGAGCGACTATTTTGACCAGCCGCTCAAAAACCCGGCCTTTCAGCGGATTAATAGTCGCTTATTGAAGGCCTTCAGAGGGATGCCGGTGTTAGAGACTTCCGAATTGTCGGAGAAGAAGCTGCCCCGCGTGTTTGAGTTGCGGCTGTATGAAAGTCACACCGAGGATCATGCGCGACGCAAGGTACAGATGTTTGACGAGGGTGAGATCCAGTTGATGAAAGACGTTGAAATGGGGCCGGTCTTCTTCGCCAAAACGATTGCCGGTTCGGATGCGCCCAACCTTGTCTACATGTTGAGCGCTGCCAACATGGACGAGCACAAGAAACACTGGAATGCGTTTCTGGGTCATCCGGAATGGGACCGGATGAAAAAACTGGAACAATACAAGGGTACGGTCTCCAAGATTCAGAACTGGTTTCTGGTGCCGACTGACTACTCAGATCTTTAGGTTGTGTCCCGGAGATACATTCTGGCTTGTCGACTCGGGACGGTGGCCCAAGTCAGCGTCCAATCATCGGTTGTGAGTCCGGCATTGAAGCCAAGTGTGAAGCTCCCTAGAATCTTTGCCTTCCCAATCTTTTATTAAAACGTGAGAAAATTATGGCCCGCCGCTATGTAAATGAATTGTCAGACGGTGAGACGGTTGACCAGGTATTCTTGGCGTCGGAAAAGCAATTACGTCCTAATCGGCAGGGAAATCTTTACTTGCAGGTCCGCCTGAGTGATAAGACGGGCTCCCTCACCGCCATGATGTGGAACGCGACTCAAAATCAGTATGACGCCTTTGAGAATGGCGATTACATCCATGTCAAAGGAACCAGCCAGCTGTACAACGGCGGCATGCAGGTTTTAGCCAAGACCATAGTGAAAACCGATGACAGCAAGATTGATGAAACTGAATTTACGACCCTTTCCAACGCCTCACTGGAGAAAATGACGGGTCGAATTGCCGAGTTGCTCAGGTCGATGCGGAACGTTCATCTGCGTAATCTGGCGGAGTGTTTTTTGGTGGATGAGGAATTCATGCGTCGCTTCCGTTCCGCCCCAGCCGGTGTCAAAAATCATCACGCCTACCGCGGTGGATTGCTTGAACATACGCTCTCGCTGATGGAGGTCGCGGCAGTTGTTGGTCCATTGTATGAAGGTTTGGACTCGGACCTGTTACTGATGGGCGCTTTTTTGCATGACATGGGAAAGACGGTTGAACTAACCTACGAACCGGATCTGGGATACAGTGATTCGGGGCAGCTGCTGGGGCATCTGGTCCAAGGTGTGGATATGCTGAACGAGACGATCCAATCCGTCACGGCGCAATCGGGAGAAGCATTCCCGGAAGATCTGGCCAATCGACTGAAACACATGATTGTTTCCCACCATGGGCAGTATGAATTTGGCAGCCCCAAATTGCCGATGACCCTTGAGGCGATCGCCCTGCATCATCTCGATAATCTGGATGCCAAAATTCATTGCGCACAGCAGATGATTGATGAAGATGTCAATACGGACAGTCGTTGGACCGTTTACAACCCGGCGATGGGACGCAAGATCTACAAGGGTTAAGTTTGGTCGCGTTTGTGGCGCAGGGCGAACGGCCCTGATGGACCCTCCCGATTTAAGATGTTGCTTTATTCCTTTTCTTTGGCTGCACGCGTCGAGGAGAGTTGGCGGAGCCTTTCGTATAGGCCTGCGTACTGAAGGGCGCTCCGCTTCCATGAGAAATCCTGTGACATGGCGTTGCGTACGATCTGGTCCCAATGCTCTGGGTCCGTGTAAAGCTGTAGCGCACGTCGCACCCCCCAAAGAACCCCCTCGTTGGTGAAATCGTCGAACAGAATCCCGGTGCCCTGCCCTGTTGTCTCATCGTATTGTTCCACGGTATCCGCTAGTCCGCCCGTGTTGCGAACCACGGGAATCGTTCCGTATACCTGGCTGTACATTTGGTTCAGTCCGCAAGGTTCATAACGGGACGGCATGAGAAAGATATCACTACCCGCCTCGATCTGATGGGCGAGGCGATTGTCGAAACCCTCTCGAAACGCGACTTTGTCCGAAAACTGTCTTTGTAGTCCTGAGAAAAAATCGACGTACTGTTTTTCACCACTGCCTAAAACGATTAAGCGAAGGTCATTTTCTGACAATAGGATCGGCAGGGATTCGTGCAGGGTTTCGAAGCCCTTTTGGTAGGTCAAGCGGCTGACAATTCCCAAGACGGGGGCTGTCACGTTCGGTTCCAGTCCCATTGTTTCCAACAGGCTTATCTTGTTCTGCGTTTTTCCCGATCGATCGGCATTAGAAAACCGTGCGGTGATCAGCGCATCGGTTGCTGGGTTCCACACGTCGGTATCAATCCCGTTAATGATTCCCTGCAACAGGCTGCTGCGCGCCGCAAGAACGTGTTCCAAGCCCATTCCATAATCGGCCGTCTGAATCTCGCGGGCATACGTCGGACTGACAGCCGTCAGTACATCGGAGTAAAGGAGGCCTGTTTTTAGAAAATTGATCTTTCCTTCGGCAAGGTCCTGTTGATGGAGGAGTGTCTCGGCACCCCCCAAGTTTAGGTCGTTCAGGATGTCGGTAGAGAAAATCCCCTGGTGTCCAATGTTGTGGATTGTCAAAACCGTTCGGCTCGAATCAAACAGGCGATCCCAGCCGTAGACAGTTTTAAGAAAAAGTGGCAGCATCGCTGTCTGCCAATCGTTGACGTGGAAAATGTCGGGTGCCCATTGCATACGTTGGCAAATCTCGATGGCACTCCGGCTGAGCATCAGGAAACGCAGGTGCTCTTCGTTTGAGTCTCCGTAGATCGTGGGCCGGTCGAAAAGCTCCGGGCAGTCGACCAGGTGGAGTTGTGGCCTTTGGCTCTTTTCTTTTCTGGCTGGAAATGGGCTCTCCAATGCTTGAAACGAGTGTGAGTGACTGCCAAATTCCAGCTTGATGAAAGAGCCATGCCTGATGTAATTTTGCTCGGTGGACGTTTGGAAATCGCGGTAGTGCGGCACAATGACCCGGACATCGTGTCCCAGTTTAGCTAACGCCAGCGGTAATGCCTGAGAAACGTCTGCCAAACCGCCTACCTTGGCCAGCGGTGCTAATTCGGAGGTGACAAAACAGATCTTCAACATGGAATGCAAGGATTGATCAGAGGGGCCAAAAAACCTGGGCTCGGTATTCAAGTACCATAACACCGTTGCCCATTATATTGAATCCTTCCGCCTCAGTCGTTTCTCCTGGTTCCCCTATCCGTTCGATTTTTTTGCTTTCTCTTCTATGTTCCTCCCCCAATTTGATACCCCCATGTTTTTCCCGTCCTGACGGCTGAAATATCGTCTTCGCTTCTGATTCGCCCCGGTGCAGATGTGGTTGCCCGCTCAATAAGAGTTGGCCAGATCTCAAACAGGAGTGGTATGTGGTAGTTGCCTACTCTACACTCTGGCTATGAAATCAAAAAAAGAAATGGAACTGAAGATCCTGGCAGTGGTCCAGGCCGGGGATTATCGTCCAGTTAAGCCGAAGTTGATTGCCCGCAAGCTAAAACTGGATGAGTCGGGTGAAAGGGAACTGAAGCGTTCCCTAAAGGAGCTGGTGAAACGGGGGGAGATCGCCTGGGGACCGAAGCACCTGGTTCTTCAGGGGGCCCGAAAGCCAAAACAAAATGAAATCAGGGGTGTCTTTCGAAAGGCCGCTGCCGGTTTCGGTTTTGTGACACCGCTCGATTCCAAGTCGGCAGACCGCTCGGATGATATCTACATCCCTCGACACAAAACCGAAGATGCCGCAGATGGTGACACGGTTCGGATTCGCGTTTCTCGTCGTCGGCAAGGGCCAGAGTTGCGCATCCGGGGACGCATCCTGGAAGTAATCGAACGTCGCACTCACCGTTTCGTGGGTACTTACACTGAGAAGCGGCGCCGCGGACTGGTCATGGTGGATAATGGTGTTTTTGACACGCCGATCCTGGTCGGGGATGCGGGTGCCAAGAACTGTCGAGTGGGTGACAAGGTCGTCATCGAGGTGGCCAATTTTCCGTCTGCCCACGGCGATGGGGAAGGTGTCATCGTGGAAGTCCTGGGGGATCGCGGGAAACCCGGTGTCGATACATTGACGGTGATTCGTGAATTTGATTTACCGGAAGATTTTCCGGCAGCCGTGATGGAGGCCAGTCGGCAGCAAGCCGACCAGTTTGACGAATCGGTTCCCGGTGAACGGACTGATTTTACCGGGACAACCGTGATCACGATTGATCCCAAAACGGCACGCGATTTTGATGATGCTATTTCGTTGGAGCAGCTTGAAAACGGGCACTGGCGGCTCGGTGTTCACATTGCCGACGTTTCCCATTTTGTGCCGGAACGCTCGGCCCTTGACGACGAAGCGTATGCTCGTGGGACAAGTGTTTATCTGCCAGATCGTGTCATCCCGATGCTGCCTGAGCTGATTTCCAATAACCTGGCCAGCTTGCAGCCCGACCGGGTCCGTTACACCATGACGGCCGTCATCGAATTTGATCCGGCAGGCGTTCCTATTGCGACGGATCTTCATCGCGGCGTGATCAAGAGTGCCCATCGTTTCAACTATGCAGAAATCGACGACTACTTGGCAAATGACAAACCTTGGAAGAAATCGCTTACCCCCCCGGTATTCCAGTTGGTTCGACAGATGCACACGTTGGCGATGATCCTGCGCAAGCGGAGATTGGCTCATGGTGCGATTGAATTATCACTTCCAGATGTCAGGATTGACCTCGACGACGACGGAAAGGTAGCGGGAGCGCACGTCGAGGAGAATACAGAGAGCCACCAAATTATTGAAGAATTTATGTTGGCCGCCAATGAGGCAGTGGCCAGGGAATTTGCAGATCGTGAAATTTATTTTATGCGCCGTGTTCACGAAGCGCCCTCGCCAGTCAAGCTGAAAGACTTGACCTCTTTTATTCAGCAGATTGGCATCGAATGTGACAGCCTCGAGAGTCGCTTTGAAATCAAGCGGGTCGTGGAATTGGCGGCCGAGCGACCGGAGGCCAAGGCGATTCACTTTGCCGTGCTCCGAAGTATGCAGAAGGCCGTTTACAGCCCCCGGGAATCTGGCCACTACGCCTTGGCCAGTGACGCGTACTGTCATTTCACATCGCCCATTCGCCGCTATCCGGACCTTGTGATTCATCGTATGTTGCTCGCTTTGATTGAGGGGAAAAAGCCCAGGTACAGCTTCGATCGATTGGCGGCCCTGGGGCATCATTGCAGCAGCATGGAGCAAAGGGCCGAGCAGGCCGAGCGCGAATTGACCAAGTTGAAGCTCTTGAACTATTTTGCGGATCGCGTTGGGGAGGAGATGGAGGCGGTCATCAGTGGTGTGGAGCCATTTGGCCTCTTCGCTCAGGGAGTTGAAATCCCGGTCGAAGGCCTGATTCCCATTGCCAATCTGCCAGATGATTCCTATCAGTATGAACGATCAGCCAGAACGCTGTCGGGCTATCATTCGGAAAACCAGTACCGCCTGGGAGACCGGGTTGTGGTCTGTGTTGCCTTTGTGGATACCACCCATCGGCAGTTAGAATTTCGTCTGTCCAAAGTGATTCAACAAGCCAGCCGTCCCCGTGGCCGAAAAGGTCAGAAATCGGCCGTGAAATCGTCCAGCAGAGGTCGCGCTCGTAACCGGTCGGATGACCGGCAAAAGGCGGGCAAGAAGAAAAAGTCTGGATTGACGCGCAAGTCAAAAATCCGAAAAGGAAAATCGAAGGTCAAGAAACGCGGCGCAAAGAATAAAACGACCAGTTCTCGCGCGAGTCAACCTGCTCGGAAAAAGAAGAATCGCAAGACGGTTTCTAAGAAGAAGAAATCAGGTCGCAAGTGACAAGCACAAGGTTGTTCTAGGTGATTATTCATTGCGACGTTTCTGACGGACCCCTGCCCCACTAAAATACTCGGCCGGGGTTTTGCCCAAGGCCTCGGTAAAAGCCCTCTCGAAACTGTAATTGGAATCGAGAAACTTGAACAACTTTGAAAACCTTGCCGAGTCACTTCTCAAGTCGCTTACAAATAGGTAGCTGACCAACGCGGCATCGTGTTCCGGAAGACGTCCTGTTGCAAAATCTCCCGGTTTTTCCATCTGCGCATAAACGGATTTCGCCTGTTCGTCCCACTTACTGACCAGTTCGTCGCGAGGAAAGACCTTGGCGGCAGCCCAGTATCCGGCACCGTCGGCGAACCAGCGGGGAACGTCGGGTGCCAGGTTCGTTACGTAAATGGCAGCCAGCTGTTGCGCCAGGATTGCCTGGCTGTCGGAGGGTTCCTGATTCCGGGAAGTCAGCAGGGACGCGTAGGCGTCGATCGTATTGAAGTCCCAGTACCCTTTTAGCCCCATGGGCAGATCTCGACCGTTCAACATCACCCCGAGCTCATTGAAGTCATAACGGCGCTCGAAAAGGTAGATCGTCGTATTGCCTTTGATAAATGGCCCTTTTGATTTGGTTTTAAATGCGTCCCTCAGTTTGGGTGCCATTTTTTCGGCCAACTTGCCGAATTCGTCCAGTCGATCATTGGGGACTGCCCCAACCACACGGAAATTTTCCGTGTTTGTCTCAGTGCCGGAGACGTCCGACATGATCAGTTTCCAGTTTTTGCGGGCCAGTTCATTGCGCTCGGCGGTTAATTCCTCGTGCGATTGGGCCCCTGCCCTCGCGGTCGCGGCAACAACGGACAATTCGAGTTGGGGGTTATCACCCCCGTCGAACTTGCCACCTTCATCAATCCACTTCGCAATTTGCGCGATCACCTTTTCATCCAGTTTTCCAGAGGGTGGCATGACTTCCGAGTCGATTCCACGCAAACGCTTGATCAGATTGCTCTCCGCGGATTTGCCCGGCACAAATGGGTTGCCCGAGTCACCGCCGCGAAGCATCTGTTGGAAATTGGCCATATTGAAGTTGCCACGTGGATTATTTGTGTCGATATGGCATGCGCCACAATTTTCAATCAGCACGGGTGCGACGTGGAGTCCAAAGGAAACGGTTTCTCGGCCGGTCGATTGGGTCACCTGCAGTCGCGGTTGATCCATCCCAGGCTCATTGTCATCGAGTGTAGCAATGTTCTGGTTCGGCATGTCGCCGTCGTACTTGGCACCCTGGGCGATCCACTTCCTGAGCGTCTCGAGTTCGTCCGCCGGAAGATTGCCATTGGGTGGCATATCACCATCAACGATCACTTCGATCAATCGGCTTTCATCGGCAAGTCCGACGGCAACATGCGTGCTCTGCATCAGAGCGTTGTAGGTCGCGGCGCTAAAGTTGCCGCGGTTTCCACGAACGTGGCAACGGCCACAACGATTCACGAGTATCGGGACGACCCCCTCGACAAAACTGACTGCTTCTCCGTCGGCGCCCATCGGTGTTGGCAATGGCTTCAGCTCTGTCATTTCCAGGCCTTGTTCGGCCAGTAATTTGTGAGCATTGGATAAGCGTTCGTACTCCGGCTTGAGCAATTCCAACAGTTCCACATCGGCCGATCCGGCCAGCTGCTCGAGTTGGATTTGAACTTGAGTGATCTTATCCTTGCACGCTTCATATTTTTTCGTTTTGTAAAGCCGTCCCGCTCGATCCAGGTTTGATGCAATCGTCTTGACTTGTCGTTTTTCCTTGGCAGTTGGTTCGTCTGCGGAAAGGGCATGCAACCCTAACAGGCTTATTGTCAACAGAACAATTACTGAGGGGACTGGGAGCTTCATTGGGCCAATTCCACTTTGAGGTTGTCAATAAAAACACCGTCTTCGACGGGGCCGTCCAGTTTGAATCGGAATTTTTGCGCATCGATCGTGCCAAACGAATCAATTTTTACCGCAGTGAAGCGATCAGCCGACAATGCTTGTTTGTCCGAAGATGGTTGGATGTAAATGGTTTTCCAGCGTTCCTGGTCGCGCAGAGATTTCGCTTGAACCATAAATTTTATTTGCGGTTTCGATCGTTCCAGCTTGATTAAGAATTCGATGGA
>JAYZCF010000004.1:0-7348 GCA_036338455.1 Planctomycetota bacterium
AGATGGGGGTTGCCCAGCCGATCGGCCAGTTCCATCATCTGGTTCAGCTTGAAATCGGACGCCCGTGGAGTATTCTGGCGTTCGTAGTTGATTCGCCCGAATAAACGGTCCAAGTGGTCCTGCAACGAAGGTGTATCGGTACGGTTCATTGGGTCTTTTTTCGGTTCGAAGGGGAGGCGATACAACACCCCCGCATCCGTAATCAGCCGGCTCCTGCAATGGTGGGCAGCAATTAGGATAATAAAGAAACGCCGTTTGAATTGAAGTGGTGGGAACCGGTTTGGCATGAATAAACCAGTTCCGCCCCGGGCGATCCGGCCCAAGTGACCGCCGAGCATTAGGGGAATTGGTGGCAGAACGTCCCAAAAGCCAGCTTTCGGCAGGTGCCTCCAGTCCCACCCAAGCCTATCATCGATTCGAACGCCCCAAACTAACGCGAAATGCCCGATTTGGATTGATTGGGTCCGGCAGGCTGGTTGAAGACTATTTGGGGCAAATCTATCATATTTTGGTCGGGGAAACGTAGCTTTTGGCCTGGCCGGCAGCCAAGCTGCCCGGGCCACCCGGCAGATCGAACCAAGGGATTGTTCAAGGCGTATAAACCGTAACGCCCCAATAGGTTAGTTGCCGATGTATTCCAACGGGGCAGCCGCCATCAGGCGGGAGCTCAAGCTGAATTCAACCGATATCAAGTCGCCCCGTCAGGTAACGGGATTTGATCACTGGAGATTAATTTAGATGTCAACCGATACCCCCCCTGTCAACGATGACAAACCTAAGCGGTTGGAACAATCCAACCCCGACTACGATCCGAACATTGTCGTCGAGGCTCAAAACCTCACCAAGATCTACCGGGACTTCTGGGGGCGACAAAAAGTACGGGCCTTGAAAGCGCTCGACCTGGAAATCAAAAAGGGAGAGGTCTTCGGTTTGCTAGGCCCTAATGGTTCTGGGAAATCAACGACGATCAAGTTACTTCTCGGACTATTGTTTCCGACCAGTGGGCGAGCCTTGGTATTCGGAAAAGATGCTTCAGAAGTATCCAAGAATGAAAAAATTGGCTACCTGCCTGAAGAGTCCTACCTGTACAAATTTCTGACGGCGGAAGAAACGCTTGATTTTTATGGCCGCCTATTTGACATGCCAGCTGATGTCCGCAAGGAGCGGGTCAACAGCCTGATTGAAAAGGTCGGCCTGACTTGGGCCAAACGTCGGCAATTGAAAGAGTATTCCAAAGGGATGACGCGCCGGATCGGCCTGGCCCAAGCCCTCGTAAATGATCCCGACCTGATTTTACTCGACGAACCGACTTCCGGACTCGACCCTTTGGGTACCCGCGAAATGAAGGACATGATTCTCGAGCTTCGAGAAGAGGGCAAAACCATCGTGATGTGCAGCCACCTGCTGGCCGATGTTCAGGATGTTTGCGACCGAATCGCGATCCTCTACCAGGGTGAACTGAAAGAACTCGGCCGGGTCGACAGCCTCCTGAAAGTCAGCGATGAAACCCAAGTATTAGCCAAGGGCCTGCCACCGGAAGCTTACGACGATATCCGAGCTGCCATCACCAAGCATGGAGGTGAAGTCTTAGGGATCGACAACCCGCGGACAACCTTGGAAGACCTGTTCTTGGACATCGTCCGGGAAAGTCAGGAGCGACCGGGACATCGAGCGTCCGGGGCCAACACGCCCTCAGGTTAGTTCCATTTAAGAACCTACAAGGATTGGCCCGTTCCAGGGCATTAGGACATATCAATGGTTGTTGAACAGTTTCCAAATTTCTTTGATTGGATAGGCCCCGGGCTTTTGCTGTTGTGTGCGATCGCCTTATCGGGAACCGTGCTGGGAATTTTCCTCGGCTACGTTGTCGCATCGTTCAAGCATGGCCCGTTTGAAGCGTTCTATGTGGTTGCCAAGGTAATCGCCGAAGCGATCCCCGACTTCCTGGGGACCTCGCCACGACGAATCATGGCCATTGCCCGATTATCGGTGAAGGAAGCGATCCGACGACGCGTCATCCTGGTGACCTTCGGCATTTTTGCTGCTGCCCTTTTGTTCGGCGGATGGTTCATGAATGCCGGCTCGGACAACCCGGACCAGATCTATGTCAATTTCGTACTCTGGGGAACCCAACTACTGGTCCTGTTGATGGGCATGCTGATCAGCGCTTTCAGCCTGCCCGAAGATATCAAGAACAAGACAATCTATACAATCGTGACCAAACCGGTCAGGTCCACCGAAATCGTAATCGGTCGAATCCTCGGTTTCGCCATTTTGACCACGAGCCTCTTGGCCCTAATGGCCTTGATCAGCTTTGCCTTTGTCTGGCGCGGTCTCTCCCACAACCATCGCATGGTAGACTCGGCCGCCGTTTCCAACTTTTATGAAATCGATCCGGAAACTCGCCTGTCCGAGCGGGGTAAACGGGTTTCTTCCACGGCAATCAAGACAGCGGAAACGACGTTTGATTCGGGCCATCGCCATCGAGTTGAGATCATCGAAGACATTCGACGCCCCGAGGATAAGCAACCTGAGGACACGAGTAATATCGTGAGCAAGACCGAATTAAGTGACGGCCGCATCGCCTACCAGCGCGCAGTCGTTGTGCCAACGGCGGGGCACACCCATCGAGTGGCCGTCACGGGTGAAGGTGACGAGGCGACACTCGACCTGGGGCCGGCCACCGGTTATTTCCGCGCCCGAGTGCCAATCTACGCCGAGCAGCTTATGTTTTATGACCGTGAAGGCGCACCGAACGATCGAGGAATCGACGTTGGAAAAGAGTGGTCTTATCGCGGGTACGTCGATGGCGGCAGTCGAGAGAGCCCGAACTCACTGGCCAAAGCCGATTTCCAGTTTGAAAACTTCGACTCACGATTCATCGGGGACAAGGACATCCTGCCGTTGGAGATGAGCCTCGGTGTCTTCCGAACCTACAAAGGTGATATTGAAAAGCGGGTCATCGGCAGTATCCAGTTCGAAAGTGTTCCGAATGACGCCAGCTCAGAAAACCGTTTCCAATCCGATTCCATCGTCTTCGAGACAAATGAATTCCAGATTCAGACATTGCCCATTTCACGACAACAGCCAGGTCGGTTGATTGCCCCCGATGGCAGCACCGTTGAAATTGGCATGTTCGACCTGTTTGAGGATTACGCCCGCAATGGCAAGCTTAATCTTGTGCTCCGGTGCGAAGATTACAACCAGTACATCGGGGTCGCCCGTGCTGACGTCTACTTTCGCGCCACCGACGATCTGTACTGGGCCAACTTTTTTAAGGGCTACCTCGGCATCTGGTGTCAAATGATCATTGTGATCGCCATGGGTGTTTCTTTCAGCACCTTCTTGAGCGCCCCGATCACGATGTTAGCAACTTTGGTCACCATGATTATCGGGTTTTTCACTCCGTTCATCCGCACCATGACTGAGGAAGATGTGGCGGGTGGCGGACCCATCGAATCGCTATTCCGACTGGTCACCCAAAAGAATATGGAAGTCACACTGGAAACGGGGATCGGTACAACCCTGATGGAACAGACCGACAACCTGCTGGTGGGAGGCTTGAGCACCTTGACTTACCTTGCTCCCAACTTTGCCCAACTGAACTTTTCCGACTTTTTGACGTACGGCTACTCAATCGACAGCCAACGAATACTGGTCGCCATGGCCATCACCATTGCATTCTGCATGGGACTCTCGATTGTTGGTTACTTCTGTCTGAAAACCAGAGAAATCGCCAAATGAATTATTCTTCCGCATTTTACCGAAAAATCATTTACATCGCGGCGATTGGCTTGCTGCTGATCCCACTCTCTTTGGTCTCGCGTCCGGCAACCCGTGATGGGAACAATGACGTGAAAGACGCTGGCGGCCAGTTGTCTCAATTAAGGGACGAGTACGAACTTTCCCAGGCAAAGTTGATGGAAATCGACCCGGCCAGTGAGACGATGAAGCTCGCCTCGCTGGGATTGCGGGGTGTGGCCGTCAACATGCTTTGGATGCAGGCCATGGAGCATAAGAAGAAAGAGAACTGGGACGCCTTGGCATCCACCCTCAATGCTCTGATTAAAATCCAACCAAACTTTGTCAAGGTTTGGGAGTACCAAGCACACAATATGTCGTACAACATCTCCGTCGAATTCGATGATTACGAATATAGGTATCACTGGGTGAAGAAAGGGATTGATTTCCTGACGGAAGGGATCCCGTACAACTACCGAGACCATCGAATGACCGACAACCTCGGTTTTTTCACTGGCATGAAAATAGGACGATCGGATGAACGCGTCCAATTTCGCCGCATGTTCCGGGGCGACACGGAGTTCCACGAGGGGATGGACGAATGGATTGACCCGGACAGTTACTTCACTCGAGAGTATGGCCACGACAACTGGAAGATGGCCTACGACTGGTACGATCGCTCCATCGATCTGGTCGAACGCGAAAGCGCCCCTCAATACAGCGGGGACATCATGTTCTACATGAGACGCCCAGCTCAATTGAGAAACCAGGCGGCATCGCTTCAGTCCGAATTCCGCACCAATGATGTTATCCAGGAAGTCTGGAACACGGCCAACAAGGAATGGTTGGAATACGGACAACAGCAAATTTCCAACACCAGAGGGACCATCATCACTATGGAAGGGCTGATGGAGAAAGACCGTCGGCTTTCCCGATTGCGTGAGGAATTGGATAAATTGTCACCGGGTGTGCGAGACAAACTCCTGGAAACCGTGCGTGAGAAAGCCGAGCTCTCCGATGAAATGATGGCCGTGCTTAAAATCCCTGTCGATCAGCGAACCGACGAACAACTTCTTCTCGCCCGGCGCGCCAATGCGAGAATCTTTAACGCCGACCGAAGCCTCGATATCCAAGTGGCGGCCCAAGCCCAGAAAAAGGACCAGCAGGAAGCAAGAGTCCTGATCGAACAGATCCTGTCCACCCTCGCAGAAATGAGAGCCACGGATCAGTATTCCAAGACAGTTAATTACAAGTATTGGAAAACGCGAACAGAGGTCGAGGCGCTCGATGTCGCGGCGGCGGCCAGGGCAGCACTCTATGATGCTTCAGAAATGAAACGTCGCTCGATTTTTGACGATGAGTATGAGATCGATCCGGTCACCAAAGAGAAAACGATTCTGCAGATTGGTGCCATTTCAAAGTACGAAAAAGCGTTTGCTGACTGGCGAAAAATCCTGGATGAGTACCCCCGCCTCTACGATGGGGCCTTGGCAGACGACCTGATCGAGTCGATGCAAGATTACAACCAGATGCTGAAAGTCACCGGGAACGAGTGGCCCGTCGACCAACCGCTGCAAACATTGATCGACTATCGAATCGAACGTGATGAAACAGATGACAAACTGCCAAGTTCAGAAGAGATCGCCGAACGGGAATCCCTTAAAGAAGACGGCCTGAACGACGATACGGCGACTGAACCGAGCGGTGAAGCCACGCCGGCGGATTCCGACGTAGATAAGGCCGACGTAGATAAGGCCGACGCAGATAAGGCCGACGCAGACAAGGCCGACGCAGAGGAGGCCGAAGCAGAGGAAGCCAAAGACGGGGCCAGCTGAGCAGCTGCAAAGACCGTGCTACAGACAGTAGTGAGGTGTTCTGTACCGCTCTGGGACATCTCGACCTTCGTCCCATTGTCTGCGCTCCTCAATCGAGCCAATCCTGCCTCCCCAACTGCTGATTTGGGCTATTTTTTCTCCTGGCCAAAAGCAAACAGGTCCGAGTGAGTACGAACGTAGATCACTCCGTCTACGATGGCAGGTGTTGCAAAGACTTTGCCACCCATTTCATTAACCGACAGGACTTTCGGTTCAGGCCCCGTCGCCATCACGCTGATGCGTCCGTCCCCCGCGGTCGAGAACAACTTGCCATCGGCCAGGACCGGGGAGGCGTAATGAGTCCCGCTCCCTCCGGTGCGAGTACGGTAAACCCGTTCCCCACTTCGCAGATCAACACAGGTCAAGACTCCCCCATTTTTGACGAAATAGAGAAAGACACCGTCAAACAGGGGCGAGGGAACCTCGGGGATACCTTGAGTTTCCAGCCGCCGGACCCGCGATGGCTCGACCACGCCCCGACTGTCCAAGGGGATGGCCAGTATGCCGTGGGTTTGGTAGCCGGCACGCCACTTCTCGATTGAAGCCATCTGGTTGCCCCACTCGCGGCTATCAATTTGCTGGTCTCGATTCCGGTCAACGCGATCAAAACGTATCGTAGCGCCGTTGAGGGGCGCCTCGGCCCCGTCCGGGCGATGGAAAATCCACAACTTGGGCAGCTCACCTTTTTCGATCGACTGATTGCCGTTTCGATCATGGGCAGCCAGCAACTCTTGAAAGGTAGGAAAGTCGGGACGCAAAGCGGGCTCGCCCAGTTTGTTCCAGGCAGCAACCACCACCTCACCATCGGCCACGACGGGTGTACTGGTCGCTGTAGTCGCCGCCTTCATTTCCCAGATTTGTGTTCCGCTTTCAGGATCGATCGCTTGAATCGACCTCGCAGAATGGACGATCAACTTGCCATCAGCAAAAATCGGCACGGCAGCACACGCCATTTCACCCGTGATCTCCTCTTCTTGCATCACCTTCCACACCTCAGACCCCGTCCGCTTGTCGACAGCCAGCAGAAAATGATCCACGTAGTTGCCGCGGTAGAGGATGACATGATTTCCAACGATCACCGGCGAAGTCGCGTTCCCGGAAAACGACTTGGTCACTGGCATCCGATTCTGCCATACCACTTCACCCTCCATACTCAAGCAGACCAGACCATACGAACCAAAATAACCAATCACACGTTGGCCATCGCAAGCGACCGTACTGCTGGCCGGATTGAAAGAGGGATGCCCTTTTTCTAATTGCTCCGGCTTGAACTCGGTCGCCCAGCGAATCGCACCTCGGGTTCGATCGATAGAAACAACTGCCAGGCGGCCCCGCTCCTGATCAACGGTCGTAAGATAGATCGCATCCCCGACGACACAAGGCGAGCTGTGCCCTGCGCCGACCGGCACCCGCCAAAGTTGATTTCTTCCTGGGCCAAAATCGATCGGGGGGGAGCCCGTACCAATCCCCGACGCATTCGGTCCTCGGAACTGAGGCCAGTCCGCCTCGAGATAGTTTGAGAGCGTTGCGACTAGCAGGGGAAGGAGGACACCAAGACTTCGAATTGAAAGACCACAAAAGCTCGCCCCCATCTTCCACCACCACCCTTTCTCGCTATATCCTGCAGCGCGGTAGAACGGCAGGCACCTTATTGAGAGGCTGCCTCAGACTGACGGGCAGCCTGCAACCTGGCCCGCAATTCCACTTCCGTGCTTTCCCCAACCCTCGCACTC
>JAYZCF010000005.1:0-6200 GCA_036338455.1 Planctomycetota bacterium
GCGTCTACCCAAACTGGACAAGTCAGGTACATAATCCAGAGCATCTTCCAAGCTTTTCAGAGCGAATGCGAGCGGCTTCCCCGGTGGACGATGTTTCGCCTGCAATAACCGCTGAACAGCTCCCTCATGCAGGGCACTCGCCGCAATACCGTAGACCGTCTCCGTCGGGATGGCCACTATTTTACCGGCCGACAACGCCTCGACAGCCAAGTGAACCACGTCGCGCAAATCGTCCGATGTGTTCAGATTGACGAGGCGAGCGGGCATTAGCGAATGGCTCAGGACGTGGGGCGACCGCAAACGGAAGAACTTCCGTCCACTATATCCCGCCGATTCCAGCGGGGTCAAGTGGCAACGAACCTCTCTCGGACTCACCTGCAGCCACGATTTCGCTATAATGTTGCGTCCCCTGCTCCCTGCACAAGAAAGATGAAACAAAGCGATTCCCATCTCGCCACTCGCGCTCAACGCCCTCTCTTTGGATGGAGCGGGGCGTGCTTGCTGGCGTGCTTGCTGAGCCTCCTGGCCAGCGGCTGCCTCAACGATCCTGCCTCCAACCCGGAAGAGGTCCGAACCTGGGGACGCCGGGGGTTGGGTGACGGGCGATTCCAAAAGCCACGTGCGATCGCTTTGGATGACGAGCAGAACCTTTACATCGTGGATATGACAGGTCGCATCCAGGTCTTTGACACGAACGGGAACCTGCTAAGGAAATGGCGTACGCCGCAGATTAAGAATGGAAAACCATGCGGCTTGTCCATTTCCCAGGATCAGAAGCTGATGGTCTGCGACACCCACTACCACCGCATTCTGTTTTACGAGCTGGACGGAACGTTGATCGAGTCACGCACGATCGGAGGAACCTATGGTCGCGGTCCTGAGGAATTCGGGTTCGTCACAGATGTTGCGCAGGATTCGAAAGGGAATTACTACGTAGCCGAATATGGTGATTACGATCGGATCCAAAAATTCGACCCCGAGGGCAATTACCTTTTTGAGTGGGGGGGGCACGGCTCCGAACCGGGACAGTTCCTCCGCCCCCAAGGCTTGGAAATCGACCCGAACGACCACCTCTGGGTCGCGGATGCCAGCAACCATCGGATCCAAGTCTTCGATGCGACGGGAGAAAAGGCTGAGGTCCTGAAGGTTTTCGGCACGCCAGGCCGAAAACAGGGTGAACTGAACTACCCCTACAATCTGTTTTTCGACGAACAGGGGCACCTCTATGTCTGCGAGTTCGGCAATCACCGCCTGCAGAAATTTACAAAAGACGGCAAATCCCTTGGCACCTGGGGATCACCGGGTCGCAAAACCGGACAATTGCACCAACCTTGGGCTGCGTGCCTGGATGCCAAGGGTATGATTCACGTGCTGGATTCCTACAATCATCGGGTGCAACAATTTTACTGGAACGATGAAATCGTAAACGGCGATCTTTGATTGCCCGTCAACCGTAAGGAAACACAAGGCGCGATGGTCGAAAACACCGAAAAGGAATACTGGGTAGGCTTCGATCTGGGCGGCACAAAGATGCTGTGCGTGGTCTTCGACAACGATTTTCAAATCATAGGCCGTTCCCGGAGGAAGACCAAAGGCCACGAGGGAATGACCGCTGGCTTAACGCGGATCAATGAGAATATCTACGCGGCGATCGAAGATGCCGGCATCAATAGCGATGCCATTAAAGGAATCGGCATCGGCTGCCCCGGTCCTCTCGACTTCAAAAAGGGGCTCATCCGTGAAGCCCCTAACCTGGGATGGCAGAATATCCCGATTAAGGATTCCATCGAAAGCGAATTTGATTGCCCAGCCGTGATTGCCAACGATGTCGACGCCGGCTTGTTCGGAGAATACCAGTTTGGAGCGGCGCGAGATAATCGCTGCGCCTTCGGGATCTTTCCCGGGACTGGTGTCGGAGGTGCGTGCGTCTACGAAGGAAAGTTATTCCGGGGAACCAATACGAGTTGCATGGAGATTGGACACATCCCAATCCTTCGCGGTGGACCACTCGATGGCGCCGGGAACGCCGGCTCGCTCGAGTCCGTCGCCTCCCGCTTGGCCATTGCCGCGGGCGCCGCCCAGGCCGCCTATCGGGGCCAAGCCAACTACGTGATGGAAAATGCGGGAACGGACATCGGGCAAATTCGTTCCGGTGTCCTGGCCAAGTCGATCCAATCCGGGGACGAAGAAGTCAACGCGATTGTGGAACAGGCAGCCGAGCACCTTGGCCTGGCAGTCGTCACCGTGGTCCACTTACTCGCTCCGGATGTCATTGTCTTTGGCGGTGGTTTGATCGAAGCGATGGCGGGTAAAATCTTACCGATTGTCGAGGAAGTAGCACGGGATCGCATCCTCCCATCGCTCAAGCACGAATTTTCCATCGTTGCAGCGGAACTAGGCGACGACGCCGCGGTGATGGGAGCGGCTGCTTTGGCGCGCCAGGCATCTGACGCTGGTTAATATATTCTTAACAGACCAAGAGATAATCTTGTTTATAGAATCCGCGTTCGCTTTGCTTTAGAATAGAGACTCGCATCTCCTAACACTCTCCTGAATCATCAACAAAACAGGAGAGGGCCCAAAATCCCCTAGCTTCGGTTGCCATGAAAAGCGATACCGTTTCTGTCCCAAACACCTCGCCTCACCTGCCCGGGCCGGTCCAGGTGGCCGTGATTGATATCGGCGCCTCGTCACTGCGGATGCAAATTGCCGAAATCCATGACGACCATTCGGTCGTTCGATTGGAATCCTTCGAACAAGCAGTGAGCCTTGGAAAAGACTCCTTCACTCAAAGACGGATTGAAAAATCAACGATTGAACAGTGTGTGCAAGTCCTCTTGTTATACCGCGCCAAGCTGAATGAATACGGCATCACCGATGCTCGAAAAATTCGCACGGTCGCCACCAGCGGGGTGAAAGAAGCCTCCAATCGACTAGCCTTTCAGGATCGCGTTTTCATCGCTACAGGCTTTGAAATCGAGCCGTTTGACGAAGCCGAATTGCACCGGGTGACCTTCCTCGGCGTTTCCCCGTTCACCAAAAAGCACCCGGATGTCTTTGATGAATTGACCATGGTTTGCGAAGTGGGAGGTGGCACGACCGAGTTTGTCCTCATGGAGAAGGAACAGGTTGTGTTTGCCCGGACATTTCGATTGGGCGCGCTGCGATTGAGGAAGACGCTGGAGGCTTTTGACGGACCGATCAACCAATCGCGGCAACTGATGGAGACAAGGATTCGGCAATCCGTCGAGCAATTACAAGAGGATTCACCACGCCCCCAACCAAAAAACTTGCTGGCCTTGGGTGGTGACATGCGTTTTGCGGCCAACGAACTTTACGGGAGACAGAACCTTGAGGGACTGCTGGAAATCCAACTGGACGATCTGAAGCAGTTCACCAATAGCATTTTGGAGCAATCGTCGGACCGCCTGGCAACGCGATATCACCTCAGCCTCCCGGAAGCCGAGTCCCTCGGACCCGCCCTGCTGGCCAATTGCCTGATCGCCCAAGAACTCGGGGTCGAGCACCTCTACGTCGCCAATGTCAACCTTCGCGACGGCCTCGTTCAGGAAATGGCCCAAGGCCGGAAATGGTCAACGGAAATCCAGGAGCAAATTGAACACTCTGCCATGCAGGTAGCTCGGAAGTACCACTTTGACGAAAACCACTGCCTGCACGTGGCCCGACTGGCGTCCTCATTGTTTGACCAAACGAAAGAATTGCACCAACTGGACGACCGTTACCAGGGAATCCTTCAGATTGCCGCCCTGCTGCATGAGACGGGCAAGTATATTAACGAGCAAGGCTATCACAAGCATTCCTTGTACTTGATACGGCACTCAGAATTTTTTGGTATCGGATCGAAAGATGTTCAACTCGTCGGTTTGGTGGCGCGTTACCACCGTCGGGCCACACCCCAGCCAAACCACGACGGCTACTCTTCGCTGAACCGGGAACATCGCATTGCGGTCGCCAAACTGGCAGCCATCCTCCGAGTGGCCAAGGCGCTGGATGCTTCTCGCTCGCAAAGAATTCGTGAAATCCACTGTCACGTTGCGGCAAAACAGGTCAAAATTTCCCTGCCCAGCCTGACCGACATTTCGCTCGAGCGATTGGAGATCGCAAGGACATGCCAGTTATTCGAAGATATTTTCGGCAAAAAAATTATCATCGCGACAATGGACAACCATGACCATTGAAACTGAATACATCAACCGCGAATTGAGCTGGCTGGAATTCAACCAGCGCGTGCTGGACCAGGCTCAGTGCCAAGACAATCCGCTGTTGGAGCGTGTCAAGTTCCTGGCCATCACCAGTTCCAACTTGAACGAGTTCTTCATGGTGCGCGTGGGTGGTCTGAAAATCCTGGCCCAATCTAATTCTGACAGGCTGGACATCGCCGGTTTGACAGCGAGCCAACAACTGACGTTCATCCGAAAACGGGTCCGTCAAATGTACGCGGAACAGTCCGACTGCCTGCTGAACCAAATCGAACCGGAACTGGACGTGAACGGAATTCACCGTATACGACCAGAATCCTTGAGCCCAGCGCAAGTCGATTACCTGCGAGATGTTTTCCGGGAACAAATTGAAACGGTCATCTCACCGATCGCCGTCCACCGAGATCGCAACTTCCCCTTGCTGGTTGGAGCCGGCGTTTGCCTGGGCGTCCGACTGGCTAATCAGGCCGAAAACAACCTAGGATCCGTCGAGCTGGACGGTGACCTCGAGGACCGATTCGCCATCATTCCACTGGGCAGATCACTCTCCCGTTTCATCTACCTCCCCGACGAAGCCGGCATCAGCTACATGCTGCTGGAGGACGTGGTCGCCCTGTTTTTGGAAGACATTTTCGGCGACCAAACGATCCTCGACTGCACTCCTTTTCGCATCACCCGAAATGCCGATATCACCTCCAACGAAGACGTCGGCGATGACCTGGTATTAGAAATCAAGGAATTGTTGGCCAAACGAAACATCAGCGACTGCGTTCGTCTGGAAATTTCGGAGGGTGCCAGCCAACCGACACTCACTTTCCTGAAAGCTGTCCTGACCGTGTCGGACGAAGATATTTACCCTGTCGCTGGACCGCTGGACTTGTCCGATTACTTTAGCCTCGCCTCCATCCAGGGTTTCCAGGCGTTGAAAGACGCACTTTGGCCGCCGCAGCAGTCCCCCGACTTTCCGACCGGAGCGGATCCTTTCGAAATCATTGCCCAGTCGGATCGGTTGCTGGTTCACCCCTACCAGAGCTATGACCCGGTCGTCGATTTTTTGACAGCCGCCGCAACAGACCCGCAGGTGATCGCCATCAAGCAGACACTCTACCGGACGTCACGGGAGAGCGAGATCGTCTCAGCGTTGGCGCGGGCAGCCGAAAACGGGAAGCAAGTGACCGCCATTGTGGAGTTGAAGGCTCGTTTTGATGAGGCCCGAAATATCCGCCGAGCCGAATTGCTGGAACAATCAGGGGTCGATGTCATCTACGGAGTGCAAGGCTTGAAGACCCATGCCAAGATTTGCATTGTGATCCGCCGGGAAGAGCGTGGAATCCAGCGTTACATTCACTTCGGCACGGGCAACTACAACGAGACCACCGCTCGAATTTACAGCGACATCAGCTATTTCACCAACAATCAAGAGCTGGGAAATGATGCCGTTCATTTTTTCAACGCGATCACAGGATTGTCAGTCCCCCAACCCCTCAAGACGTTGTCCGCAGCACCAATCGATTGTCGGGAGAAATTGACCGAACTGATCCACGCCGAATTGCAAAACGCGAGTAAAGGAGGCGCTGGCACCATTTCGGCCAAGATGAATTCACTGGTCGACCGAGAGATCATCGATGCCCTCTACAAGGCATCCCAGGCGGGTGTCAAGATCCGACTGAATATCCGAGGGATCTGCTGCCTGAAACCAGGTGTTCCAGGCCTCAGCGAGAACATCCGTGTGGTCAGTATCGTGGACCGTTTCTTGGAGCATGCCCGAATCTTTCACTTTCACCACGCCGGCAGCAACCGCGTTTATATCTCCAGTGCCGACTGGATGAACCGGAACCTCGATCGGCGGGTAGAATTGATGATCCCCATCATCGACGCTGAGTGCAGAAAGCGGTTGATTCACACGTTAGAGACGTATTTCCTGGACAACATAAAAGCGCGACAACTCGACGCCGACGGGCAATACAGAGCGATCTCGGA
>JAYZCF010000006.1:0-8607 GCA_036338455.1 Planctomycetota bacterium
GCTGCCCGCAGCGGTGATTGGGCTGGTGGTGAAAAAGAACTTTGACCACTTGCTGGCCGACCCGCTGCTGGCGGGTTGCATGTTTCCGGTGACCGGAGCGTTGCTGTTACTCTTGGCCTGGGTTAAGCCGGGTGAGAGGGATTATGTACAGCTGACTTATGGCCAAGTCTTGGTGATAGGGTTCGCCCAGGCGCTGGCCCTGTTGCCGGGTGTCTCTCGCAGTGGCACCACGATTGTGGCTGGTTCCCTGCTTGGGCTAAAACGCCAGTCAGCGGCGACGTTCTCGTTCCTGTTAGCGATCCCCGTGATTGCTGGCGCTGGGCTGTTGGAGTGCAGGGAGATGCTTGAGACGGGTGAAACGACGACGCCCCTCGGGTTACTGTTACTGGGGGCATCCCTTTCCTTTTTGGTGGGCCTCGGTTCGCTCCATTGGCTGGTGCGTTGGGTCGAGGCTGGCTGGTTGCATCGATTTGCCTACTGGCTGATTCCTCTCGGATTGGTGGTCATTCTCTGGCAACTCTTCTTGGTTTCCCCTGCAGCAGCCAACTAGCACCCGAAGGAACGTTACCTTCATGGAGGAAGTCCGCAGGATCAAAATGATGGGAAGAGATGGATGGAAACAAGGTTGCAAATAGTGGTGTCGCAAAACCGGTTCTTGCATATCGTCTTGGCGGCTTGCAGCTGTCTGCTTTTGGGGGTAGCTTCCGGGATGCAGGAAGGGGATGATGGGCGAGATCCCCGGTATCAAGGTTGCTCTCTATTGGGTCGGCAGTTGGTCGCTCCCGAGCCAAGCCCCGCTTTGCTGCAAAAATACCACGCGGCCAAACAACGTTTCGAGAAGGAGCCTTCTAATGCCGATCTGGAAATCTGGCTCGGTCGTTTTACGGCTTACCAGGGACTCCACCGTCAAGCGATCGAGATCTACTCCCGGGGGATACAACGCCACCCCGCAGACGCCCGATTTCTCCGCCATCGAGGACACCGGCACATCTCGCTTCGTCAATGGGAACAAGCGATTGTCGATTTGCGCCGTGCGTCCCAATTGGTGGCAGGGAAGCCGGACCAGTTAGAGCCGGATGGAATACCGAATGCCAAGAACCGGCCCGTCAGCAGTCTTCATACCAACATCTGGTATCACCTTGGACTGGCTTATTACTTGAAGAACGACCTGCCCAATGCAGTAGCGGCTTACCGGAGGGGCTTGGCAGCCAGCCAAAATGATGACATGCGAGTTGCCTTCACGCACTGGCTGTATATGAGCTACCGGCAGATGGGGAAGAGGGAGGAGGCCGATCGCGCGCTGGCGAGCATCCATGAGGAGATGGACGTGATCGAAAGTTTTGACTATTACGAACTTTGTCTTTTCTACAAGGGACGCCGAAGCTTGGAGGAAATGGAAGGCCGTAGCCCGGCTGACGCGGCGGGAGCCTCCGATGCCTTGCGTTATGGCCTGGCCAATTGGCATCTTTACCAAGGGGAGCCCGCGCGCGGGAGGAAATTGTTGGCGGAAGTTTCGGAGAGCTCGGCCTGGTCCTCTTTTGGTTGTATTGCTGCCGAGGCATGCTTGCAAAGGATCGAGAGCCGCTGAGCAGAATTTTTGAGGCTTGTTCGTTGGGGCCGAGAGACAGCCGGTATCAGTTCGAGGTGACGGGGGGCGTCTTATCCACCGGAGAAGGCAGATTTTTTTGGATTGCCTCGAGCTGTCCCCGGGATCTGTCCGAGATGCATCGCTACCCGTGGCCGACGGATGCTTGTGATTTGCCGGTTATTTAAGGCGATGCTGTCATCTTTCGGCCCTCGGGGCATCATGGATTCCTGTTGACGCATCGGTTCCGTTTTTCTAACGTCCCGGCATGTGTTTACGTGCTATCACTTTTGCTGCGGCCCTGATTTTTATATGCCTGACCGTTCATTTGTCGGTCTTGGTCGCCGCTCCATTGCAATCGCAACCCTCGGACGTTTCTCGGACCGCTGCCACCCACCTAGTATTGACGAACGGTCAGGTCGTGGTCGGCCGGATCAGTCGGAATTCGGACTCGGTCTTTGTACAAACGGATGGCGGCAGTCGTGTTGTGTTTCCTGTTGAGCGGGTCGATTTCGTCTGCAAGTCACTGAAAGATGCCTACTGGCAGAAAAATGCCCGGATCAAGGCAACGGATCTGAATGGGCATGTTCAATTGTTCCATTGGTGCATGAAGCAAGGATTATTGAACGAGGCGCAAAATCAGATTGACTTGCTGGTGTCGATGGAAATCAAGGCAGTCCAATTAGAATACTTGAACCGCCAGTTGTCCGTCGCTTTGACCCAGCAGGCAAAAGCCCGATTGCGGTTGATGGCAGGAACGCCGGTCCAGACCGATTCGCAAGCTACGTCGGCCGATGAGAAAATCGAGTTGGTCGGTTTTGCAACGGAGTCGTCGACGGCGGCAGAGATCGAGCGGCTCAATCAGCTGAAGCGGATCGAAGCGGCGATTGATAGTCTTCCCAAGGCGTCGGTCGGCGTTTTTAAACGAAAGATCGAGCCCCTGCTGATTCGCAATTGTTCGGCATGTCACACGGATGAGAGTATCGAGGTGATGCCACTGGCCAGGCTCGGTTTAAATCAGGTGATCCCAAAGAGGCTCAGCCAGCGGAACCTCTACCACGTTTTAAAACAAACCGACCTGAACGAACCATTGTCGAGTCCCCTGTTCGCGGCAGCCGTTGCTCCCCATGCGGGACGAGAGGAGCCGATCCTTGAGAAAGGCTCCGTGCAATACACGAACCTCGGCCGCTGGTTGATCGAGATCAGCGCGCGTCCGCACCAGCGCCACCAGGTGCCTGACTTCGAGGCGATGGCCAGTTTGCCGGGTGCCCGCACGACCGCAAGCGAGAGACTCGGCAAGGTCCCGGTTGCTGAGAGTCCGGACTCATCGCAGAGCGAACGCGTCCCCGATGCGCCGGATATCCCCCGTTTGGATCAGTCCACGATCTCGGAGGCGACAGCTCTCGATCCCTTCGACCCCGACCTGTTCAACAAGAAGTACCTGAACCGCAAAAAAGAACAGGACTGATCTCGTCTGCCAGGTTTGGTCGGATTGGGATGTTGGGCTGGCTGCCTTAACGTGGCGGTGTCACTTGCCGAGTTGATCCGCAATGGAATCTGCACCGTAAATTTTTCGCAATGCCTCGCGAATGGCGCTGCTGTGGACACTGACCGATCGCCCCTGCTTGTCGCTGTAAATGTAGTCACCGATCAGGGATTGGATATTACCGTCAAAGATCAGCCCGACGAGTTCCAGATCCTTGTTCACAACCGGGCTACCCGAATTTCCACCGATGATGTCGGCGGTGCAAACAAAATTGAAAGGCGTTTCCGGATTTAATTTGGAATCCGCGTCCCGCCAGCTTTCTGGCAGCTGGTAGCCGGGTTGGCCAGCATGCGCTTGCTCGTGGTCAAACGTCCCGCCCATCCGAGTGAACGGTGGGACAGTTTTGCCGTTTTCCTGGTAACCTTTAACGGGTCCATAGGAGAGGCGGAGGGTAAAGGTTGCATCTGGATAGGTGGAAGTGCCCTGTGTGGCAAACAGCGCTTCCGAAATCTGGCTGTAAGCCTGTCGCTCCAACTCCTGTAACGCTTCGTTCTCTTCCCGCTGTTGGCGGACAATTGGATCTACCAATTGGGCCAATTGGATCATCGGATCTTGGTTGCCATCGGTCCCTTCTTGCGCCAGCTTTTTGCGAAAATCGACGTCCATTAAGCGGGTGCCCGATACCAATTCGGCCGCGCGGTCTGAAGGGTTTTGTCCTTGTAGAATTTTTTGGCACAATGGGTCATCGGCCCCTCTCAATTCCAGCATACGGGCGATCAGGTCGGCCAGGATTGCCTGTTCCAGTTCCGGGTAAATCGGGGCGGAAGAAAACAACTGCTGCTCAAGCGAGGCGCGCGCCGAATCTCGAAACTCGGCCAATCTCTGGTCGCTCGGTTTCTTGTCTTCGGCGGACATTTGGACCAGCGTTTGCCCGATATTGAATAGACGCGTGTTGAGAGAGATGCCACTCCCGAGTCGTTTTGCTTTCTGTTGTTGGAGCTCGGCAATCTTGTCCCATGCGGCAGCGTATTGTTTTAATTTTGGGTCAGCCTTTACCTTTGCCAATATCTGCTTCTCTTCCTCCTCCTTGACCTTCATCAGGGCCGGATCTTGCAGGCCCTGCAACATGCCCATCCTCGCCTTGCGCGCATTCTGGAATCCGAACAGACCGTCCTTGGCGATTCGTGCACTCTCCGCGCTGTTCAGGCCGAACTGCTGCAGCAGGATTTCCCGTCGTCGAATAAAGTCGAGAATGTAGGGCAGGTAATGATCGCGTTCAAATTTCAACGCTGCGACGGTGTAAATACGACTGGTGCTGCCCGGGTTGCCCGATACGAAAACCAGTTCGTCCTCTTCGGCTCCATCGGGCGACCATTTGAGAAAATGCTCGATTTCGGCCGGCTTCCCATCCTCGTAAACCCGGAACAGGCATGCGTCCAGGCAGTAGCGAGGGTATTCGAAATTATCCGCGTCCCCACCGAAAAAGGCGATGGCCGATTCGGGCGCCCAGACCAGTCGGACATCCGTATATTTCTTGTATTGATACAGATGGTACCGGGCGCCGCCGTAAAGCGTGACAACGTCACTGCGCAGACCGGATTTTTCAGTGGCCGATTGTTCGATCCTCGAAATGGCTGCCCGTCGGGCTGCGGCGGCTTCACCTGGCGACATGTTCTGTTTCACGGCAGCGTCTACTTGGTCCGTCACATCTGTAATCTTGACAAGTTGGTTGAGCTCCAGGTCAGGAGCTTTCAGTTCTTCCTCAAAGGTTTCAGCGAGAAAGCCGTCTTCGTAGTAATTGTTTTCTTGGGTAGAAAGTTTGTTGAGCGTGTCCGAGCCGACGTGATGGTTGGTCAGAACCAGTCCATTGCTGGAAACAAACGATGCGGAGCCTCCCACATTGAAGCGGACGGACGACTTCATCAGATGGTCCGTCCACTCGGGGGTCGGTTCGAATCCGTATTTCGTTTTGAATTGTTCAATCGGCAAACCGTTGAATAACCACATGCCCTCGTCTGCGTGAAGGGAGCAGGGGGCGATTAGCAACGACAGAAAAAACAGGGCAATCGAATTTTTGGACATGGAGCTCTCGGGTTGAATCATAAGATCGCTGGGAAACCACTAAGTTTCGATCTGCAGGATCGACTGGATTGAGTTTATCGGGAGGTGGCTGTGATCGCAACCAACGCCCGCTGTGCCCCGCTGACACGGGTGGTTGAATGAGACAGGAGGCCCACTTTTTGCCCCAGCGATCGCGGCTGCGGTCATTCACTTGACCGGTTCGAATGGAGTATAATGTTTCCCGGACCCTGGGTTGGCAAGTCGGGGGTAACGAATCTGTTGGGAGTACCGGATGCCGCGTTCTGATCAAAACCCTCTGACTCCTTGGCTGATCCAACTGGTTGGGCCGATCTTGATCATGGGGATGGTCGGCAGCCTGGTTTTTTTCCTGGTCGAGGTGCTTTACCGTGGTCCCCATGCCACGCGACTTTGCGTCGTGCTCGGTCTGTTCACGGTCGCTGCGGTATTGGTCAGTCGGGTTTCCATCCAGGAAGGTTTTGGCCGGGCAAGCTTCTTTGGTGTGGCCTTGGCGATGGCGACTTTGCTTACCTCTACGGCGATCGTCGATTTTGACTACGGGTCCAAGATCTTTGAGCCGATTTCGATCTCGATCCTGATTGGCGTGGTGATGTGGTCGAGCAGTAAGTTGACGTGGGATTGCACGGTCGTGGATAGCAGCCGCGATGTGTCTGCCAGTGGATTACTCGATTTCGCGGCACGACGTTTTCGCCCACCGGAACGTTTGGAAAAAGTAGATGGGGAACGATCGTCGGCTGAGTCACGGACCGCTGAGACCATAACTCACGGCGAAAATAGTCAGCTTGGCGTTGGTGTCGTGACGAAGCTGTTTTCGAAAGCCGGGCGTAAGAATACGCCCGGTCTGTGGGTGTTCTACTTCTCACTGTTTGCGCTGCCAATTTTTGGCGTGGGTCAATGGTTTGTCGTGTCGGATTCGACGTGGGGCGACAGCTGGATTTTCTTGTTGTTTGCGGTTTACCTCGGTTCAGGACTCGGTTTGTTGATGGTGACCAGTCTGTTGGGATTGAATCGCTATCTCGTTCGACGGAATCTGCCCTTGCCTTACCCGATTGCGCATGGTTGGTTGGTGCTCGGTTCCCTGTTCGCGATCCTGATCATGGGGTTGGTGGTTGTGGTGCCACGCCCCAATCTGGCAGAACGGACTTCCGATGCTCTTGCGTGGTTCAGTAGTTCCAATCGACGTGCCTCGGATATGGCGGTTGGTCGTGATGGTCAACAAGTTGCGCCGGACGGCAATTCCTCGGTGCGCTCAGATTCCGGACAGAAAATACCGGGCGCTCAGGGGAAAACGGGCGGTCCGCAATCTTCCGATCAGGCATCCCAGAGCCAAGCGGGTGAGGGGGAAGGCCAAGGCAGTTCCGGGCAAAAGTCAGGGCAGGACTCAGGGCAGGACGACCGCAACGGCAACACCAACGACCCGAAGCAAGGGCGTGGCTCCAACGGGGAAGGCAGCACTGGTCAGAAATCCGGTTCCCCCTCTGATTCATCCGGTCAAGAGAGTTCGTCTCAGTCCCCCGACTCTTCCGGTGATTCTCCCTCGGGGCAATCCGATTCTGCCAATGCTGATTCGACTCAGAATTCCGGAGATCGCTCTCAACAGTCAAATCGTGAGCGTCAGGGGCGTGACCGGGAGGGGCAGTCGGCCCCCGCAGGGCAACCGTCAGGCGCACCGGGTCAAGAGGGTGCCGAAGTCAATCGTGAGGATTCAGCCGAAGAGGATGAACGGGAAAAAGGTGAAGGACAATCAGCCGAAGCTTCAGCAGAAGATGCCCCAAACGGTCAGTCGGGCAGTGGTTCAGCACTTACCGAGGGGAACGCCGGCTCTTCAGCCCCCCCACCCGTGTCACCGGAGTTCTCCTCCCTGTTGGCGACGTTGGGGAAATCGTTGGTGTTCTTGATCGGTTTGGTCGCTTTGGCTGTGTTGGTCTGGCTCTACCGGGACGAGCTGGCCGAGTTCTGGGCGAAGTTGTTTGGTGGTAAAAAGCAGAAGCAGGTCGATGCGAGGGCAGTGCCGGAAAAACGCCTTCGAAAACCCAAGTTTAGTGATTTTCCAGATCCGTTCCGCACTGGCCGGGAATCGAAATGGACCGAGCGTCAGTTGATCCAGTACACGTACGCTGCCTTGGAAGCATGGGCTCGGGGACGCCAATACGAAAAGGAGCCAGACGAAACACCCTACGAATTTGTCAAGCAGATTCAGGTCTTCGATCGGGTCGTGGGACACCAGGCGGTTGAACTGGCACACCTGTATTGCCGGGCTGAGTATAGTCAACAGGCGGTCCGTCGAAGTGAATTGAAACCTCTGTTAAAGTTGTGGCAGGAAATGACAACTCGTTCGATGGTATCGGTGTAAGGCGTCGGGTGATTTGATTCGCTGAGCGACTCGGAGCAGGAAGGAAAATATGGAACCAAAGCTCATTCCCCTTACCGAATTCGAGGAGTATCCTGCTGCCGAAATGCATCGGCGCGCAGTCGCGTTCTACCAAGAGATCCGTCGTCGTAGAACGGTCAGGGATTTCTCGGAGCGACCTGTCGACCGTGCGATTGTGGATGAGTGCCTCAAGGCTGCCGGCACGGCGCCCAATGGTGCTAACCTGCAGCCTTGGCACTTCGTTGTTGTCACGGATCCGACCGTCAAGTCAGAAATACGGATCGCCGCTGAGGCCGAGGAACGGGAGTTATACCAGCATCGCGCGAGTCAGGAATGGTTAGACGTATTGGCCCCGCTGGGGACGGATGAGCACAAACCTTTTCTGGAAACGGCGCCGTGCTTGATCGGTGTGTTTTGTAAGCCCTACGATCTCCGTGAAGATGGTTCGAGGTCCAAGAATTATTACGTGACGGAATCCGTGGGCATTGCCACCGGGTTTTTGATCGCTGCGTTGCATCACGCCGGTTTGGCGACGTTAACGCATACCCCGAGTCCGATGAAATTTCTCAATAAGATCATGGTCAGGCCGGACCATGAGCGCCCCTTTCTCCTGTTGGTGGTTGGCTATCCCGCCGAGGACGCGCAGGTGCCGTTGATCAAGAAGAAGCCCATCGATGAAATCGTAACCTATCTGTAATCGGCTCGAAGATTGTTCGGATATCCAGGCTTCGTCTGCCTGGAACATTTACCCATCAGGCTTACGGTTGCCTTCAATTTTTCGCTGCGGATTGGCCGGGTTTTCACCATCTTGTTAAACCGGAAAAGTTTAACAGCTCGGCTTTGCCGCCCACGCTAGCAGGAATTGTTTGGCGTGATTCTGTCCTCAGGGTGGGTCGATAAAAGACGTATGCGTCGTCATGGCGCGCGGGGGAAAGCTCCGCGCCGAGGCGAGCACAGGCGGTGGAGAGTCGTTCATTTTCCGACCTTTGCCAAGCGGATTTGCAGGATAAACCGATCGAGATAGTGGTCCACCAAGTGAAACCGAAAATTCTGATGAACGACAAG
>JAYZCF010000007.1:0-4461 GCA_036338455.1 Planctomycetota bacterium
GGCCTGTCACGCGGCGTGGAAACTAGGCGCCAAGGCGATTATCCTGCAACGCACCTTTGCGTCGTTGCCAGAAGCGGCCCAGGCAAATTTTTGGTTCGTCCCGGTACATCGCCTCATGCGAAACCGCTACCCATCCGCAGAGAAGATCAAGACCTGCCCTCAGCCACTCTTCCAGAGTCATGGTGACAAAGATTGGTTAGTGCCCATCGAATCCGGCCGCAAACTGTTTGAGAACTCCCCATCCGACAATAAAACATTTTTTGTGAACCCAGGTGGCGGGCACTGGGACCGCTTACCGAATGAGTATTGGACGCAGCTGAAAACCTTCGTCAAATCCCTCGAGCAGGCAAAGCCGATCGAGCCAGGAACGGAAGGCAAGCTCCTGGACAACGAAGAACTCCCCGCGACGCGGGAGAAACTCGAGCCGTTCGACGCGACGGAGCAAAACTCATCGGACAAAACCGAGAACGACCCAGATTCCTAAGCTGAGGGGTGGTTTGTATCCTTTTTGCCTGCGGCAAAGAACGACCAACCCAACCAGGTCGCGATCAACCCCGGTACCAACCAAATCGCCAGAAACAACAGTGAGACGGCGAAGGGGTGAGGACTACTGCCGGGTGAGCTATGTTCGACGGAGTAATGCCAGGCATGGAAGAGCCCGAGGGAGAGATAAACACCCAGCCAAGACCACAACCCGAGTATAGCGCCGATCATCGCCATCCAGACGACCCAATACTCGGTCCGCCGTCCAATTTCAAAACCCACCACAGCACCTGACCAGACCAGGGCACCTCCCCAGTATCCCATCGAATAGAACAATGCCGACACAGCCAATAAGGCGGTCAACAAGAACAAATCGAGCAAAGAAAACTTGAACAATGCAGCTCCTCGGCCGGTCAGGCCTCCCGATTGCCGTTGTTTCGTTTTCCCAGTTCATCGTGGGAATCTCGAATCAACTGATTGGCCCTTTGCCATAGCCCAGAATCGCCTTCCTGCAAAACGTCCAAAAGCTGTTCTTTTTCCGTTAAGTAAGTCTGGGCAAAGACGGGGTCAAAACGCACGATATCCGTCAGGTTATCCACCACATCCGCTAGTTTGACCGTCTTGGCACGAGCGTCGGCTCGTGCCGAATGTTCCCTATCAACAGCCATGCGTGCAGCGCGGTTCCCGTCGGAGCGCCGCGACACATCCGTGAGGTCATCCACCAAGGCCGCCACTTCATCACCAAACTCCTGTCGTATCTGCTCCAACTCGACCGGCGTATCTTCGACCACATCATGCAACCAGGCGGCGGCAACGACTTCAGGTCCAGCACCGGTAGCCTCGACCAGTTCGGCCACCGCTTCGGGGTGCACGATGTAGGGCAGACCAGTGTATTTGCGGCGCTGGTCAATACTGGCATGAGCCTGTGTGGCGAATGCCTTGGCTCGCCGAATCAGATCATCGCTCAACGATTCTCTCCCGCCCGATCGTTCCCGGTTCCTGCATGCCCTACGTTCTTGGCCTACATTCTTTGCCTCAAACTACAGCGCCGCTGAGGCACAGATCACCCACCCGGCTGAATCCGCACCAAGTTAATCCCCTCTTGGGCATCGTAACTCAACAAGAGGGAACCGGGGCGACCGCAATCCTGAATAATGTTTCGATAAAGATCATGCTCTTCCGGCCAAGGATAAGCGTAGATCAGGTCAAAGTCCCTCAGTTCCATATCGAGTTCGGCGTAACCCGATCCCGTATCCAAAACCGTTCGACTGATTTCATGTCCTCTGGCCGGGTTCCATTCAAAATCCTCCGGCATGAAATTACCCGCCGCAAACTTTGCGTCTGCCTGGTAAGCACGAGAGAGTAATCTGGCGTATTCGACCAATTCGGCCTCAGCCTCGATCCCATATGCCTCGAAACCCATCCGGCTCGCCATGATGGAGACGACGCCTAACCCTGACCCCCACTCCAGGAATGTCTCCGCATGACCTTGCAGCAAAACAAGCGATTCGTAGACGGCTCGGTAATTGGCACTGACATAACCGCGAAACGAGGGGTGATCGGTATTGGCATCCCAAATCTCAGCCGCCTCGTCCCAAAGAGGCTGAAATTCGCTTAGCAGAGGATCCCCGCCAGCCCCTTCACCGAACGGAGCACCATCCTGACCACCGCCACTATTCATATTGAGATTCCGTAGTGAGTCCTGGTTGGATTTGGCAGGAGACAGGTTACCGACGGCACATTTACCTGGCTACTTGGCGGTCCATTCAAACGCCTGTTTTCGAATACACGGAACCACCGGATTGTAATCAGGATGTTCCACCGGCTTGATGCCAAGCTCAGTCGGCGTCGAACCAACCCACTCCGATGCGGTCCCGTCAATTCGTATCTGTTTCGCTTGGGGGTCAATCGTAATCGTTGCGTACAGCGGGTCGCGGTACGGGCACGTATAGGCGATGTCAGGATATTTTTTGTGAACTGCTTCCGGGTAACTGGAATGAATATGGTTTCCACCTACCCAATGATAAGAAGCTGAGTTGACGTGCCAATAAAGCACATCCTGAACCTTGGTAAGGTAATCCATATGGGTGTGACCATTCATGGCAAACAGTATCTTATCGGCGTGGCGGCCCAAAAGATCCTGCATCTCTTTCGAATTATCCACTGAACTTGGACCTGCCAGTGGCTGGTGTGAGACGATGATTACCGGTTGGGTGGCATTTTTTAATTGCCCCTCAAGCCACTCGACCTGCTCGGGTCCAACAAAACGGGCGTAGCCGCCTTGGTGCGTCGGGGAATCCTTATCATTGCCATCCAATACCAGAAGCGACAGCCCGTTTACCTGATGCGCTGCATAGAAACCAGGCATTCCCCAAACCTCCACGCATTGCTGTCGCGTATGCCCGTCATCCATATCGTGATTACCGAGCACATGGATCGGCCGATGACCTGCCTCGTTGAAGGTTTGCACCAGGGACCGATTCCGGTTATTGGGATAGGCAAAGTCACCCAGTTGTAAAATCGCGTCCGGTTTTTGCCGCTCCATTGCCTCCAAAAAGACATCCATTCGCCGCGGGGCATCATGCATCACATCTTGGTGGAGATCGGCAATCACACCGAAGCAGATCGCGGAGTCACGCGGCGAAAAAAGATCGAACAAGGATGGGGAAAGGGGTAGAGCCACCGACGTTGCCGCCGATGCCCGGACAAATTGTCGCCGGTTCCATCTAACTGACATGCTCATTCCGCTGATACTTGGAAAGATCAGAGCTTTTCACGACCACGACGATTGAGAAAGCTCTGCCCCCACATTGTCCTACCTTCCACCACACCTTGCAACACGGCCGTTCACTGATTGCACCGGAGCCAATAAATTTCCGCTTCATCACAACCGGAAAGGGAGGCGACCGGAACGATCAGAAAAAACGCATTAAACTTACAATTTCTGTCTCATCGGCTATAATTGACGCAGATGCATTCCCCGGATTTCGAATGATGAAAACAGCCCCATTTCTGACGCTTTGCATAATCTTCCTGGCCTACCTGAATCAACCAGCGATCGGTCAAACTGACTTGAATTCGGATCAGCAAGCGGAATTGTTTACGCTACAGATCTTACCGTTACTCAAGTCAAAGTGCTTCGGCTGTCACGGGAACGACCCCGACAATCTGAAGGGGGACTATGACCTGCGGTCACGCTCAGCTGCCTTGGCCGGCGGTGAGTCGGGAAGCCCGTCCATTATTCCCGGTCATGCCGACCAAAGTCCCTTGCTCGAAGCGATTCGATGGGAAGGGCTGGAAATGCCACCCAAGGAGAATGACCGACTCGACGAACAACAGATCGCATTGATTGAGCGCTGGATCGACGCGGGCGCGACATGGCCCAACGAGGCAACTCAGGCTGAAATCAGGAAAAAGCAATGGTCCTCGGCCGACCCAGCCGACGGGGTCCGAGTCAAGAATTCGGGCGGGCTCGACGACGAGTGGACCTACCGCACCTACAAACCGGAAGAAATATGGGCTTTCCAACCTTATCAGACTCCCACTCTTCCGGACGCTCATCCGCACCCGATTGATGCGTTTCTCGAGTCGAAACTAAAAGCCGCCAACATCAAACTCGCGCCACGAGCTGACGCAGCGACCCTTATCCGGAGAGCGACCTACGACCTGACGGGTTTACCCCCTACCCCTGAAGAAGTTGAGCAATTTGAACGAGCATCTCGCAAGAACCAGGCCAAAGCATGGGATGACCTGCTCAACCGCCTCTTGGCCAAGCCACAATACGGGGAACGCTGGGGACAGCACTGGTTGGACGTCGTCCGCTACGCCGACACCAGCGGGATGTCCAATGATTACGAGCGGTCCAATGCCTGGCGTTACCGCGATTATGTCGTCCGTTCTTTCAATCAAGACAAGCCATACAATCATTTTATCATCGAGCAATTGGCCGCCGACGACCTGGTCCGGGAACAGGAAAAA
>JAYZCF010000008.1:0-14468 GCA_036338455.1 Planctomycetota bacterium
CACATTTCAGAACTTAGTGGCGAGGGCCCGATCCACGGAGACTATGTGCGCATGCCGGGCCACAGTTTCATGCTGCTCAGTTACGACGCGGAGCAAGGCCAGGTCTGGACGATGGAGGGCAACTTCAATAGCACCGTGGAGGTTGTTGTCCGCACGGTGAGGCCAAGTTGGCAAGTAGGCCACTTGCGGGACCGCCATATCTTGCCGAATCTATTTCGCCTCTTCCCAAGTCGCCAGCGACTTTTCCCGGGATTTGGCGACTGAGATATCCGCAAGCGATTCTGTCTGGTAGTTTTGAACCCTCTTGGTCGCTGTGGCAGCGGAGATCATAGTCTCTGCACGACATGGGTGAATCTCTAGGGCGAGGGGGCGGCACATTTTGAGGGATCTCTTTTATCCCTTGCTCAGTTGGCAACGCCTGTTTGGTGGATGATGTGCTCGATTTCTTAGCCGAGCAAATCCATTGTTGCACTACTGCCTCTTGAGGACATAGTGCAGGATGATCCAGCCCAAAAGCAGACCAATGATGGGCGCTAATATGTGCCCAATTAATCGGTTCCCGATTTCCTTCTTGCGGATTGCTTCTTGCTCGGCCACCGCATCAAACTCGGGATTGGCTTTAGTGGGAACCGGGGCGCCAACGTCGACTTGCCATTGTTTGAGACGGGCCAGCAGCTCCTTCGTTTTGCCAGGCATCTTCTCCGCCAGATTATTGGTTTCTCCGAGATCCTTCTCCAAGTCGTACAGCTCCAACGCATTGTCTTCGAAATATTGGTGAAGTTTCCATTTGCCGTGGCGAATAACGCTACATGGCCGGGTCCGAAATAGCGGATCTCGCTGCTCATCGTGGACCTGGGCGTACGATTGGAGGTAAGTCGGAAAATGCCAGAACAGGGACCGGGATTCCCCTGAGATTTGTTTTCCTTCAAACAGCGGAACCAGGCTGATCCCGTCGAGCGGTTGGTTGGCAGGCAACTTGGCATGTCCAATTTCACAGAGTGTCGGGTAAAGGTCGACGCCCGTAATCGGGATCGGGTTGGTTTTCCCCGGTTGGACGACGCCTGGCCAGTTCACGAAAAATGGGACACGAATCCCACCTTCGTAATAGGTCCCTTTGTACCCTTTCAGTGGCGCCATGTCCGTGGCAGGACCATAGCCACCGTTGTCGGAGTAGAACAGGACGACTGTTTTGTCCGTCAGTTCAAGCTCTTCCAACTTTTTCATGATCCGGCCCACGCCGTCATCGACAGCCTGAATCATGGTTGCCATTTTCACGTTGTCGTGTAGCTCGCCCGGGGATTTGGAATCGTATTTTTCGAGTAGTTCTCGCTTCGGTTGGATGGGCGTATGCACCGCAAAATGGGTCAGGTAGAGGCACCATGGTTGCTGGGGGGTGGCCTCGATGAACTTGATTGCCTCACTGGACAGGCGGTCGGTCAGGTACTCATCGTCCGGCGCTTCTTGAAGCCCGGGGACTTTGCCGTGAGGCGGATAGTAGCCTTTGGGCGGGCCTCCCGAATGAGTGCCGCCAATGTTGACGTCGAATCCGTACGGCAGGGGGTCCGAGCTCAAGTGCCATTTACCCATGGTAGCGGTCCGATACCCGGCCACCTGTAGTTGGCGGGCCCAAGTTGAAATGTCCGGGTCCAAAGTTCGCGTACCGGCAATGTGTTCGAGACGTCGGTGTTTGGCAGCGCCCCGTGGCGTCGTTCCCACGTTAAAGATCTGGTGGCGGGGTGTGTACTGCCCCGAGAGCAACGAGGCCCGCGCCGGAGCACAATTGGCGGCACAGGAATAGGCATCGGTAAAAATCATCCCGCCCGCCGCCAAGCGATCGAGGTGGGGCGTTTCGTAGAAGTCAGAACCCATGTACCCCGTGTCGCGCCAACCGAAATCGTCCAGGTAGATGAACAGAATATTGGGTTGATCCTCCGCTCGGGCCGGTGTGAATAACCCGGTCGACGCGAGGGATAGAAACAGGAGAATGGCGACAGTTCTGTTCCGACATCGTTTCATGGTGGTCGTTTCTTTTCAGGGTTCAATCGGCAGGGATGCCCGCTTGTCAAAGGTTTAAATTGTAACAAAGAAGGGAGCCCCCGACTTGGCTGTTTGGTCATGGCCCAAATAGAATGTGGCCCGGCCAATTTTTATCAGGATCCTGTGGGCGCGTCCTGTCCCATTGGAGAGCCGCCCACCGGAGAAGGAGAAAACGAGTTGATTCCACGAAAAACATTGTTCGGTAACCCGGAACGCTGCATGGCCCGTCTCAGTCCCGATGGCACGATGCTGGCGTATCTGGCACCGAGCGACGGGGTGATGAACGTCTGGGTTTTGCCACAGGATGAATCGGGGGCGGCGGAAAAACAGTCGGCCTGCCAAGTCACTCAGGATCAGACCACAGGAATCCGCCAGTTTTTCTGGGCGCATACCAATCGGCATATTCTGTTTTTGCAGGATGATAACGGGGATGAGGACTACCACCTTTATTCGGTCCGACTTGAAACCTCGTCGGAGGGAAGCCTGGCCGCGGGCGAGCTGATTGATCTGACCCCATGCCAAGGGGTCGCGGCTCAGGTCATCCATGTCAGCCCACAGCACGCCACGCAGATCTTGGTCGGTATCAACGACCGGGATCAGCATTGGTTCCACGATATTTATCGGGTTGATGTGGAGACCGGTGCGCGGGAGTTGGTATTTCAGAACAATCAATTCATTGGTTTCGTCGCCGATGATGATCTGCGTCTTCGTTTGACAGTCGCTTTGACACCCGACAGCCAGATGATGCTTTTGCGCCCGGATGACTCGGTCGAAACGGGGTGGGCGCCCCTGTTAACCATCGGTTCGGAAGACGTTCTCACGACCCGGCCGGTCGGCCTCGATAAGACGGGGGAATCGCTCTACCTGCTGGATAGTCGAGACCGTGATACGGCAGCATTGAAACGCGTCCATCTCGAAACGGGGCAGGAAACGACCTTGTTTGCAACGGACAAAGCCGATATCGATGGGCTCATGGTCCATCCTGTCGACAGAAACGTTGAGGCTGTCTCCTACACCTACGATCGCGAACAGTACGAATTCCTCGACGCACGAATCGAGCAGGCATTTGAGCGTCTCGTCAAGTTCCAGGCGGAGGAACTGCAGCAGGAGGGTGATATCGAGGTGACCAGCCGGACTCGGGATGATGATCAATGGATTGTGGCGTTCGCGACGGACAACGGCCCAGTGCGCTATTACCGATTTTGGCCTGATCGCGGGGAGACCGAATTCCTCTTTACCGATCGACCGGCACTGGAAGAGGTCCAGCTGGCCCGGATGCATCCCGTAATCATTCGCTCCCGTGACGACCTCTCACTGGTGAGCTATCTAAGCCTGCCCCTCGAATCAGATCCCCAACAGACCGGGCGGCCCAGTCGCCCCCTGCCGATGGTCCTGTTGGTCCACGGTGGGCCTTGGGCGCGGGATTATTGGGGCTATAGCTCCCTGCATCAGATGCTTGCCAACCGAGGATACGCGGTTTTGTCGGTGAACTACCGGGGATCGACCGGGCTGGGCAAGAGCTTTATCAACGCGGCCAACCTGCAATGGGCGGGAAGAATGCACGACGACCTGATCGACGCGGTGAAGTGGGCTGTCGAACAGGGGGTTGCGTTAGAGGACAAGGTTGCCATTGCCGGAGGCAGTTACGGAGGATATGCCGCACTGGTGGGACTGACCTTCACGCCGGAGACATTTGCCTGCGGGGTGGATATTGTGGGACCCAGCAATTTGATCAGCTTGATGGAAAACCCCCCGCCTTACTGGATGCCGATCATGCCATTGATGCAACAGCGAGTCGGTGATTTTACAAGCCCCGCAGGACGAGAATTTCTCGAGTCGCGATCTCCCTTGTTCCATGTCGATAAGATTTGCCGCCCACTGTTGATCGGCCAGGGCGCCCAGGACCCGAGGGTCAAACAGGCCGAGTCGGACCAAGTTGTGGCTGCCATGCAGGAGAAGAATATCCCGGTCACTTACCTCCTCTACCCGGAAGAGGGGCACGGCTTCGACCGTCCGTCCAACAAGATCTCGTTCTTTGCGGTCTGCGAGGCGTTTCTGGCAGAGCACCTGGGGGGCGCGTATGAACCGATCGGGCAAGACTTTACCGGTGCCAATTTCTGCGTGCCGGCTGGTCTGGAGGGGGTTCCCGGTCTGGTGGAAGGTTACGACCAACGGCCAGCATGATCGGTGGTTACCCGCTGGTTAGACGGCTCCCGGCCACGGCTTTCCGCAGGACCAGCAGATGGCAAATCCTTCATCGACCTCCGCCCCGCATTCACATTTCCAAGCGGGGATCGCTTCCTCTTCCTCCTCCTGTTGCTGAGCCGCCTGCTCCAGGATCTGCTTGGCCTGCTCGTAGAGGTCTTTGCGAACGACCAATTGAAAGGAAGCATCGTTGGTAAGGCTCCCGAAACCAGCCGTTTCCGATCCCAGCACTTTGGAATCGATCCCCTCTGCGTCCAAGACGGAGCGGGCAAGGTGGGCTTCGTCTTCGAATTCAAAGGCTTGGACAATCACCAGTTCTTCAGGGTGCATGATGGGGCGTCCGTTCGGGATGAGGGGAAGTGCTGTTTGCCGTTGGCTGCCAATATCGGCTATCTTCAACGCTTTTGCAAGTTTCTCAGCTTAGCGACAGTCACTCGGTTTTCACGTTACAATGCGGCTCGCGAAACTTGGTGGACAAGATTTTGAAAACCACGGAACAAACCACGGAACAAACGATGGGACGAATGATGAATGACGGGAAGACGATCGGTTGGTGGGCAATCGTCATTGGTTTGGTTGGTGGGCTGGCAGACATGTTGCCAGCCCAGCAGGAGTTGTCTGCAGAGGTCAAGCAGGCGGTGGCCCAAATCACACAGCAGGATGTGACTGCCGCGGTAACTTTTCTCGCCTCCGACGAGATGGCGGGGCGCGATACGCCCTCGCGAGAATTGACCATTGCCAGCGCCTACGTGGCCGCGCGATTTCGCGGTGCCGGGCTCGTGGGAGGGGGAGACGATGGGAGTTTTTATCAGAGGCACGAGCTGGAAACGGTCGCCATGCCCAGCAGCGGCATCGAGTTCCTGGTCGGGGGGCGAGACACCCGACAATATGGGGTGATTGCAGCCGATTCTGAAGATTTTGAGTACAACGGTCCGGTGACTCGAATCGCACGGGGGCAGGAACTTTCAGGCGTTGACGTTGCCGGGGCAGTACTGGTCGATGCGTCCTGGATTGCCTCACCCCGCGACGAATTTATGTTCCGGCGGGAGCTGAGTGTTCTGGCAGGCCGGGGAGCCAAGTGTCTCCTGCTCGAGGTGAAGGCGGACAGTCCGATGGTGGGTACAGCGCAGCAGTCGACCGAGCCGCGGCTGATCAACCGACGGCAAGGTAATTCTCTACCGACGTTGCTCGTGGGCAAGTTCGACCCGCAGCAGGAAGTGACGGTCAAGATACCGAAACGGACGGTTGGCCAGACGGAAGTTCGTAATGTGATAGGCGTGCTACCGGGTAGTGACCCGAAGTTGAAGGAGGAAGCGGTCCTGTTCAGCGCCCATCTGGATCATGTCGGAACGCAGGATGGCCTCGAAGATCCCATTTTTAATGGTGCCGACGACAACGCGACCGGTGTGACGACCGTGATCGAGCTTGCTCGGGCGTTTGGGTCACTGCAGAAGGCTCCCAGGCGGACCACGATTTTCATGACGTTTTGGGGAGAAGAAAAAGGTCTGCTCGGTTCGCGGCATTACGCCAGCCAGCCGACGTGGCCCCTGGAAAAGATTGTGGCCAATATCAACATCGAAATGGTGGGGCGGCCTGAGCCCGGCGCGGCTGGGAAATGTTGGGTGACTGGTTGGCACGAGTCGGATCTCGGACCCATCATGGCCAAGGCAGCGGAATCGGTGGATGTTTTGATCTTCGAACACCCGGAATTCAGTCCGATGCTTTACCGCTCGAGTGACAACTACGCATTCGCCGAGAAGGGAGTCGTGGCTCACAGTTTTTCCGCCGGATCGCTCCATGACGATTACCACCAACCAGGAGATGAGTGGGAAAAACTCGAGTTGCGGCACATGACCAAGGTAATCCAAGGCCTTTTTGTTGGTAGTCTGCCGATCGCCAACGGCGAAGCGACCCCGCGATCGAAGTCCAGCAATGGCCCTTGAACGCTGCTGCGAGGCCCTATCGGGAGAGACCGTCCTGCAAGGTTGCGAGATTGTTTTCCATAACCTGCAGGAAGTCCCCTTCACTTGGTAACCCACCTCGGCTGAAGGAGTTGAGCGAAACGACCGGGTAACCGAGTTCCCGAAGTCGTTCTCTCAGCCAATTGGGCGGATCGGTATCAAACAGCATGCAGCTGGAGCCAGCTTCCTGGGCCCTGTCGATGAACGCCTTTTCTCCTGTTGTCTGCCAGGTGCTTTGCTCTGGAAGATCAAACCATAGCAGGTGGGTATCCTGCAGACCGGCTGCCCTTGTCAGGTATTTCAGCCTCGGCGTCGAGGTGATCACGTTTCCCTTGGGGATTCCTTTCACTTGCTCTGTCAGGCGGTCTAAAGATTGATTCAGCTGCTCTAAATTTTCCCTGACCTGGTTGTCTAGGGTCGGATAGCAACGTATCAGGGCAACGGCGATTTCCTCGGCCTGTTTTTTGAGCATCGCTGGATCAAGCCAGGTTTCGGCGACCATGAAAGGATGCGAGTGTTCCCCTTCCGGCCCATGCTGGTGAACGACTCGGTGATCCTTGACCATGATAAACTCTTCGATAGAGAAGTTGTCGGTGGTTTGAATGACCCGTGATTCGGGCAGGGAGACTCTTACCATCCACTTGGCAAAGGGTGCTCCTGAACCGTTGGCGATAATCAAGTCCGAGGCCTGCAGCGTCTCGATCTGCTGCTGGTCCGGTGTCCATGGTTCCGGCGCATTGGCGGGCGGGGCAACCAGGTCGAGCTGGATCGATGTTCCCTCCAGCAGTTTGCCGGTCACGAAGAAAAGTGGGTAGCTGATAGCGGAGACCTGATCGGAGCGGGTGGGCTGGCTGAATGCCGTGTTGTCTTGGGGTGTTCGATCGTTTCGCTGGCAGCCACAGGGCATCCAGAGGACTGGTAATGCGAGCAGAATCGCGAGTTTTGCAAGCGTCTGGTAATGCATGACTTAACCTTGTCCTCCGATCAACAGGGATTGAACGACGTTACCCGCCATCATCCAAACGCCCCATACCGCCAGGGCAACCAACATCGAGCTAAACAGGAACAGGATTGCGATCTCTGAAAATTGCAGAAGCAACAAAGTCCCCCGGCTACATCCCAGTTTGAACATCGTTTGCATTTCACGGATTCTCAACCTCTGGGAGAGGACCAACACAAGAATCAATAGAAACAGGGTCGCCATGGCGATCAGGATCGCGTTTAAATCAAAGAATTTCTTGACCTGAAATACGAGCGACATGAGCTCATCGATCACCACAACTGGCCGGACCAGTTGTGTTTCATTTTCCATCCCTTGAAAGTGTCCCATCAGCAAGGTTTCGCTCTTTTCGTCCGGTGATACAGCGATCACGGCTGTGATTGGAAAATCGGCCGTCTCCCCGTGAAAATGGAACGAGTCGATATTCTCATCCGTGATTTCCATGTAGGGCAGCACGGCAGCCGTGGCCTGCAAGGTTCCATCGGATCGAACCTCGACCTTCAGATCATCGGTCTCTTCTGCGAGGTTTTGATGCCCGTGACCTAACCCCTGGATGACCCAGCTCGTTTTCAAGTCGACAAAGACAGCCCAGTCATCCGGGGTCGAGCTTGGCTCGAGAACCCCTCGTACCAACATCTTGAGTGGATAATGGCCTGCCAGGTCGAGAATATTTTCCGGATCGGAAAGGAGGCGATCACCGGGTCGGAGTTGTAGCTGGCGGGCCACCTCGCTCCCCAGCACGCAATCTCCCAGTCGGCTGAGCGACTCCCCTTTTGCCAGGGGTAAATTCCGAAATTGAAAGTACGCCAGGTTGGTTCCCACGATCGGGAACTGTCTCGCTGTGTAACGGGAGTAGAGGGGAACCGGCCTGGCCCAGCCGGTCTGCCGGACCTCTTCGACGGTTGCGAAGCGGATTGGAGCTGGTCGTTTGCTGCTGAAATAGAGAGCGTGCAAGGTCAGGTCGAGAGGACTCCCTTCAGCACCGATCACCATCGGGGTGCTGCGGGCTCGGGAGATAATCTTCTCGTTGAACTCGCCGAGCAGGATCAGGATCGTCAGTGGCAGAAAAGTGGTCAGGAAAATACTGGCCACCAGCACCACCGTTTTCAGCTTGTGGTACTGGATATACCGGATGACCAGCCTCGTCCAACTCATGATCGTTTCTCCAGCATGCGGTCCGTTTGAGAATCCGTATTGGCCTCAACGGTAAAGTCCTGGAAATCGATGATCCGCTCAAAACCGTCCAATATTTGCGTATCGTGGGTGACCACAACTAAGGTCTGTCCCTGTTCTCGGTTGATATCAAACAGGATATCCAGAATGCGGGTCTTGTTCTTCGGGTCCAGGTTGCCGGTCGGCTCGTCAGCGAAAATCAAACTGGGACGTGTGACCAGTGCACGGCAGATAGCGACCCGCTGTTGTTCGCCTTGTGACAGGCGATTTGGCAGTCGGCGGAGCTTGTCTCCCAGCCCCATTTGGACGGCCAGTGACTCGGCGTACTGGCGGTCTTCCCCGGTGGGACTGATCGATTGATTGATGGCAAAGGGGAGCAGGATGTTTTCCTCGGTGTTGAGATAATCAACCAGCTCGAACTGTTGAAACACCATTCCAATTCGCGATATGCGAAAGTTTCGTCGTTCGGAGTCGGACATCTCCCCCACCGAATGCTCGCCGATCTGGATACGTCCCTGCTGTGCCCGGCAGATACCGGCCATCAGGTTGAGTAATGTGGTTTTACCACTGCCACTTGGTCCGACGATGGCTACCCGGCTACCGGCATCGATCGTCAGTTGTTCGATCTTCAGCAGGAAGTCAGATTGCGGGTAGCGGAACTCGAGTTGTTCGAGGTGGATAGGAATCATCAATCGGCTGACGGTTTTTCGCGAACGGGCTTATTGTGTAATCGGCCAAGTTCAAGTCTACAACGAGTTCCCCGCAGGAGAAGCTGTTGCTCACTTTTGAGGGGGTACGATCCGCGGATTTCCTCGTTTTTTCCCGATGCCCATCGCTGGGCACCCGCCTGACGGTGACGGAAGGGTGGGCGGAAAAACGGATAACTGACACGGATCGGACCTGTTGCAACGGCTCAGCCATTAGCGAGGTAATCTCGATCGATCTATATACCCTACTTGCCAGGATTACTTTTCGGGGAACTTTATCTGCGGGACAAGTTTCCCATGTCAGTCGATCTTCCCCTGCGTCGTCAGCAAGTGTCAGGCTCGCCAGGCGATTTTCCTAGGATGCACTGGCAGAGAGACCTTCAATTACAAAACGATAGTAGTCGGGGCGATCCGCAGCATTTTCGTGACGGTATGCGTTGAGGATGGTCTCCCCTTTCACCAAAAATAAACCGGGCATCTGAAACCCATCCCCTGCAAGTTTCCCTACGCCATGACGATCGATTAAGCACGCTTTTGCTCCGCGCCCCCAGACGGCCGCGCCAAAAAGTTGTCTCCAGCTACCTCGGGTCAAACCAAAGCTGCGGAACAACTGGCAGGACGGATCACTGACCCGGGAGACATTCTCCAGACCATACCCTGCAAACTGGGCGGCCGCATCGGCTTCGCTTCCCATATGAACGATTGCGAGATTGGCTTTCGCTTGCAGCGGTTCCTGTATTTGTTGAATGTCAGCCAGGGCCTCGCGGCAGAAGGTACATCCACCGTGCCGTAAAAACAGTAGCATCAAGGGTCGATCTGCAGCCAGTGACCGAAGGTGATTGCCATGTTGATCCTGAAATAGATCCATGGCCTCACCAAGTGGTGGAGTGGTTTGCTCCTCGGGCAGACACGATGCCTTGAAAGCAGCGTAGAGGATCATGGCAAACGGAATCCACCAGATTAGATCATTGGTCAAAATCGTGACTCCCCAGATCGGTGGCAAATAGCCGACGTCGTCAGGAGCAAGCGAGACTAAACCGATGAAAAATCCGATCGGACCAAATATTTTCCCCAAAAAACCGACCAACGTGATTGGCCAGTGACGTAATGGATCGCTGGATGCGATTGCGTAGCCGATGCCGTAGACACCCACGATCATCCCCACACACTGCCAAATACTCGGATAGGTCGGCAGCGGGATGCCGCTTAAATAAAACAAATCGTTGGGCCGCAGAATCACCCAGGCACCCCAGAGCAGATTGTAAATTGCCGCGAGTTGAAGCGTTTTTCGCATCCAGGGAGCTGTCATGGTGACCTCGTGTTGAGAGAGATTTCAAATGGTTGGAAGGGAACCAACCAACCCTGGTCTCTCCCGCTTGGTGAACCTGATGAGTATCGATACCAACCGTGCCCTAGCGAGTTGGGTCACCATTTACCGAGAAAAAGTGACTAAAAACGAGTTTTCGGCCGGTCATCCGGTCATCGTTTCCGTTTTGCCCCGCTGCGTCCGATGTTGCGGGAAATAAAGTCCGCCTGTTGCTGGGTTTCCATTGTTCCGTTCGGATCGCTTCGGCCTAGCAGGGACGCCCGTCGCGCCGCTTCGCGAAGTACCTGCTGCTCCATCTCTTTGAGGCGGATAATCTGAACCCCCACTTGGGCATTGCTGGCGGAACTGGCGCGGCCGATAGCTCGATTGCGAAATGGCCTGCCGGCATAAGGCACCCCGCCCAGTATGGCGCCGGATCGGTCGACTTGACCGTAAGTAGAACGTTGAACACCTCCCAGGTGCATGGTCCCGCCGTCGGGGACCTGGACGACCGTTTGTAGGTCAAATACCGAGATGGTCGGTAGCTGAAGGGTGACTTGGCCCGAGAGATTGGGCGTTCCAACAAGAATGGCCAGACTGGTGGCGAGGCCAAGAATCAACGCGTTTTTCAGACTGAACAGCATCGCTACCTACCTTCTGCCGACCGCCCTGTGCCGGGTCGGCCCGAACGATCGGGCGGGTTATCCGGGCCGTCGACGGTCCCTTCGTTTGGGGCTGGCCCCAGTCTACCGGCCCGACCCTCTTGAGCCAAGCTTTTCTCGAGGAAAACCTAGCTTTTGCGGTTGACGATAGCAGTTGCAGGCTTTAGATTCACCGATTCCCTTGAGCGAAATCTCGAGGGCCACTTGCGTTGCGCTTTGCCCGAGGCAGGTGTTCAGTAAGCTTGGTTTTCCGGCCTTTTTGGGTCAAATTGATCAATTTTGGATGTGGAGAGAGTAATTCGTGGCAAGTCCGATTCATGAAGTCATTCGAATACGAATGGAAGCCTACGATCACTCGATCCTTGATCAGAGTGCCCAGGAAATTGTCGATACGGCCAAGCGCACACACTCCGAAGTGCATGGGCCGATTCCGCTGCCTACCCGGATTGAGCGGTACACGGTCTTGTCGAGTCCTTTCGTCAACAAGAAGGCGCGGCAGCAATTTGAAATTCGGACACACAAACGATTGATCGATATCGTTCAGGCGACAGCCAAGACGATTGAAGCATTGAATAAATTGAGTTTGCCGGCGGGCGTTGAGATTAAGATCAAGGCCTCGGCAAAGTAAAAATTCACAACACAGGTAGAATTCTCCTTAATTGAGATATGGCTCGGAAGTTGTGCGGATAAGTTGATCAGGCCAGACGGCGGGTAACCTTCTGGTTTTGGCATCCATCCCTACGACAAGTCCAATTGAAAACAAGGCGATAGTCATGAGTAAAGGCATACTCGGCCGCAAGGTCGGGATGACGCAATTGTTCGACGCGGAAACAGGCACGGTGACACCCGTGACCGTCATTGAGGCGGGCCCCTGCCACGTTATGCAGTTGCGAACTGAGGAAAAAGACGGCTATTCGGCGGTTCAGTTGGGCTTTCTGGATAAGAAAAGGCCAGCCAAAGAGCGTCGGTCCCGCAAGGGACAGGCGACGCGGGCTGAACGGGGCCACGTGGCGGCGTTGAAGAGTAATCGCGCTCAAAAGCGAAGTGAGGCAGGTGTCGAATTGCTGCCCAAGCCTGATTGTGAGCCGAAGAAATTCGTCCGCGAGCTGCGTGGTGATACCTCTGGCTACGAATTGGGTCAGGAGGTGAAGGTCGACGCGATGAGTGAAGTGGGTCGCGTGGATGTCGTCGGTACGAGTAAAGGTCGTGGTTTTGCCGGGGTCATGAAGCGGCATAATTTTGCCGGGCAGCGGGCGACTCACGGCGTCAAGAAGTGCCACCGGCATGCTGGGGGTACTGGTATGAGTGCCAGTCCCAGTCGCCTCTTCAAAGGTAAACGCATGGCCGGTCAATACGGCAGCAAGCGGATTACCTCGCGGAATTTGAAGTTGGTTCGTGTCGATTCCGAGAACAATCTGCTGATGGTGGCAGGTGCTGTTCCCGGTCCCAATGGCGGGTTTGTGGTTGTCAAGGAAACGAACAAGGTAGGTTGATTTCATGGCTAGTTTGCCAGTTTACGACAAGACCGGAAAAGAGGTGGGGAAATATGAAATTGACCCCGCCGAAATTGCATCGTCGATCAACAAGCAGTTGTTGCACGACGTGGTTGTGATGTACCAGGCGAATCGTCGTCAAGGTTCTCACCAGACCAAGTCGCGGAGTGATGTGGCCGGTTCGACGAAGAAGATGTACCGGCAAAAAGGCACGGGTAACGCCCGTGCTGGTTCCCGTCGGTCCAATGTTCGTCGCGGCGGTGGTCACGCCTTCGCGAAGAAGAACCGTGATTACTCTTACCGCCTGCCGAAGAAAGCGGTTCGCTTGGCAACCCGGATGGCGATGGCCGGCAAGATTGAGGGCGATCAAGTGCTTGTGCTGGATAGCCTTGAAATGGACGCGCCGCAGACGAAACAGATCGCTGGGTTGTTGAAGGCTTTGGATCTGCAGGGCAAAAGTGCTTTGATCACGACGGCAGAGAATGATACGGCGGTATACAAAAGTGCACGCAACATTCAACGAGTGGAGGTTTCGCGGGTGTCGGATTTGAATGCCCTTGCGATTCTGAGGCCACACCGTGTTCTGATCACTCGGGATGCGATGGATGCGTTTAAAGAAAAAGCAAAATCATAGGCTGTGACTGGAGAAGAGAATTATGGCCAGAACGGCGAATCGTGAGAAAACGGCAGGTAACGGTCTGAAGCTGGAAGCGCATCAGGTCATTCTTAAGCCGATGGTCACGGAAAAAGGGATGTTCCAGTCGGAAGCCTTTAATCAATACACGTTCAAGGTGAATCCTGCTTCTACGAAGGAGGACATCAAGAACGCCATTGAAAAATTGTTTGAGGTCAGCGTTGAAAAGGTGGCAACCCAGACACGCAAGGGTAAGCCTCGTCGCTACAAATTCACGTACGGAAGAACCAAGGCCTGGAAGAAGGCGATCGTCAAGCTGAAGGGCGACGACAAGATTGACTTCTTCTAGAGAGAAAACCAGAAAGTAACCACGGACTTTGGATAGCCATGGGAATTAGAAAATACAAACCGACTTCGGCGGGCCGGCGGAACGCCAGCGTCAGTGATTTTGCTGAGCTGACCAAGGGCGCCAAGCCAGAGAAATCATTGCTACGTCCGCTGAAGAAAAAGGGCGGGCGAAACAACCAGGGTAAAATCACTTGTCGTCACCGGGGAGGTGGTCACAAGCGGATGTACCGCGTGATCGATTTCAAGCGGGATAAGGACGGTTGCGTCGCTCGCGTCAACTCGATTCAGTACGATCCGAACCGCTCAGCGCGAATTGCCCTGCTGTATTACAGCGACGGTGAAAAACGTTACATCATTGCCCCGGATACTTTGCAGGCTGGGATGACCGTTGAGAGTGGCCCGGAGGCTCCGCCCTCGGTGGGCAACGCGTTGCCGTTGAAAAACATTCCGCTCGGCACAGTCGTTCACAACATTGAGATGCGGCCCGGTCAGGGTGCCGTGCTCTGCCGGAGTGCGGGTTCCAATGCGACCTTGATGGCTCGCGAGGCAGATTGGGCACAGATTTCACTTCCCAGTGGAGAGATTCGGCGCATTCCGTCGACTTGTCGTGCCACGATTGGCAAAGTGGGTAATTCAGATCACATGAGCGTCCGGTTGGGAAAGGCTGGCCGCAAACGCTGGTTGGGTCGGCGACCCCATGTGCGTGGAACGGCCATGAACCCGATCGACCACCCGCACGGTGGTGGTGAAGGTCGAACCAAGGGGGGGCGTCACCCGGTTAGCCCCTCCGGTAAGCCGGCTAAGGGCGGTGCAACCCGACAGCGTCGGAAACCATCCAACTCGGCGATCGTGCGTCGCCGTCGTTCCAAGCGTTATGGGCAGTTAAAGGTTAAGAGCTAGGGATATCAAGAGTGGGTAGATCACAAAAAAAAGGTCCATACG
>JAYZCF010000009.1:0-10596 GCA_036338455.1 Planctomycetota bacterium
GGCCGTTGCCTACCAGGGAATGGCCGGTTTGAATTGGTGCACCGGACCTGGAACTAGTCTGTTTCTGGAATATCGGTACTTCGGTTCCTCCCCGTTGGTTTACAAGGTTGAGGCGCTCGTCAACCGGTTTGAATATCGCACGGATAATATCTTTGTCGGGGTTCGCTTTAAATTCTGAGCGATTCGCGGTGGTCGATTTAAGCAGCCACACGCATGGTTCTGTTTAGCGCTTTTCCCGATTACTGTTCTCTCAGCCGTGAAGCAGCAAGGGTGATCAGACAGCAACGGTCGTAACGACTCAAACTTGCTAGCCGTGGCACCCCGCTCTTGAGTCGTAAGTGGGACGACACATCTGGCTTGACTGAACTGCGTCAATTCGTCAGTTTACTCCCGGGGTGGTCAAAAGAACTACCGAAACGGAGGGGCCGGCGCCGAGTTGTTTCATGCGGCTGTCGAAAATGTTGCCCCTCGTTTTGAAGAGCGGGAAACCATGGAAGCCGAATTATTTGATGAAATGTGGCAGGTGGAGCAACGCCATTGGTGGTTTGTTGCAAGGCGACGAATTGTCGAGTCGATGGTTGAGCGTTATGCGCCGAGTGACTCAGCCGACACCTTGCGAATCTGTGAGCTCGGATGCGGCACAGGGGGAAATCTTGCCCATTGGAACGACCGGCATGAAGTCTTCGGCATGGACACGTCAACGCATGCGTTGGATTATGCCCATCGAAGAGTTGGGGCCCGTGTCGAATTGGGTGCCCTCCCGGATCGCGTACCGTTTGAGCCGGCCAGCTTCGATGTGGTGCTGATGACCGACGTCTTGGAGCATATTGAGGATGATGCCGCCTCTGCCAAAGTCGCGCTCTCCTTGTTGCGTGAGAACGGCGTGTTTGTTGCTACCGTTCCAGCTCACCAGTGGCTTTATTCACCGCGTGACGCACATCATCAACATTTCCGCCGTTATGGGAAGAAGGAGTTTGCCCGACTCTTTCAAGTGCCGGGGGCGCAGATCGAACACCTCGGTTTTTATAATTCCCTTTTGTTTCCGCCGGCGGCGGCGGTCAGGATGGCGAGTAAGTGGTTGGGGCAGGATGCCGAGCCCGGTGACTTGAGGGTTCCTGTTTCGTGGTTAAACAAAACGCTTGCCACTGTTTTTTCGTTTGAGCGGAAACTTCTCGGACGTGTGCCGATGCCGCCAGGTTTGTCCCTGATCACCGTCGTGCGGAAGACTGCAGAAGCCCGCCGCAGGGCATCGAAACCGATGGCGGCATGACGGGCAGGGGCCCGATTTTCGCTTCAGGTCAGCCAGGATAAGTAGGCGGAGTGCCGAGCGTTTTCCCCATCATCAAAGCCCACGACCAATCGTTGACCGATGTGCACAGGGCCATTAGCCTCGTGCGGTGGGTTACCTGTTCCGCATTCTGGTTTGGGGTTTTTTTTTTCTTTGATCCGCATTTGTTTCCGATATGGATCCGCTACATTTTTGTGTTGCCGTTGCTCCCCTGAGTGTCTACTTCCTGATGGTTGGTTTGATTACCCTCTCGGGTCGCCCGTTTGTCACAACCGGAACACGCGATACAGCCGCCTTGGGAATCGGGATCGTCGGTCTCGTGGTTGCCGGACCGATGGAGCTTTTTTTCCCCGAAGAAGCTGCCAGTCAGTTTGGTGGAATGGTCTGGTTGTTACTCTTGGCTTTCTACGGTCTGTGTGTCTCCCTGGTGGTTTTGCTGCTGAGATCGCGATTGGTTGTTTACAATATGACCGGGGAACAACTGAAACCGATTCTGAATCAGGTTGCAACACAAATTGACAAAAAGGCCCGCTGGGTCGGTGACAGCGTATTGATCCCCGATATCAAGGTTCATTTGCACCTTGAATCGGTGGACTGGCTGCGGAATGTCCAGTTGATTGCGGGTGGAAACCAGCAGAGTTTTGATGGATGGCGGCTGCTGGAAAAGGAGTTGCGATCGGCGCTTGGTTCTGCTCGTGTCAGTCCCAACCTGCTCGGTGTTGCCGTGTTGTTGGCGTCCGGTGGTTTGGCCGTGACGGCAGCCGGCTGGATGTTGTATGACCAGCAGGCGGTAGCTCAGGCTTTGGATCAGATGCTCCGGCGTTAGAACGGTTCAAAATGGCTGCAAGGGGGAAGGGACGATGCCGCCCTGTAGAATCTTTGGATCAAGGTGAACGGTGCCGGGGAGCATCTTGGGGGGCTGCCACAGAGGCAAACTTCTGACTTGTTTTGGTTTGATATCTGCTAGAATTCAGGCAGAGATAATGTGAGGGGAGAAGGCTCATGAAAATCGTGCGAGGCAATTCTTTGGAGTTTGTTCCGGCGTCCCATGAAGATTCTCGAAACCCGGGCGTATTGAAGAAAGTTCTGGCCACGCGAAATGACCTGATCGCTGGAAGAGTTCAGATGGTCAATTGGTCCCATCTGCCATCTGGTTCGGAATTTCAATCTCATTACCACGAAGACATGCAGGAGGTCTTTGTGATTCTGAACGGCCAGGTGGCGATGACGGTTGACGGTATTCAAGTGGAGTTGCAGGGAGGGGACGCGATCCTGATCGATGTCAGGGAGATACATCAGATGAGGAATTGCTGCGACCAGGACGTGGATTATGTGGTGTTCGGGATTTCGCAGGAGCAAGGTGGTAAGACGGTGCTCGCTTTGCCCAAGGGGGAGGGAATCGAATGAGAAACCGTTTCTGGTATCTGGTTTGTTGTCTCGTAGCGGGAAGCGCGTTTCTCGTTTGTGAAGCATCGCAAGTCTGCGGCCAGGATTCCAAGAAGGTACTCAATGTCTTTACCGGAACCAAGCCGTTGATCACCCTCAAGCTTAAGGATCAAAGGGTTGAAGTTGACTATAGTGAAGATTGGCAGGCCTATCAGGAAATCACCAATCATGTTCGTAGTAAGGTCAAGAATAGCGGGTCCAGCAGTTCCCGTGGTGGCGGTGGCTGGTTGACCAAAATGGAAGGGACGGCAGGCCTCTTTGCGATTCTTTACGGGACGCGTTCGTTTCCGAACATGCCGCTCATGCTGGAGACGGAAGGTGGTCTGGGTGTCCTGTTTCAGCAGAACGATGCGCCGCATCACGAGATGCGTATCTCGGCTGGCCCGGATCACGACACGCTGAATGTTCAGTTATTTCGCCCCGTGGATGATTTTCTTTTTCGGTTTGAACAGAAGGCCGATGGCACGGTTCATTGCAAATTGGTCGATGGAACCGAAATCATTTCCATCAGTGGTGAGAATTATGAAACTCTGGTTCGAGAGAACTGGGAGGTGATCAACTCTTCCATTGCGCCGACCCTGCGACAGTGTGGAGTTGCCCCTCCGTTGAATCGGTATACCAAAACTGTTTGGACGCAGTTCCTGGCGATGATGCGACCAACCGATGGAGAGGCTCAGCAGAATTTTGAAGCTGTGGTTGAGCAGCTTGACTCGACCCGTTTTACGGATCGTGAAAAAGCCACATCGGAGTTGATGGAGCGTTACCCGAAGTGGCAGTCATTGATTCAGAAGGCGGCGATGGACGGCCGGCGTTCCGTCGAGTGCCGCTCAAGGTTGAGTAAGATACTCGATGAGCTTTCCACGGAGGAGCAGAAACAAGGGCAGCAGGTGGTGTCGACCGTGAACCTGGGGGATGATGTCCCTTACTTGATCTGGCTGGCAAATCGCTTGGAAACTGAGCCAGAATGGAAGTCGGATCAGACGCACCTTTTTGATCGCTTGGAGCAATTGACCGGGAAAGCGTTCGGGAGCGAATTGGCAGGCTGGAACGAATATCGAGATAGCCTGGAGGCAAAGCCCGCGCCCCGGAAAGATACGTCAGTCTTCACGTCCAATATCGATCTGTTGGACGTGGAGGGTCCCGTCGACTCGATCCAAGCCGAGGTGAGCCGCCTTTTACCTCTCGGTGTGAAAGATGGGATGCTGGTGCTGGATCGGGATCGCTGGTTTCAATTTTTTGGAGAAAAAACACCTTCGCAATTGATGGCAGAATTGTCCGCATTGCTCGAGCAAAATAACTTGCCCGCGGATTGGCTCCAGCCCTCCAAGATCTACGACCGTGAAACGGTGGGGTATCCGCAGATCCTGTTCGATTCGTTGCGGATGAAACTCAGTGAAGAAAAGCAGGGCGGTGTAAACCCGCAAAAAAGATATGTTCGGATCTCACGCAAATCATTGAATCGGGACTTTGAAACGAACTTGGCGCAGGCCGCATTGCGGCTACATCAGCCGCTACCCGAAAAGGATCGTGGGCTGTTCGTAATGAATGGACGGGTCGTCAACGGGATCGCGGTTGCGGATCAAAAACTACCGGTCGAAGAGTTCTACTTTTTGACGATCCAGGAAAAAAAAGGGGCCCAGCGCAAGTTCAGTTTCCAGGTGTATCCGGGTGGTGATTTGTCGCTGACAATCAGTGTTGATCAGAAGGCGGGTAGCTTGGTCCGCTACATTCAGCGCGCCAATTCGGATGGTTCAACCCGATGCGTCTTTCAGGACTTGAGAGGTTCCGATGTTTTTGTCGCTTCGGCCCCCACTTTTGAGGAGTTGAGATCAAATCAACAGGAATATTACGATCAGCAGTGGTCGAAGCTGATTGGCTCTCTTGGGATTCAGCTTTCCGATTGACGGTGATTGCCGTGGTCATGCCGGCCTGGCAGGTCAGCGAGATCGTGGAAATGTTAAAAAACCTTGATGATTCCCGCGTTCCGGGGCGAAACGAACTTGGAGCGGTTTGATTTCAATCACAATTCGCTCCTGATCTGGCTGTTTGAGACTTTCGACTCGCGATGGCTGGCTTATAATCAGGCCCATTAAGAAATAATTTTATTGTCGGTTTTATCGCTTTCCATTGAGGATGATCAGATGACGTGTCGGAATAGAGGAAAAGGATTTACGCTCGTAGAACTGCTGGTCGTGATCGCCATTATCGGCATCTTGATCGGGATGCTCCTGCCGGCCGTACAGATGGTCCGCGAGGCGGCTCGTCGCACTGCCTGTGCCAATAACATTCGGCAGTTGGCCTTGGCTTGCCATAATTACGAAGGTGCTTTCGAAGAGTTCCCGCCTGGGCTGTATCAAAATCGTGACAGCAGTAGTATCCGTTATTTCGGTTATTCATGGTTTGCCGCGATCCTTCCTCAGATGGAGCAAAGCAACTTGCAGGATCTCTGGAACTTTGGCAACACAGGAGACGACGCCGTAACCAATGGCCTGGATCTCAATGGCGTGGCGAGCATGGATGCCCCCTCGGCACAGGTGGTCCCCTCGTTTATTTGCGCAAGTGACTTGCTGGACAACCCGGTGGTTCAATTGACTTATACTGGTAGTGGTTACCCCAATGGATTCTTTGGTATGGCAAGTTACCTCGGGAATTGTGGAACCTACTCCAGTTATTTCAACAGCTCGGCGATGCAGGATGACGGTGTCTTTTTCATGACGGGTCCGAACTCGGGACAGTCCTGGCAGCCCAATCTTGTCAAGAATGCAGAGCCCGCACAGATGTTGGCCAGAGATGGTACTTCCAATACATTCATGATTGGTGAACGTTATCACGCGGATCCTAATTTCGAAACGATTGTTCGTCCCGGTGGCAGTACGTCTTACAGTCGATACGCCATCAACGAGTGGGGAGCATGGGGCTGGTTTGGTGGCGGTAACGGCACGACGCACGTTCTCGGTTCGACTCAAATGCCGCTGAATTATCGAACGCCGATTACGGCCACCGCCGGTTATACCGAGGTCAATAATCGGATGTCCGCTTTCGGAAGCGGGCACCCGGCCGGTGCCAATTTTGCCATGATGGACGGGTCGGTCACCTTTCTTCGGGAGTCAATCGACTTTGTCACTTACCAAGCTTTGAGCACCCGACAAGCGGGTGAAGTGGTCACGCTGGACTAAGCGAGTCACCTTTGGCATTAAGCAGAGTAGGCCGGGACGGCAAGGTTTCGGCCCGGTAAACCGTTGGTGGTGAATGGAAACGAAATGGAATCGAAACAATATACGCCATGTCTCATGTTGGTGTTGGCAGTCGCGTTGCTGGCCGGTTGTGGGGACGGTAAAAAAATTCCGCCCCTGGCCGAGATTTCCGGTGTCGTTGTTGCAGACGGTCAACCTTTGCCCCAAGTGAAGGTGGTTTTTATTCCGGAAACGGTTGAGGGGAAAGTGCTCGATGCACCACAACCTTCCACGGCGGTCACTGATGAAGCGGGCAAGTTTACGTTGCTTTACCTGGGTGACCCGAATCAGCGCGGTGCGGCAATCGGGAGTCACCGGATCACGATGGATGACATTCAGCATCACGAATCCCGGGACGAACCGATGCCGTTCCGATTTTCTCAGAGCCTGGTCAATGCAGGTTCCACCCCGCTGACCTTCGAGGTGAAGGAGGGGGGGGATGCTTCGGTGACTCTGGATATCAGTGATCACCTGGTCGATTGAAACCGTTACCTGCGAGGCTGTGGAAGCCTAGTTCCTTGCCTTGGTTGACGGCAGGGCGTCTGGGATGGATTGCTCCGCCGCTCGAGTGTATGGCGTTGCCGAATTGCGGCAGTTCCCTCATTTTGATTCGAGGTCGTAACAATGGATGAATTCCTGATCTCGCAGGTAGAGTTTACCGTTGCAAATGACCGGGTGAACCCAGATTTTTCCTTGTGGACTTCGTTGCTCGGTTTGTGGATCGAGCGTGAAGCGGCTCAGCTCCTCGAATCCATCCGGCGTGGCCTTGATCAGGATGACCTGCCCATCGTTTTCCTGTAAGTGATAGAACAGACCGTCGGCATAGCTGATAGCCCCCTTGCGGATCTCTCGCTTATTTTGGTTCCAGATGATATCACCCGTTTCCAAGTCTTGGCAGGACCAGCCTGCCTTGTCGGAGTAGCCATAAAGGTGGTCACCGACCAGGATGACTCCGCCGTGATGGTTTTGCATGTCAATCTGGAACCACTTCTCGGTCGCCTCATTTTGATCATTCAGTTGAACTGCCTTGGATCCGACTTTGTAGCCGCTGGTCACATAGACGGTTCCATCTTTGAAGATCGGTGTGGGGATCACGGCCGTTCGCCCTTCCCAGGGAGAGGTCCAGAGGACGGTGCCGTCGGCACTGTCGATACCGACGACTTGGTCCATCAGTAATTGAATGTATTGGTGTTTACCTCCCCAGTCGGCTACGATGAGCGAGCTGTAGTGGGCAGGTGTTGTCAGGTCGGTTGTCTGCCACACCCGTTTCCCGTTGGTTTTATTCAAAGCAACGATCGACCCCTCGTCACCGCCCGGGGTGCAGATGACCAGTTTGCCATCGACCAAAGGGGATTCCGAGTAACCCCAGAAGGGGACCTTCCCACCGAACTCCGACATCTCCCGGCTCCACGATTGTTTCCCATCGCTCGCATTGAGACAGGCCAGTGTGCCGCCAGCGGACATGAAATAGACATTTTTGCCATCGATCGTGGGTGTGCTGCGGGGCCCGTCCCCCCAACGGTTTTCAAATTTCCCACCGATCTTCTCCCGCCATATCTCCTTGCCCGTATTGGCATTCAGGCAGAGCGCGAAACAAGATTCGTCCTCCAGTCCAAGGGTGTAAAGTTTGTCACCTTGAATTGAGAAGCCGGCATAACCAAAGCCGGCCTTGTCGTTCACCCAAAGCTGCTTAGGCCCTTCCTCCGGCCAGCTTTTCAGCAGTCCCGTTTCGGCTGATCGATCCGCTCTTGACGGCCCTCGCCACTGCAACCAGTCTTCGGCCTGGGTTGATGGATAGCAGGCAAATGTTGACAGGATAACGACGAGTGCGGTAAATCGATTTTTCATGAAATTCCCAATCTCTGGATGACGACTTGTAGACACCGATCAGATGGTCCTTTGCCGGAACTGATGACAGGTCGAGACACTGGCCCCGGGAATGGGTGCCGGGCAGTGTTCACCATGGCAGGGAAAACAGCCTGCGGCACTTCGCCGGGAGCCCTTGTTATAGCCTGCTCTGGCGGTTTACTGAATAGTCGACACCCGTTTATTTTTTAAGCGGGGGCGAGATGAACCAAATCATTGCGGACCCTTGAGAGGGAGATGGTTTGGCCTTAGATTTCTGCCCGTGATAATTCCGGTAAGGTTGCTGAGGGCAGGACAATTTTTCCATTCAAAGAACCGGTAGCTGGATGCTGGTGCTTGAGGGAAATTGCTTCGAAATCGGCTTCGTGGGCCAGGAAAGCATCGACGACCTCTGGGTCGAATTGGCTGCCGGAACCAGCGGTGATGATCAACCGGCTCTTTTCATGTGATAACGGCTGTTTGTAAGGGCGTCGACTCGTCAGGGCATCGTACACGTCTGCGACGGCGACGATTCTGGCGACCAAGGGGATTCGTTCTTCGGATAGTCCGTGCGGGTACCCCATGCCGTCCCAGCGTTCATGGTGCCAATACGCGACCTGGCAAGCCATTTGCAGGAAGTCGCTTTCACCCAGGCGATTCCCAATTGCTTCCAGACACTCCCCACCGATGACCGTGTGAAGTTCCATGATGCTCCGCTCAGTTCGATCCAGTTCCCCAGGTTTCAAGAGGATCGCGTCAGGAATGCCGACCTTCCCGATGTCGTGCAGGGAGGAGGCTAAGCCCAGGTTGCTGATGAATTCCTCATCAATCTCAGAATTAGTTTGCGAGAGATGACGGGCCAGGATCGAAACATACTTGCGAATCCGGTCCAGGTGTTCTCCCGTGTCGTTGTCTCTCGATTCGGCTAGTCGAGCCAGACCAAATATGACGGCACCCTTGGTGGCAATCAGTTCTTTTGAGCGAGCGGCGACTCGGCGTTCCAGTTCGCGTTCCGTCTTGTCTACATGTGATTCAAATCGACGGAGAATCAGCATCGACAGGGAAGTGCCAATCAGTCCGATAATCAAAGTCAGGGTAAAACCTACCTTGGAAAGTGGTTGTGTCAAAACCGCATTGACGGCCATCGCGAAGGAGTAACGCTGGCAAACCAGAACAATCACATCGAGTTCTTCCAGGTAGCAGCCGTTAACGATATCGATTCCGGACTTCGTGTTCAGGACGAGGGAAACCTGGGGGTCGTGCAGCGCTGAGGTGGAAGGGACAGCCTGGCCTGACAGCTCGGAGCTTGGCTCAATACTGGAGTGCCAAGTCTGTTGATTGATTTCAGGGTTTTCGTTGGCCGAGGGATGGCAGAGATAAGTTCCCGTTTCCGCGTCCACCACGGCTAGGAAGCCGTGGTTTGGGATTTTGGTCGTCTCGACGAGTGACTGGAGACGCCCCCAATCGCGAGAGCCGGGGTGCACATCCGATAGGTGCATCGACTGGATTTGAAGCGCTGACTGCGCGACCAAAGCGTGATTGCTGGTGGCAATTTGTCGTCGTATCACCAGGTTGGCTGTGTCGCCATATTGAGCAAAGAGCCAGAGGATAACCAGCAACATCAACACGAGTTGCAGGCTGGAAACCAAGATTGCAAATAACCACTGCTTTTGACGGGACATGGTTGCGAATTATGAAAAGAGAAAGAGAGAAAAGAGTCGAGGCACTCGAGATAAGCCGCGGTACCAAAAGAAGGCTACCTTCTGTTCTGCGAAACAGCTGACAAATTTTTGAAACCTGGCAGCACAATTTGATTGAGGAATCGGTTTTTAAAGCCATCCCAAATACCGCTAGGTGTCGATCGCCTGTTTTTTCCCCGTTTGCATCGCTGTGTGGAGGCCGTTGGGAGAACTCAGATTCGGCGCAAATAGCGGGGTTTGCGAGCCTTTTCAGGGGAATTAAGTCGTTCAGGCGGGTCGCCGCAAAGATGTTGTGGGGGTCGTCGGGGCCGTTTTCCGCCGGCGCGCCAGATTCTTTTTTTTCCTTTCCCCAGCCAATCGTTCGGAATGGTTGATCAGCGATCGGTGTAAAAATATCGACAGGCTGCTCCCCATTTCTTACCCAAGGGGAAGAAAAGCACGCCGTTACCCGTTTTGCTCCCGATATCGCAGGCGGGGATTCGTTTCCTGTGGACCGGGGTCACCGCCGATCTCTACATTCTGCACCTACGGTAAGCACTTAACGCTGATCGGCCCCGAAAGAGTGGCGAGCGGCTCGCAAATTAAGTCATTTTAAGTAGCTCATTCCCAAACTGATGAGTTCTGCATGCCTGCCGGAGGCGGTTGGATCCGAGGTTTATATTCTGGCTCTGCCGACCTGATTACTTGCAATCCTCTGGGGCGCAGAGGATCATGAAACCCGTTGGGAGGATCGGGCGATAGCTCATCAGCCGGGTTCCTAGGAGAACGGCCAATGGGGATGCATTTAACTGATGCTCGCTGAAAGATAATGATCGCTTACCCGGAGGCCATCAAGGATACTGCCGTGAGTAAACCGTCGAGTAAAAAACCGTCACGTCGCAAGTTTATTCAAACAGCCGCTGCGGCTGCTTCGTTCCCTTACGTTGTGCCCGCCTCCGTTCTGGCGGGTTCTGGCGTGGTCGCCCCGAGTGATCGTATTGTGATGGCTGCCATCGGCTCCGGTGGGAAAGGCCAGCACAATACGAAATTGTTCATGCAGAATCCGGCCGTCCAGGTAGTGGCCGTTTGTGATGTCGATCAAAAT
>JAYZCF010000010.1:0-12806 GCA_036338455.1 Planctomycetota bacterium
CTGGACCGGTCAAGCAATGTCTCAAACCGGTTTGCTTGAAATAGATTATCCAGAACTTCGCAAAAACCGAACTGGCTGATCTCTTTCCTGAGGCCAGACAGTCTATCGTCTACCACCGCGACAAAACATGGATGAAGCGGGTCGTTGGCATGGAATCGGACAAATTTCAGCCGCTCGATCATCTCGGGAATTTCGCCACGGATCTCAATAATGGCCAGGAGTCCCGCTTGAACGCGGATGGCTTCGGCCAGGAGAGGGAGCCCGGAAACGGGCTTTATCCGAACTCCCGGTTGCCACTGTTTGATTGCCGTTTCCCATTTGCCGGTCGATTCGAGGATGAGGACTGACGGTTCCGTTTGATAGCAGGTCCGTTTCATGATTCTGCCTCATGTTCGTCCTCGGTCTCGCGAAAGGCAGGCGGTTCATCGGTTGGTTCATCCGACTGATTCCGCGGCATACCCAGGTCAAAGTAGGCGATCCGACGCAGAAGCTTTGCGCGGTTGATCCCGAGAAGTTTAGCTGCTTTGCTTTTGTTCTGTTGCCCCTGTTGGAGTGCGCGCGCAATCAATTCCTTCTCGATCGAATCGAGGTAGGCAATGAGATCAATCTCAATCGGTTGAACGGATTTGTAGCGTGTCGCGCGGGCGCTCTGCTGAATCGACTCAGCGAAATCGACCGTTTCGATCTGAGGACCGTGAGTTTTCTGGCAGGCTTCCAGTACAGCCTCCTTGAGTTGGTCAATATTCCCTTGCCAACGGCACTGAGCCAAAAGTTCCAATGCCGATTCAGAACAGCCTTCTAGTTGTCTGGTTTCCTGAGAATTGACCTCCTCAACGAAGGCTTGGGCGAGCATTGGCAGATCTTCCAGGCGATCTGCCAACGCGACTGTTTGGATAACCAACGGGCTCAGGTAATACGCGAGTCCATGGTGGTAATTCTGTTGCTCGGCCATTTCAATCAAGGAGCGGGAAGCGGTGGCCATGATCCGCAAACAAAAGTCGGGCATCTGGGTGAAACCGTATAGTTCCTGTTGAGCTGCCGGGTCGAGCTGATCAACGTCGAGAATCAGCAGCCAATCCTTTCCGCTTGGTTCTCTTTGTTCATAAACCCATTCCTTGATTTTTGTTTGCAGCATTTCCCGGTCGATGAGGGCGCCCTGCAGCGTTACCAGTTGATCTTCTGGTTGTGTTCTTTCATGGAAGATAATGTTGGCTAGTTGGGCCTTCCCGGTCCCAGCGGGCCCCACGATAAGGAGGTCGCTTTGACACTCGATTGCGACCCTTGCCTGGCGTCGCATCCGTTCGGCTGCTGCGGAGGAGCCGACCAGTTGGTCCAGACTGCAGTGGGCGTTCAGCTCGCGATGTAATCGGGCCAATTGAAGATGCAGGTCTTGTATGTCCTGATTCGAGCTCTGCTCGGGTGGTTGGTCGAGCGGCTCGGCGATCGCGAAAATGAAACCGCTGGTCTCCGCAGCGGGGTCGTCCAATCGTGTGAAATGAGCCTTGCGGTAACAGGGCTGATCCGAGGCCTGGCGAAAAATGGTCGCCTCGATCGACGGCTGAGTTTGGATCGTGGGAGGTGGGCAGAGGCCTTGGAGACGGTTTCGGACCTCATTTTCAAGTTCGCTCGAGGCATAGACGCACCGTTGGCCGATCATCTGCTCATGCTCGAGGCCGATCCACTCGGCACAGGCCTTGTTGGCGTATTGAATCTCGAAATCCGCCGTCAATAAGTAAGCCAGTGCGGGCGTGTTATCCAGCACCTTGGAAAGAGATGGGAATCGGGTTTTCGACTTGGCCATTCTGATTTTACCGGTTGAGGCTTTTTACCCGAAATTTGTCAGCAAGCGGTGAGGTAGGTTCCACCGAGAGTTGGCAATCACAATCTAACCATTCTGTTGGAATCCGGCTTGGAATTCGAGGCCGTCACCCGTTTTTTGGGCAGCTTGGTAGAAATTAAAGTTTGGCTGATCACCAGCATGGCCTCGATCGAGGTAGGCGGGCCCAGAGCCTCTCTGCTATAGTTTGGAAAACAGAGAACCGCAAAGTGCCAAGTCATGTCACGAGAAAAGATCCTTTCCAATCACCCCAATCCCCAAGACGATGATCCTAAGTTGCGTCCGTCCCGGATGAGCGAGATGATCGGTCAGCGGAAAGTCATTGAGCGGCTGAGGATTGCCATCGAAGCGGCCAAGAAAAGGAATGACGTGCTGGGCCATATCCTGTTTGATGGACCGCCCGGCTTGGGCAAGACGACGTTCGCTCATTGTATCCCGAATGAGATGAACGTCCCGGTGGAATTCTTGGCGGGGCCCAGTCTGAAAGCTCCCAAGGACCTCGTGCCCAGCCTGACCAACCTGCAAGCCGACCAGGTTCTGTTCATCGATGAGATCCACAGGATTCCCAAAGCGGTGGAAGAATACCTTTATACGGCGATGGAAGATTTTCGGATTGACCTGATTATCGGTGAAGGACTTCATGCCAGGACCCATAATGTCAAGTTGAACCCGTTTACGCTGATCGGTGCCACGACCCGTGCCGGGATGCTCACTGGACCTTTACGTGATCGCTTTCAAATTCGTGAGCACCTCGACTTTTATACGCTCGAGGAATTGACCATGATCGTTATGAAGAATGCGGCTAAGCTGAATGTCGAAATCGATCAACCAGCCGCTCATGAAATCGCAAGTCGAAGTCGCAATACACCCCGGGTTGCTAATAACCGACTCCGCTGGGTGCGGGACTACGCCCAGAGTCGCGCGGATGGTATTATCACGCTCGACGTGGCCAAATCAGCTCTGCAGATGGCGCAAATTGATGAGCTGGGACTCGATCGTCAGGACCTTAAATACCTGGAGACTCTCATTCGGGTTTGCATGGGGGGCCCAGCGGGTGCCGAGACGATCGCGGCAACGATGAATGCATCGGCCGATACGCTGGTGGATGAGATCGAACCGTTCCTGTTGCGCATTGAATTGATCACTCGCACCCCGAGGGGGCGAGTGGCAACACCCAAAGCCCATGCCCATTTGGGTGCTGTCGGGGGCGGGGGAGGCCTGTTTTCCGATTCTTGAGACGCGCGCATAGCGACGGGACCGCGGCAGAAACGGCAAGGCTTTCCTAATCGTTCTGAACGAAGTACACTCACCGCAAATCGGTTCAGCGGCACACCTTGCCGTTGACACGTTTTCAAGTCACTTTTACCATTTTGCGCTGTTTCCGTTTGCCACTGTTTAAAATCGAAAAAGGAAATTTGAATTGGGTAAGATCGCGTTTCTGTTTCCCGGTCAAGGCGCTCAGCAAGTTGGCATGTGCCGCGAGATTTGTGAAGCCTTGCCTGCTGCGCGGCAACGGATGGAGCAGGCCAATGATGTGTTGGGCTATGATCTCGCACAAGTCTGCTTTGAGGGGCCTGAGGAGCGGTTGAACTCAACCGTTGTCAGCCAGCCAGCCTTGTATGTTTCCAGCTTTTTAGCGTTGGAGAAATTAAAGGAGGAATCGCCTGATTTACTTGACGATTGTCAGGCGGCTGCCGGCTTGAGCCTCGGCGAATACACGGCGATCGCGTTTGCCGGTGGATTTTCATTTGAGGATGGGCTGAAACTGGTTCAAAAACGTGGCGAGGCAATGCAGGCCGCCGCGGATGAAACGGCCAGCGGCATGGTTTCGGTACTCGGTTTGGAGCGAGAACAGGTCGCCGCAGTTTGTGACGCGGCGCGACAAGAGGGTGAGGTCCTGCAGATCGCCAATCTGTTGTGCCCTGGCAATACGGCTGTTTCCGGACACCAGGGATCCTGTCAACAGGTGGCCGCCGTGGCGGAAGCCGAGGGTGCCATCAAGAGTATTCCACTGGCAGTAGCAGGAGCCTTTCACACGTCGATTATGGAGTCGGCTGTGGCCAAGCTGGAGTCAGCGCTGGCGGCGGTCGATATCCAGCCAAGCCGCATTCCTGTTTATTCGAATGTCGACGCCCAACCACATACCGAGCCGGAACAATTTCGAGAGTTATTGGTTCGCCAGGTTTGCTCCCCGGTTCTCTGGCATGACTCAATGCAACAATTGTTAGATGATGGTTTTGACGAATTTTTTGAAGTTGGATATGGCCGGGTTTTAAGAGGGCTGCTGAAACGCATTGCTCGCCGAACGCCGTGCCATGGTGTTCTCGAGTAATCCCAATAGTCGGACCGCGATGGTCGCCCTTTTTTTTTGAGGAAGTGAAATGAGTTTGGAATCCCTGAAAGTTGACCTGACTGATCAGACTGCCATCGTTACCGGGGCATCGCAAGGCCTTGGTAAAGCGATGGCCATTGCGTTGGCCGGCGCCGGCGCTCGTGTCGCTTGTGTTGCTCGTAACGCTGAGAAGTTGGCTGATACGGTAGAGACGATCAAGCAGGCAGGTGGCGATGCCGAAGTGATGGCTGCCAATGTAGGTGATAGTGAAGCAGTGAACGAGATCGTGAATAAGGTCGCCGATGATTGGGGTCGACTCGATATCATGGTGAACAACGCTGGAATCACCCGTGACAACCTGTTGCCAGCCATGTCGGATGAACAATGGGATGCCGTCATTGATATCAATTTGCGCGGGACTTTTCTGTTCTGCCGGGCGGCCAGCAAGGTCATGATGCGAGCCCGTTCGGGACGGATTATCAACATTGCGAGCGTTTCCGGACTGATTGGGAACGCGGGGCAGACGAATTACTCCGCATCCAAAGCGGGGATGATCGGGATGACCCGAAGCTTGAGCAAGGAGCTCGCCAAGCGAAAGGTCACGGTCAACGCCGTGGCGCCTGGCTTCATCGCGAGCGAGATGACCGATGCCCTCGGGGATTCGATTTTGTCCGAGGTTAAAAAGAATATTCCTGCCCGACGATTGGGGACTCCAGAGGACGTAGCGGCCTGTGTTTTGTTTTTAGCCAGTCCCGCTGCCGCCTATGTGACAGGGCAGGTCTTGACCGTAGATGGCGGAATGACCGGGTAGATTTGGGTCCACGACGGTAGAAATCCCAGAAAAAGCCGTGCTTGAGGCGCCGCAAAGTCGGTTTCACGCCTTGACCCTTTTGACGGTAATCCTCTATCTTTGTGGGTCAGTGAGAACTACACTGACGCCTCAAAAACGTGAAACAAGCAGTTGAACTAAGTACTTTCAATGATTTAACAAAGGAGGCCGATCAATGTCGTCGGTCGAAGAAAAAGTAATCGAAATCGTTGCCGGACAACTCGGTGTGGATAAAGACAAAATCAAGCCTGAGTCCAATTTTGTAAATGACTTGGGTGCCGATTCTCTGGATACGGTAGAGCTGGTCATGGAACTGGAAGAAGAATTTGATATTACGATTCCAGATGACGCCGCGGAAAAGATCCAAACCGTCGGTGAAGCGATTAACCATATTGAAAGCGGTAGCTAAGTCGTCTGGTCATGAAGCGTCGAATCGTTGTTACCGGGTGGGGCCTCGTAAGCTCACTTAGTTGCGAGGTGGAGGACTGCTGGAACCGCATTCTTGGCGGGGAAAGTGGTGTTCATGCGATTCGATTGATTGAGACAGAGGATTTGAAGGTCAAGATCGGGGGAGATGTCTACGATTGGGATGGCTCCCAATATCTCGACCCCAAAGTCTGCAAGAAGGTCGATCGGTTTTCCCAATTCGCCATGGTGGCTGCCAACCAGGCAGTCACATCTTCTGGTATCGATTTTACGACGGGTGACAATCTACGGTACGGTTGTTTGCTCGGTTCGGGGATTGGCGGCCTGATCACGATCTCGGAACAGATGGAGCGGCTGATTCTCAAAGGTCCGAGTCGCGTCTCGCCCCTCACCATTCCCAAGCTCATGCTTAATGCGGGGGGTGGTAATATCGCCATTGAACATGGCCTGCGGGGTCCCAACTACTCCGTTGCGACTGCCTGTGCTAGCGCTGGTAATGCGATGGGCGATGCCCTGAGTCTGATCGGCAGCGGCGATTGCGATGTGTTGATCACTGGGGGTTCTGAATGTGCTCTCACCCGAATTGGTGTCAGCGCATTTCAAAACATGCGTGCACTTTCACTTCGCAATGACGATCCGGGTGCAGCGAGTCGCCCGTTCGATCGCGGGCGAGACGGTTTCGTACTAAGCGAAGGGGCCGGCATCCTGATTTTTGAAGAATTGGAGCACGCCAAAGCCCGTCAAGCGGACATCCTGGGCGAAGTTATCGGATTTGGAACGACCTGCGATGCTGGCCATATCACATCTCCCGATCCGACCGGAACGGGGGCAGCGCGTGCCATGAGTCTGGCTCTGCAAGACGCGGGCATAGCCCCGGAACAGGTCGATTACATCAACGCCCACGGCACAAGCACTCCATTAGGGGATGTCGCCGAAACCATTGCTATGAAGAACGTGTTTGGCGAACACGCTTACCGGGTGAGCATTTCCAGCACCAAGAGCCAGATTGGTCACTCCCTGGGGGCCAGTGGTGGTTTGGAGCTGATCTTTTCCCTCAAGGCGATTCTGAACAACCTGGTTCCACCGACGATTAATCTCGATGACCCCGATCCGGATTGCGACCTGGACTACACGCCGAATCAACCCAAAGAGCGTGAGATCAAGATCGCGATGAGTAATAGCTTTGGTTTTGGCGGTCACAACGCCTCGGTCATCATCAAGGAATTCTGCGACTGACAAATGGGCGTCTTTGCCTTTGATTTGTCGGACTGCCCAATTCGCCGGAAGCGGCGGGAAACCATCTAAGTCCTTGTTGGGCATTGTCTTCCGGTTTGACTCTTTTCTTCGGCACGCCGCTTGCAACTCCTTTTAACAGGTCGATTCTCGACCACTGACATTTCGTCATACAGATTCCTGTAATTTTTGGAGTAATGCATATGAAAATGAAACATCGAACTGCCGATGGAAATCAGCGTTTTGAGTGGGGCACGGAACTGGAAGGCCTGTTCGGGCATTTCATGAGAGACCGCGGATCGGCGACCGCAGGATGGGCGCCCAGGGTCAATGCGAGTGAGTCGGAAACAGGCTACCTGATTCATCTGGAACTGCCGGGTGTCGATGCCGATCAGCTCGATATTGAAATGAAGGAAGACCGCCTCGAGGTCTCGGGTGAAAAGCATGTAGAAGCGGCCCCCGAGGGCGGTCAATTGCTGAGAGCTGAGCGGTATCACGGAAAATTCAAACGCGCCTTCGAGTTTGCGGCGCCGATTGACGCTGATCGGATCGAGGCCGAGTTCAAACAGGGAGTTTTGAATATTCGCTTGCCGAAGTCTGAAAAGGCACTGCCGCGTAAAATCGAGGTCAAAGTCTCGGCTTGACCCTGATTAGATTGCCTTTGGGGCCCATCGCTTGGTCCCTTGTATGGTCGAAGCCGCCTCTCAGAGGCGGCTTTTTTACTGCTCCATTGGTAACCGAAGCAGCAGCTTAGTACCCGGGGCAATGCTGCAATTCGACATCGACAAATTTGGCATGGGCCTCCGCGTAGTTTTGGCGGACAAGTTCTCTGGCGTCTGCAACGTCCATGAAACCGGCTGAGAAATTGGCGACGTCCATATCGATGGTCCCGCGGGCGGCATAAACCAGGTGCCGAATCAGGTCAAAAGGATCTTCATCACCGACGGCAAAACGAATGGTGGTTGGTGTGAGACCTGCTGCCTCGAGCGCTTTCGTATCCAATTCCGAATGGGTGGTCAAGGCGGGACAGCTGACAATCGTGTTGGATTGTCCGAGACTAATCATATGGCCGAACGTCGGCGACAGGGCGTCGATAAACCGTTTAAATGTATCGGTTCGAATCTCTCCCATTTCGATTGTGAACAAGGGCGCTGGGAGTCCCAGGTGCATGTATTTCTGGCAGAGTTCGAAGTTGTCGTTCCCGACGACTGCATTGCAATGGACTTTGATGTCGGGATGGGAATCGAGAAATTTTGCGAAGATCAAGGTGTTGATGCACTTTCGTAACATCCGTACGGTCAAGGTTCGCATCCCTTGCATGACTTCAAATGCAGCATCAGCATTGAGAAAGGCCCCTTTGACGTAATACACGTTCCAGAACATCGTTTGATCCCAGGAGAAGTCGCCAAACGACTCTCCCTTGGGAATAAACATATTTTCGTTTCGGCCGATCACACAGCCGGCGATTGCACCGCCGCATCCACTCAGGTCCTTGGTGTAACTGTGAATAACATAATCCGGGCGCTCAGCCGGGTCTTCACGTTGCAGCGTTCGATACAGGAAAGGTGTGCCGACCGTTGCATCCAGCATGACGGTCAAATTTTCGGTGTGAGCTTTCTTGCAGATCTCAGCCACGTCCAGCACGTAGCCGTGTGGGTTGCAGGGAGATTCCAGGTAGACGTAAATCTTTCTCCCCTCGGCTAATTGGTCGGCGTACTTTTCCCGCACTCGATCAAGGCAGGCGGAAAAATCCGATTCGCGGTAACCGTCAAACGTTTCCACTGAAACTTCGAGGTTCCCCTTCTTGGCGTACCAGTCATGAATCAGTTGGTAGGCGCCACCGTAGATGTTGCGACTGGTGATCAAAATGTCGTCTCGTCCCAGGACGTGGGAGAGCACGGCGTCGATAGCGGCCATCCCGCTATTGAAGTTCCAGGCGAGGTATTCATTGGCGTAGGGTCCCGCCTCCAGGTCGACAATATGGTTGGCCAGGCAGACGCTGGTCGGGTTGAGCAGGCGGGAGTAAATCTCCAGCATCAGTTCCTTCCCCTTGAAGGCGTCGGCGATCCACTCGGCGCACGCGTAGATGTAGGTCGCCGTGCGGGTGATCACGGGAGTGGCTGAAAAGAGGGCCGTCACGTTGTCGAATACGGGGTACGGTCCCTTGGCGATTTGGGTCGCACCTGAGTAACCGAGTGACTGGTACGATTTGCGGAACGGGTGCTGCAACGTGTCGAGCAACTTGGCGAGTTGAAAGGAGAGAAACTTCTTGGCGTTGAACCGATGAATCTTCTCGGTCTGGTCCAAGTCATTCATCGATTCCATGGTCAATTGCCATAATTGCTCGATGTCATGCTGGCTCTCGTACATTCGTGAAACGATCCGCTTGAGCGTTTGGCCATATTCGTTCTTGGGGTCAATGCCAAAATGGTCTAGCTGTTCGTCGACCAATTCGGCCACGGTCGTAGCCTGCGTCGAGTTGCGGCGAGGAGAGAGTTTCTTCGACTGGGAAATGGAAGAATCGGGAACGATAGCCATTAATTACTCCGCGGTAAGCGCTGATGGACGAGCGATGGATCTGTTATTATTGGATAAGTAAATGGGCGAAAAGGCAAGCTCGCACGACACATGTTTCCCCCTTCCGTTGGAGGACTCACGATGAAGAGAAAGTACAGGATTACGGCCCGTCGTTCGGTTCGCTACTATGCCTTTCTGTTCATGTTGTTTGGCCTGTTTCTCACACTACTGGAAATTCGCAGCGGTTGGATTGGCAAGCAATCGTGGGATCAGGCGATCTGGCGAGCCGCCTTCAGTTTTGTGGGGATTGGTGGGCTGGGGGCGATCCTCTGGATTTCTCCCTTGTTCTACGTGAAGGGGAATTGGCATTCTTTCGGCAAGGTCGCAAAAGCTAATCGTCGGCCTCGTCGCTCTTTTGCCGAAATGATCCACGCCGATACGGCTCAAGCTGAGTCAACCGATGAGTCGGCCGATCTTGAGGACGCTTCGGCCAACGAGCCGATCGACTAACCCAGCTGTGCGACGACATAGTCCCGCTGGTCCGGTGTCAATGGCTCGAGCAGGAGGCGAGGCAGAACCGTTGTCTGGTCGATCAGGGCGCCCAGTACCACCCTGCCCTGCTCGTCTCTCTGACAAAACGACGAGCCGATCAGTGAGCTATCGGTCAGGTCAGCCCCTCGCAGATCGGCCCCAGTCAGATTGGCCCCTTCCAAGTCGGTGGCGACCAACTTGGCCGATCTCAAGTTTGCCTGGCGCAGATGACTATTGGACATGTTGGCCGACGAGAAGTCCGCACCTTGCAAGTTGGTTTCGTTGAAATTGGCGTTCCGCAACGCCGCTCCCCGAGCCAGCAAACCTGCCAGTTCGCGACCGCTGGCATCGAGACTGCGCAGATCATGGCCGACAAAATTGCGTTCGGCGATCAGTCTTGCCGCTGTTCGGCGATCGATCGCCGGTGCCATGTAACGCTCCTCGCGCCACGGGTCGGCGCCATTGTGGTACCCCGATTCGGCCTCCCAGAAACCGAGCCGGTCCTCAGCCAAGAAATCGATTGCCCTCAGCCACTTTACACTCTTGTAAAAATATTTACCTGGGACAACGTTCCGCAATGGACCGCCGTGTTGCCGAGGTAACGGCTCTCCTTGGCAGGTGTGGGCGATCAGTGTCTTGTGCTCGATCGCTTCGGCCAGAGGGAGAGAGGTTGAGTGGTTACGGTTGGATTGGGCCACAAAGGATACAAACCCCGCGTTTGATCCTGGCAATGCATGGTCGATCAGGTCCTCCAGTAGGACACCGGAAAATTCGACCGCCAACTTGGACCAACGCGTCACGCAATGGATGTCAATCGTCAGCGAGGTCTGTTTTAGAGCCTCCAACTCAGGGAGTGTCAATTCGACCTGGTTGCCTTGGAGGCCGGTCAGCGTCAGTTTCCATGGTTGGTTCCCGGCGGCCGGCTCGCGCTCGCCGATCAGGGGCCATTTGCCCTCGGCCACCCGTTGTTGCCCGGGTGGTAAAGGGAGGGGGCGGCGATCAATCGGTTGGGAAGTCGACATCGTTTCTGCTTCATTCTGGAATCATCAATCTGAGTACAGTTGTAGCCTAATCGATGACACGATTCTGCCCCTGAGAATAACAACGAAACGGAACAGAATCCTGCAAGTCGTTGAGGTCAAATAGCTTGGGAACTTCCTCGAAATCAGGGCATGGAAAATGCACCTACTCAGGATGGGCCGGAGCTCGGAATCAAAACGAACGTCACCGCTGCTCTGGTCCGGTTAAATCCCCTCCCAACCCTAAGTTTAAGGAGAACGAGTCATGAAATCAGGTTCAGTGAAATATCTCGCTATGGTGGCTACAGCGCTCCTGCTGGTTTTCGCATTCCAGTCCGAGTCCCACGCCCAGCGATATCGAGATCGACACCACGACCACCATCATCACCATGGCCACTATCAACCACGCTATCAAAGCGGTTTTTCTTTGCGAATCAGCAGCTTTCCTTACGGCCACTATGGGGCGGGCCGCAATCTTTATTATGGCTACCGCTCGCCCGGCTGTAATGTTTACCCTGTCTACGGTCCCAGTTACCGACCGTACGTTCCTTACTACGGCCGACAACGGTATGGTGGAATTTACATCGGCTGGTAATTTTCCCGTTCGATCTGGCACGGAGCCCTGATCGCTGCTGGCGATCGGGTTCCCTGCCTTGAGTTCCCCTGTTTGGGCCGATCGCAGGGACGGTCAGCGGGCCCGTTTGGGGCGCTTCGCTAACCGAAGGCGACTCCTTTCCATGGAGCAACTTGAGGGGATCGAAAAAAAGGAACGTAAAAAAGAACGTTTTTGGGTGAGTTTTCGATCATACTAAGGGGTGCTGGTGCCCCACCTGAATTCAGGATGTTTTCCCGATGCTCAATCTGTCGATTTTCTTCCCATCTGCCCGGAGATCGGTGGGCTGGATTTCCCTTTTGCTGCTCACGTTTTCGTTTCTTAACGGAGGCATTATGCTCGGTGCACTATTTGGCGCGGCTGTGTCATTTCAGGATGAGATGCCCACTCCATCTCAGGCTAGGTTGCTCCAGCGGATTGATGAACTCAAAGACGAACTGGCCAGGCAGCAACGAGTCCTGGGAAGCCGCCATCCCACCGTAAGAGAATTGCAGGTTGAATTACAGGTCAGACTGAAATACATCGACCGAGAACTGGACCTGGTTTCCAGCAAAATTTTCCCGCTGGAAATAGAATTAGCCAAGGCTCAGCTAAAGTTTGCCAGTAACCATCCGGAAGTCAGATCGTTGCGTCAACAAATTCTGCTCTGGCAGAGGTATGCCAAGCAGGAACGTATTGGTTCCGATGAACTCTACCGCCTCGATACGAATTTAGAGGACCTGCGTATTCAGTTGAGCTTGCTGGCCAATCTGGGGGGACGACACCCGGACATCATCGAGCTCAGGAAAGAAATGGCCAAGCGGCAAATGGAGAGGAACGTTCTCGGCCTGCAGGAAGAGTGTGAGCGCCAAAAACTGCATATATGGAAGAGTGAAGTTGACCGGCTGATTGCCGACCGTGCACAGCAGGCAGGATTGACCGTAGAAGAATGGCTGACCGGCAAAACGCGCGAAATGGGAATGAGCCGAGAGCAATATCGTCTGGATTTCGTTTGGCAGGAACTGTCTCTTCGTAAACTGGCCGACTCCAGCAAGCCGATGACAGACAGGAAACTACAGGGCGTTGTGGACCAGTATCGCAAATCGCAGGATCATTAAGGGCTGCTGTTGACTTGCTGATCCAGCCCGGAATTCCTACTTCAGACTTCGTCGAGGTCGCGAGTAACGGGCTCCATTACCTTCGTGTTCCGTTCGATTGCCAAAACGGTGGTGCGCTGCTGGGTTCCGTCGCGACTGGCCGCCACGATTGGCAATACTTGGCGCCGATCCGGCAGGTTGATCTTGACTGAAAAGGTGCCGTCGTTTTCCAGCTTGACCGGTTCCCCTGCTAGTGTGACGTTGGCGTTGGGGTCGGCGACTCCCTGGATGACCATATGGGCGTCGACTTCAAAATCAAAACTGGGGAAACCACTATGGATTCCATTGCCTAAACGCACGAATTCAGGTTGGTTCATCGGCCGATTAAGTTTT
>JAYZCF010000011.1:0-5457 GCA_036338455.1 Planctomycetota bacterium
ATGTGTTGTTGTTCAGCATCGCCGAATCCAATCGATTTCAATTCGGATTCAAAATGGGCCAAGCAGATCAACAGGCCATTATGAATTGTGTGCAGAATCATACCGGGGATGACGCTACCGGTGCGGATACACACCCAACCGAGCAGGATCCCCATCAGTGTGCTCGGCAGCAACCTCTCGAACATCAAGGCATCCCGCACAAACACGTGGAACAGCCCGAATAAAACCGCGGTCACGCCAATCGCAATCAGCGTGGGCGTTTGTCGACGAAAGGCACTCATCAGGAAACCGCGGAACGTAAATTCTTCGCATACCGCCGGCGCAACTGCGAGGCAGAGCAATTTGACCGCCAGAGGGATCTGTTGCAATTCGACTTTCATCGAATCAAAGATCTCCTTTAACGCCTCCATCCGCTGATTGGTAAGCGAATAAACCTCAATTTCGTAGATGAACATCCAGGCCGATGCGCCGAGCAATAAACTGCCGACTACGGCTAACACCCTCGGTGCGAGCAGAAGATTCGCCGTGCGGACGTTCAGTCGGAAAAAGCGGCAGAACATGAGCGGCAGGCCAACAAACAGGAACACCGTGACACCGGCATTGATCCATAACCGTGTTTGGATGGTGGCATCCAACCTGTTGGCCATTCCACCGATCACGATGAACGCAGGGAAGAGTACCGCCAACAGTAACATGGCTAGCGGTAGCGTGGGAAACAGCGAAACGTCTTCCCGGCGTGGGAAAAATTCGGTCCAACTAACCGACCCCCCCGATAATACCGCGTCCGATCCAAAGATCCGGCCCGCAATCCCGAGGGCGAGCGAGCCGTAAAGGAGTGTGGAGACCACCGTCACCATGATCAACGCCCCTTCGAACTGGCCGGCGACCAGATCTCGCCCCAGCAGGATGATGTTTACCAAGGGGACGAGGGCGAGACCGAAGGTCATCTGGATGTCGGGGAACAGACTCAATACTGCTGGGGCCAAGGCAACCAACATCAGGGGGATCAGGTAAGCCTGAGCTTCTTTGAAACTACGGGCAAAACTGGTCAATGCCAGCAGGACGGCGGAGAAAAATGAAGCAAAAACGAGGAGTAACAGGAAAATGGTAAGTGCGGTAAGCCATGATAGTCCTTGCTCACCAAATATCAGTGGATCCAGACCGAGGGTATAGATCGTCAACAGCATCGCCACCATGTTCATCAATGCGGTTAACATGGCGACCGCCAAGACGGCAATGAATTTCCCAAACAGCAACGCCATTCGCGAAATGGGGGCCGCCATCAGGATTTCCATGGTACCTCGCTCCCGTTCTCCTGCTGTCACGTCAATTGCCGGGTAAACAGCCCCGGTCATGGTCATCAATACCAGCATCAACGGAATGAAAGTCAGCAAGGAAGGCTTGCCTTGGCCAGCCTCTTCACCGGATTTCAGAGATAAACGTTTCGCTTCATTAGGCCAACGCACTTCGACTCGATTGAGCCGGAAGACCTCGTCCGCCCAAGTTCGGTTGAACGCTTCCAATCGGTCCATCACATAATCGAACGCCGCTTGGCCAGCAGGTGAACCTTCGAGTTGCACCAGTTCGAACTCAACCGGTTGAAAGTCATTCATCTGCCGACTCAAGATCTCTTTGTTGACCACCCGGACACCCAGTTCAAACACACCCATCTGGACGTATTTGTCGATTTCACCGTCCTTGGCTTCCACGAATTGGAATTCCGGCTCGGCATTCACCTTGCCTCGTATTAAGGACTCCACGCGTTGTCGGTCCACTTTGCCTGAATCCGCGTTTTGGCTATCAACTGCCTCCTGCCCGTTTTCAGATTGGGTGGCTCGCGAGTCGAGGATGGCATTCCCGGCCATGACACGACGCTGCAGCAGAGCCGCCTCCAATTCGGACTCCCCAGCAATGAAGTATTCCACCTTTTCCAGGTTGGCAAACGAGTTCAACATGAACTTGTTGACAATCGTGCCCAACAACGGGTAAACGAGAATCGGCATCAGAACGAGTGTGATAATGGTTCGTCGATCTCGGAGAATTTCCAGCAATTCTTTGCCGGCCAAGCGTTTGAGCCGTGGGAAGTCGAGGGACTGACGGTCATTCATACCGAACGAGGGTTCGAGAGAGGGGGGCGTCGTTTCATTACTTTGTTTCTCAACCGTCATATCACGCCCTTCCACCGTAAAGGTCGTCTTTTGAACTCTCAGTTTCCTGGGAAAGCAAGTCGAGAAACATATCGGTCAGGTCCTGTTGTCCCATGCTTCCTCTTAATTCCTCCAGCGAACCTTCATGCCGCAGTTTCCCTTCGTGCAAAAGTCCGAAACGGTCGCACAGGCGTTGCGCTTCTTCGAGCCGATGGGTGCAGACAATCACTGCTTTTTTCTGCTGCCGCAGATGTCCGATATAATCAAAAACGACTTTACTCGCCACGATATCCAATCCCAGTGTTGGTTCGTCCATCAACATCACGGGCGGATCATGCATTAAAGCCCGCGCCAAATTCACCCGCTGCTTCTGCCCCGTGCTGAGTGTCGCACAGCGTTGGTAAAGAAAGGACGACAATTCGAGAAGGTCCGTCAGTTCCGACAATCGGCGGCTGGCAACGTCAGGTTTCACATTGTATAAGTCGGCGCTGAAAAGCAGCATCTCTTTGGGCGTCAACCACGGGTAAACGCCGACCGAGGCGGAAGCGTAACCGATGCGGCGTTTCACTTCATCTGGGTTATCTGTCACTCGGTAACCGGCAATTTCGGCCAAGCCATCTGTGGGGACCAGTAATCCAAGGATCATCCGCAAAGTGGTCGTTTTGCCAGCGCCATTGGGGCCCAGTAAACCATAAACCTCTCCTGGTTCGACTTGGAAAGTGAGGTGGTCAACTGCGATGACATCTTCGCTGCGTGTTGGAAATCGTTTGACCAGATTGACGACGGAGATCATGACGCATGAGCCTGAAAGGGGTGTCGGTGAGGTTACCATTATTTACGACAACAAGGATAATTCGCAATGCCCTCACCGGACGCCGCCGTAAAACGTCGGAGATGACTTTGGGTGGATTGAGAGGGTTAAGATGCATGCGACGGCACTCGGCTTGCACCCTCTTAAAATTGAAAATGGCGTGATTAACCCACACTGGACACCCTCCCAGAAGGGCGGGTTACACGAAATAACCGGCGGCGGCTCAAGCCACCCACCGAAGCAACGGAGGGAGTTTGTAGGTTTTCAGGGCGACGATCGATCTGGACCTCGACAAGTTTCAACTCTATCATGAGCAAGCGAGCGGTCAGAACGATCCCTCAAGCGCTGTTTGCCTAAAAAGTATGTTTGCCATATCACCCTGAACCTCGACAAGGTATCCCATGCTTCGCCCTGTTCTTACTGCCTGCTGCGTTTCTTTTTTTCTCTTTAGTAGTTTCGCAATCGGAAATGACCTCTCCACCGGCCCGGCGTTAACGGCAAATACGTCGATCCCTCTTCCCCCGAATCAGGCCGAAGCTGCGGCGTTTGCCAACGCCATGGCGGCTTCGTTACCTGTATCCAGTTCCGGTCAAAGCGCTGTCCCGGTCGAACTGGTCGTGATCAGTGCGAGCGGTGAGCGAAATGGAAATGCGTGTTGCCAGCCCAAAACCACTTCCTGTCCCCCCCAGAGAAAACGGCGGTGCCGACGGCGCTGCCGATAATGAAACGCTGCGCGCTCCGAGCTCTCAATTAGCCAAGAGAGATGTGCCGCTCAGCTCCAGTAATACCACGCCGTAAACAGTTCTAATAGAATTGCCACGAGATTGGTTGCTAGAGCTTATCCCCTCAAACGACCGCGGGATCGAAAGGCGACGTACAGCCCCAGTAGATTCCCCGGCAGCATGAACGGCGCTAAACAACCACAGGAAAAGGCGATGATCATGCCGGCCAGTCCGGCGATGAGAGCGTCGAGACCGCCCCCCTGTTCGGCCGCCCAGTAAGATTCCGGTTCAAGAGCGGGCCCGGCTTCCAGCGCCATGATGGTGAGATGACCGCAATCGGGACATCGAATGTATTTGCCCGGATTGTCCCCGGTGAAGGTCAACCGATTCTCGCAACCTCGACAGGTAATTTCATGTGTCATGTAGCGTCAATCATCCTGACTAGCCGCGACCTGCGCTTTGTCCTTATCTCTGCAGGCGCCCGGACCAATTCTATTTTCAAATCGGGAACGATCGCAAGCGGAACTCGTTCCACGAAAGAGTCACTGCCCCATCCTGCAGAGATAGAAGGTATGGTACTTGGCCAGGGTCACGGGCATCCGTCTAATTTCCTGGCTAAGCTGCCGCTTTATCCTGACCGAAAGAAGTTTGTGTCCAAATTCGGTCAGACGTTTTCTCATTTGGCCCACGCTCCCGTAATTCGGCCAGCAATACTGTTGAAAGGTAAAAATTTGGGGCCTGCCCCACAAGGCCGGGGTTTTCGCCGAAATTTACCAATTGCCCGTTTTTCCAATAACCGATAGACTGTGGGCTGTACGCGCCCTGCAGGAATGTTCTCGGGGCTTTTATCCGTCTCCATTTTACTGATTTCCAGCGCCTTTCCTGCTTCAAGGGATCGCAAAATGCTGGGGAAACAGGGGAATTCTATGTCTAATCTGGTTCAAGATTTAATTGACGCCGGCGTCCATTTCGGACACCGTTCTAGCCGTTGGAACCCGAAAATGGCGCCGTACATCTACGGACGCCGAAACCAGATCCACGTGATCGATATTCGGGAAACCGTTCGGTGGCTGTTGCGGGCCAAAAAATATATCTCACAAGTCGTGTCGGGAGGCAGCCTGGTTCTGTTTGTCGGCACCAAGCGTCAAGCAGGGGCTGCGGTTCAACGGGAAGCCGAGCGATGCAATATGCCGTTCGTGAGTGAGCGTTGGCTGGGTGGTGCCTTAACGAATTTTCGAACCATTCGTAGTCGGATGAGCCGACTGGAAGAATTGGAAGCGATCCGTTCTGGTGATGATCTCGCCACTTATTCCAAAAAGATGCAATCCTCGCTTAATCGTGAGTACCGGAAGATGTATCGGAACTTAAATGGGATCCGGGACATGAACCGTCTACCCGAATGCCTGATTGTGGTCGATCCGAACAAAGAGAAAAACGCGATCCGCGAAGCAAAATTACTGGGGATCACGACTTGTGCGTTGATCGATACCGACTGCAACCCTGACGATGTCGATCTGCCGATCCCAGGTAATGATGACGGAATCCGTTCCGTTGAGTTGATTCTCAGCCACCTGGCCGATGCCGTCGTAGCTGGGGCCAAGAATGTTACACGAAAGCAGGAAGGTGATGATTCCAGCAAGGCAGCCAAGGAAGAACCCGCAGCTGCTGTAGAAAAAGCCGAAGCGGACGCTTAATTTTACGGCAATCGCGTCCATCAGCAGACATCACCAACAGAACAACAACCTTCAGGAGAATGAGAAATGACAGTTACCGCCGC
>JAYZCF010000012.1:0-9720 GCA_036338455.1 Planctomycetota bacterium
AAAGTTTCTGGTGTGGCCCTGTTGGAAAAGGATATTGCCGAGCGTCGACCTGGTTACCGTGACTACATTCGATCGACCAATGCTTTTTTTCCTGGGCCTCGCCGTTCAGCTGGTGACAAGGATTTCAACCAAGATGGTGGCTCAGAGGGCTGAGCATCGAATCAGGCTTCGGCATTTCTGCCAAGTCGAACGAATCACCCGCTGGAGAGCGCAGCCCCCATAAAGTAGTTGGCTAGTTACGTTTCCTTGCCTGTTTTGCCCGAATTCATTTTTGCCTTGTGCGCTTTGAATTCCGGCCAACTCAACTGCCCGTCTCCATTGGTGTCCGCTTCAGGGTGTTTCTTGAAATGCTTGTCTTTCCAGAAGGCGGCATCAGGTTTTTTCGTTTCCGGCGTGGTCGCTTTCTCCTGCGCCTGCCAGGCAGGTTGAGGGGGGATTCTCATTGCCGCTGGCGCGTTGAGCCGGTCTGTCAACTGGTGCCGAAACTTACGCAGCCGCGATTGCTGATCAGTGCGCCCCGCCAAGTTGGTCCACTCATGAGGATCGGTGGACGTTTGATACAGCTCTTCTTTTCCGTTCTCATAACGAATGTATCGCCAGTCTTTCGACCTGAGGGAGTAGCTTTCCTGCGCTGGATCGTATTGGGCTCGCCATTTGTACAGGGCGGTCAGTGCCGAGTCGGGACCCGACCATTTTCCGCCTGAGGGGTCCGATAGTAGCGGCGCCAGTGAATGTCCGTCCAAATTGTGCCCGGCCTTGGTTTTGCGAGTCTCTCCTTTCAGTTGGCAGAGTTCGATCAAAGTCGGGTAGAGATCTACCAGCGAGACAGCCTGTTGGCAAATTCCGTTCGGCTCCGTGGCACCTGGAGCGCGAATGATCAATGGCACGCGGGTGCTCTCCTGCCAGAGTGAGTTCTTGTAGAGATAGTCTTTTTCCCCCATACCCCAACCGTGGTCACTGGTCAGGATGACAACTGTATTTCTATCCAAACCGGTTGCCTCGAGTGTGTCGAGAATCTTTCCTACCTGCTCATCTACCGAAGCCACGCTTGCCAAGTAGGCTTGGATAAATCGCCGCAAACCCTCGTCTGGTTTGTCGTAGGAGGCCTTCAACTGCGTATACAACTGCGTTCCCATATCCAAAGTTCTCTCGGAACTCGGTTCTTTTTCCGAGGGTAGACCACGGACGGTATGGGCGTATGTGTCAGCGACGTCGCCTTGCAAAATTTCTGGTAGGCGAATCGTATCCAGCGGGAACATGTCAAAAAATCTTGACGGCACGACCAGGGGTGTGTGGGGGCGAATAAAACCGATGCCCATGAAAAAGGGGCGCGACGATTTTTCTCCAGCTAGAGTTTGCAGTTGGTTAACAGCCCATTGTCCGTTCCTTTCATCGGCGGTCATCCCGCTTCGTCCTTTGGCACCCGGGATCAACGGTTGGACATTGTTCCAGCTTCCGGTTAACCATTGGTACGTTTTCCCCTCTTGAGAATTCCTTTTGCGGAAATCGATTAAAGGACCAAAGGAACCGTCGATGTGACCGATGTCACGATAGGGGGCTGGTACGTCTGGGTGGGCGATGCGTTCTTGCCCGTCCGATGCAAAGGGCCCGTAATCCGCACGGTTTCCGAATGTCTCCCACTGACCACGGTCAAAGTGGTGCATTAGCTTACCGGTTCCCAGTGTCTGGTAGCCGTTGGCACGAAAATGCTCCATCAAGGTCCGCGAGTTGTTCAGGACCTCGTACGTATTCCAGCGGGTGAACCCGAAGCAACCGGAGTGATGAGGGTAAATTCCGGTGAACAAACTGGCTCGCGAAGGCCCACAGATCGGGATGTTGCAGTGAGCTTGCTGGAAGCGGACGCCGGTTTGGCTCAAGCGATGAATGTTAGGCGTCTTGGTCTGCGGGTGCCCGTCATAGCCTTCAACGTAGTCATTTAGATCATCACAGACAATCAAGAGAACATTCGGTTGATCGGCTTGCAAACAAGCTGTGCGGAGTCCGCCCAGGTTGGCCAGCAGGAAAACGAGTAAAAAAATTCTGCCGATGGGATTCATGCTTAACGGGTCCGTGCGCCTGTGATATTCGTGATGTGGGCGATTCTTCTAAGGTACTTGCCCAGCTCCATTTATTCTTGGAATTTCGCAGGATCCATCAAGTTCCCTGACGGAAGGGGGGAGTCTTTTCCGAATCCCAGTCGTTCCCGAGCAGGGTTAGGTGGACGTTTGAGTTTGTTTTTTTGGGATTCTGGATAGAATAGTGTGTGGTCCATTTCATTTTACATCGGTTTTTCAGCCAGTAAGCTTCGCCCCCTGACAGACTTTATGATTCTCATGAAACGCGCGACAGCCCCAATGTTTTCCGGAATCTGTTGTCTATTCGTCGGTTTGATGATGCTTTCCGGGTCGCGAGTTTTCGCCCAGGAACGAGTCGATTTTAAGCGGGATGTTCAGCCAATCCTGGAGGAACATTGTTGGCACTGCCACGGCGCCGACGAACAGGAGTCGGGGCTCCGATTGGACCAGCGGCAGTCGATGCTCGTGGGGGGCGACTACGGTCAGCCGACCATCGTGCCCGGTGACACCAACAAGAGCTATCTGCTCGAGGTGGTTAAGCACCTTGACGAAGAGATGGCCATGCCGCCTGATGGTGAAAAATTGTCGCCGGAGATGATTGACACTTTGCAGCGTTGGATTGAGCAGGGCGCTCTCTGGCCGGGGCAGATGGAGAAGGTGACCCGTGAAAAATCGAAGCACTGGGCCTTCCAGCCGATTGAGCGACCAGCGGTGCCGCAAGCAGCTGATTCCTCGCCGATCGATGCCTTTTTGTTGGCGCGTCTGCAGAGCGAGGGCCTCGGTTTTTCCCAGGAGGCGTCACCCGCTACTCTGATCCGTCGGGTCGCGATCGTCCTGACCGGGCTTCCCCCAACGATGGATCAAGTTCGGGCATTTGAGCGGGACCACGCAGAAGATCCGAAAGCCGCATACGAAGAATTGGTTGAGCGCCTGCTGGCCTCGCCCCATTTTGGAGAACGCTGGGCCCAGCATTGGCTCGACGTGATTCGCTGGGCTGAAACCAATGGCTCCGAGAGTAATTTGTATCGAAAGAATGCCTGGATTTACCGCGACTACGTTATCCGTTCCTTCAATGAAGACAAACCTTATGATCAGTTTCTGCGCGAGCAGTTGGCCGGAGACAGGATGGGTGTCGGTGAGGCAACCGGTTACCTGGTAGCCGGACCTCACGTTCCCGTCGCCACGGTTGGGCAGGAACCCGTAGCGCGACGGCAGGCGCGGGCGGACCGGATGGACGAGATCCTGCAGACCGTCGGGGCTTCGGCTCTCGGTTTGTCGATTGGCTGTGCCCGATGTCACAATCACAAATTTGATCCAATCTCCATTCGAGACTACTACGCCATGTCGGATGTTTTCCAGGACATCGAATTTGGTAGTCGTTTCCCGGAGTTGTCGTCGGAACACCCCAGGCGATTGCGGGCGAAGGTGTTGCGGGATGAACTGTCAAAGCAGCGAGCGATCTTGCGGGAAACGGGGCCATGGCAGGAAGATTGGAACGGTTATCGCGAACTCCACTTTCCGAGTACCAAAACCGTAGCCGTCCGAATCTCTTTTCAGTGGAAAGGCGCCCGTGTCGATGAACTGGAAATCCTTGGCCCGCGCCAATGGCAAAAGAACCTTGCTTTGGCAAGTGCTGGGACCCAGGCAACATCGATACGAGATTACGAGCAACCCCGGGGCGAACTCTGGAAAATTAACGACGGAAAGTATGGGACCGAGGCATGGGCCGTGAAATGGCCACAGGAAGGGCAGGAAAAACCGTGGGTCGAGTTCAGGTTTTCCGAGCCGCAGGTGGTGAATCGGGTGCGCTATAGTTCCAACCGTCAGGACGTGATGCAGACGGATTACCTCGAAGGAATGGGCCGTTTCAACGTAAGCCCGCTCGTGGTGGAAACCGAAGATGCAGAAGGCCGATGGAAGAAGGTATTTATCCCGGGACGGCTGGCTCAACTGGATCGCCAGCACCCGAGTCGCGCACCAGCCTTGGATGCGATCGGGATGACCATTGAGAAATTATCGGAAGAGGGGCCCCAGCCAAGTTTTATTGGGAAACGGATTGAACCTGCCAAGTCGTACGTTTTTCAGCGGGGCAGCCCGGAGAATCCGCGAGACGAGGTCCACGCGGCCGGGCTCGAAGAACTCGAAGGTGGACTCGATTTGACACACGATGCGAGCGGCCCGGCTAAACGGCAGGCATTTGCCGATTGGTTAACCAATGCTCAACATCCTCTCACGTCCCGCGTGGCGGCCAACCGCTTGTGGTACCATGTGTTTGGTACCGGGATTGTAGCGACCACGGCTGATTTTGGTTTGGCCGGCAGTCGGCCCACGCATCCCGAACTACTCGATTGGCTGGCCAGCGAATTGCGTGAACCGGCCGACTCACAGGTTCCCGCTTGGTCGGTGAAGCACTTGCTGCGTCACATGGTTCTGTCTCGCGCCTTTCGCCAGGACCACCGACCGAATGCCGAAGCGATCGCTAAGGACGCTGACTCTCGCTGGTTGTGGCGCTTTCCACCACGCCGGATGACGGCCGAGGCGATCCGGGACTCGATCCTGCAGGCATCCGGCTCTCTCGACTTGCAAATTGGGGGCAAGGGCTACCGGATCCACAATGTCAAGAAACGGTATGCACAGTGGGAAGTGGTTGATAATCACGGTCCTGCGACCTGGCGACGAATGATCTACCAGGAGCGGATGCGGCGCGTTGACGACCAGATGTTTACCGCCTTTGATTTTCCCGATTGTGGACAGGTGCGTCCTCAACGTCCTGTTTCCACCACTCCCCTGCAGGCGCTTAATTTGTTGAACAGTGAGTTTGTGATGAGCCAGGCCGAGCGAATTGCCGGTCGGGCGATGGAGGCATCCGACCAGGATTTACCTGAGGCGATCGAGCTCTGTTTTCAGTTGCTATTAGGCCGCCATGCCTCGGACCGCGAGTCGAGCGATTGCCTCATATTGGCTCGCGAACATGGTTTGACAATGGTCTGCCGGGCACTCCTCAACGCGAACGAATTTTCACTTCTTCAGTAGGTTTATTGCAGAATGGATCGGCCCATGCATCAAGCAGAACGACTCTCCCATCAGGGCCGACGCCTACTCGATCGACGTTTTTTCCTGGGAACGGCTGGAATGTCGATCAGTGGCATCGCTTTGGCAAGCCTACTCGATCAGGAGGGGTTACTGGCCGATGACAAGCCGCTGACGGCCGGGGGAAAGGTACCCATTCGTCCCGACATCGACCCCAACCAACCTTACGCACCGCGTCCGGCCCATTTCGAGATGCCGGCCAAGCAGGTGCTCGTCATTTATTGCCCGGGGGCGGTCAGCCACGTCGACACATTCGACTACAAACCCGCATTGTTTCAGCAGGATGGTAAAAAGCCGCCCGGTTTACCTGCTGTGACGTTTGAGGGGCCGTCGGGGAACATCGCGAAACCTTTTTGGGAATTCAAACCGCGGGGTGAGACGGGCAAGATGGTCTCGGAACTGTTACCCCACTTGGCCGAACAGGTGGATGACTTCTGTTTTTTTCACTCCCTGACGACCGAGACCAGTGCCCATCCGCAGGGAGAGAATTTCTTCAATACCGGTTTTACGATGGAGGGCTTCCCCTCGCTCGGAGCATGGGTGACTTACGCTTTGGGAACGGAAAATCAACAGCTGCCCGCATTCGTTGCGATCAATGACCCACGCGGCTTGGCTCGCAGCGGCAAGAATAACTTTGGCAACGGTTTCTTGCCAGCTGCTTTTCAAGGAACCGATTTCAATGCTAAACGACCTCCGGCCAACCTGCAGCGACCGGGGCGGGTGTCGGCCGAAGCAGATCGGCAGACGGTGGAACTATTGCAACGGCTCAACGCACAGCACCTTCAGAGATTTCCGGGAGATGCCGACTTGGCCGGCCGAATAGCCAGTTACGAGCTGGCGGGAAAAATGCAGACCTCGGTACCCGAGGTGATGGACCTCGCTGGCGAGACCGAAGCGACGTTAAAAGCGTATGGCGTGCAGGGTGGTAGCCCGTTGCGAGGCGAGTATGCCCGAAATTGCATACTGGCGCGTCGCTTACTGGAGCAGGGTGTGCGGGTTGTCCAGTTGTTCAACGGGAGCGACCCGGCCGGTGGGAATGGGATTACCAATTGGGACTCACACGCCAACATTGCGAAGACCCATGCGATGCAGGCAGAGATCATGGATCAGCCGACGGCAGCCCTGATTCATGATTTGAAGCAGCGCGGCATGTTAGAGCATACACTGGTTGTTTGGGCGACCGAATTTGGTCGGATGCCGTTCTTACAGGCCAATGGGACCGGCCGGGACCATAACCCGGGGGCGTTTACCTGTTTCCTGGCGGGTGCCGGCGTGAAGCGGGGCTTCAGCTTCGGAGAGAGCGATGATTTTGGGTTCAAGGCGGCTGTCGATCCCACCTCGGTCTACGATTTCAATGCCACGCTTTTGCACCTGATGGGATTGGATCACGAGCGATTGACTTTTTATCACAATGGTTTGGAACGCCGTTTGACAAACGTCCACGGTCACGTCGTTCACGACGTTCTGAGTTGAAATCCCGCTTTTCTGGAGGCGGGAGTACCAAGCAGGTGTCGCGAGTTGGGTGATCTTTCAACCAATCTTGGCCAGCAGCTTTTCCAGGTAAGCACGGCTCCGGTTGATTTCATCCGTGACTTGGGTAGCCGTTTCCAAGATCGGTATGCCTCGTGGTACAGGGTGCATGAAGATCTCTGTCCATCCGGAATACTGCACCTGTTTCAAGGCCCGTAGGATCGGTTCGAAATCGAGTGGCCCGCGTCCGGGTAACTGCAATAGTTCCTGTTCTTTTGGTAGACGCTTGTGACAGCCGTCTCCATGTTGCCAGGCGTAAAAAATCTCAATCGTATTGCCGAGCGATCGGATCAGCGCGGCGATCTCCTCGGCGTCCTGAGGTAAGTGATAAGGAGCCAACGCCACACCGAGTTGTTCATTGGGTCGCAACTCCACCAGCCATTTGAGAGACTCGGCCGATTCGAATAAGCCGTTAGCATGATTCTCAATGGCGATCGTGACGTTAGCTGCCGCGGCCAAATCGAGGTGGGGTTTCATTTTTTCAATGAACGCTCTGACGCCTTCTTTCAGCGCGGTGCCTTGCAGTCCGGCAGGTCCGCTGCCACCGGTCACAATCGTCGTGCAGCCAAATCGTTGGGCCAGCTTCATTTCATTTTTCAAACCGAAGGGCCCCAGTTTGTACTGCGTAAGGCAACCGAGTTGGACATTGCTTTTCTGCAGCAATTCACCGAACCGATCTTCTCCCAGGTCGTCCAGTTGCTCCCGTTGATTCCCGTGCACCTTGGGCCACAGGTCGATGGCTGCAGCTCCGGTTTGGCGGACTTCAGGCAGGATCTCGCCGAGGTACAGGTAACCATAGAGGCAGGAACCCAACAGGTAGTTCAATTCGAATGGTTTCTGTTGATTGGCCAATCCGGCACCGAGAAGGGGCGCAGCACACGCTACCGCGGTGAACGCTCCGAATTCCCGCCGGTCGATTTTTGGTTCAGCCGATTTTCCAGAAACCTGCATAGGTCTACTCCCGCTGCTTACCCGATTTCAAAGCCTTGGCGTTGTTCCCGCTTCAAGTGGGCATTGGCCGCGGGATCGTTGCGAAAGACTTCTTGGACCGGGTCCCAGTCCAGCGGTCGCTGCACGCGGATCGCAATATTGACAAGATGACACGTGCTAACGCTTCGATGTTGGCTTTCCAGATCCGAGATCGGTGTTTGGCGGCTGTCGATGCAATCAAAAAAATTACCCATATGATTGATGATCGCGTCCAGCTTGCCTGACCGTTCTTGTCGCTCCAAGTTGTCGTGTGCATAAAGCATGTATTTATCTCGAGGGAGGGGATCGTCTGCCAGTGCTTCGACCGGGGCACCAGACAACGCACCGCGATTAACAAAGATCCTTCCTTGATCTCCTTCGAACAGGATGCCCCGCCGGCCCTGGTCGGCGACCTGGAGCTCGACCCCGTTGGCATAACGGATCGTGGCTGCAAAGTCGGTCGGGACATTGTATCCATCGGTCACCTCGGGGAACGCGCCACGAGCGGTTACCTTGACGGGGAGGCTGTCAATTGCCCACTGGGCAATATCGATATGATGGGCTCCCCAGTCGGTCATTTTGCCACCTGAGTATTCCATCCACCATCGAAAAGTGTAATGGCAGCGTTCGGGAATATAGGGTACGTCGGGTGTCTGTCCCTGCCACAAATCCCAGTTGATGTGAGACGGTACCGGAGCCTTTTGAAATGGCCCACCTTTAGGATTCTTGTCCGTGTTGCAGGTGACTTTGCGGAGTTTGCCAATCCTCCCTTGGCGAACCATCTCAACCGCCCTTCGAAAACGGGAGTCGCTCCTTTGCCACGTCCCGACCTGCACGACCTGGTCGGATTGGCCGACTTTATCACGGAGGACCTTCCCCTCATCGATCGTTAAGGTAAGCGGCTTTTCACAGTAGACGTCTTTGCCAGCAGCAACGGCATCGATCAGCATACGTGTATGCCAATGGTCCGGTGCCCCGATCAGGACGACATCGATGGCCGGGTTGTCGAGCATGTCGCGGTAATTTTCGTATATGCGGGGGCTGCTTCCAAAACTGGCCCGCGCCTGTTCTCGTACATGCCGGTCGACGTCGGCAATCGCGACAATATCCCCGTACAGTTTGGCCTTCTCGGTGATTACGCTCCCCTGGTAACGCATTCCGATCGCGGCAATTCCAGCTCTTTCGACGTGCATGCGGGGCCGTTCCGCCGCGGGCAACGCCCGGTTCGGGTGGTGCAGCCAAGGCAAGCCGGCTGCGACCATGGATGTTTGACTGACAAACTGCCGCCTGGTGGGGTGTTTTCGCATGGAAAACCTCGAGACAGATCAGGGGAAGGACTGGATACAATGCTCGACAATGAGCTATCTGCCAGTTTACCTCTCCGGTGGGGCAACCGGTAGTCCGACCCTTTTGGGAGAGGGCAGCCCTCATTGAGGGACTCGAGGGCGAATTCCTTGTCAGTCCCCCCCCGTACGTAGGAGCTCAGTCTAACGCCCTCTCCGCTGTCGATTCGGACGGTAATCGATCGCTCCCTCGCGAGAGATCTCGTTTTCGAATTCAACCCGCCGCCGCTTACCAGAACGAACGTGCTGTTCATAATCTTTGCGACTTTCAACGCTGGCATATTCACGGTTGGCTTCCAAGAGACTTCGCTTGATCAGAGCAGCATTGGCGTCCACTGCGACTTGCTTGAGGATTTGCCCCTCCAAACCGAATTGACCAGGGCGGACAATCAGGATGGCGGGTGCTTGCGATTTTGCGTTAAGCGTTGACTCCCATCCACGATCCACTCGACGATCAACAAAATCGAGATGAAACTTCCCGATGATCTGTTCATCTTCAAACAATGATTTAAGTTTACTCTCAACCGCTGAGCGGTCCGCGCGGCCAGTATGGACGACGACCAGGGGGCGTTGATCAGCGGCAGCACAATTCAACGCCTGTCGCAGGGAATGGAAATCCTGCAATCCCACTCCGAGTCCATCCTGTTGCGGCGCGAAACGATCGGCAATCTGCTGCATCTGATTGATAATCGATACGTTCTGACTACCGCTGG
>JAYZCF010000013.1:0-7571 GCA_036338455.1 Planctomycetota bacterium
CGATTAAGCCGACGAGCAAAACGACCACAGAGACGATTCGCGAGCATTGGGTCAGTTGCTTGTCGTTGGCGTTTTTCAGGAATAGCGGCTGAACAAAATCGCGAACCAGGTAACTCGCTCCCCAGTTCATTTGGGTGCTGATTGTCGACATGAAGGCGGCGAAAAACGCCACGAGGATCAAGCCTCGCAGGCCTGGTCCACAGAGTTCGCGCATGACCATCGGGAAACCGACTCCCGCGTCGTAGCTGTTGTCGGCCAGGTAGCTTTCTCGAAGTTGAGGGTACATCGCTAAGGCGACGAACGAGATCATGATCCAGGGCCAGGGTCGCACGCAGTAGTGTGCGATCTGGTACCAGAGCGTGGCTAACACACTGTTTCGCTCGTCCTTGCACGACGCCATCCGCTGAACGACGTAGCCCCCACCTCCCGGTTCAGCGCCGGGGTACCAGGTGGCCCACCACTGCATGGTGAGCATGATCAGAAAAACATGGATCGGCATCCAGGGATTGGTCACACCGAAGTCAGGCAGGTAGCTGAGGGCCTCGGAACTGCCGAAATTCGCCTCGACTCGCTGGCTGAGTACCTCAACACCGCCGACATGCTGTACGGCGACAATTGCCAGCCAAATGCAGCCTCCCATCGCCAAGCAGAACTGGATGATGTCGGAGAAGGCGACGCCCCATAGTCCGGATAAGGTGCAATAGACTCCGACAACGGCCAACATGATTACGATCGTGATCCAGGAAAGCGAAGTGGAGCTCCAGATGGCCCCCTCTGCGGCCGCGTTTTCGTCAAAGAAGACTGTCTGCTCCAGTACGGTCAACATCGCCCCAATCACCCAACCGATAATGATTGGATTGACGATCAGGGCGACGTAGACGGCGCGCAAGTAACGTAAACCGCTGGCGGCGGGGCCTGAATAGCGAAGCTTAATCAGCTCCACATCGGTCATCACCTCGGAGCGGCGCCAGAGACGGGCGTAAACAAATACGGTGAACATGCCCCCCAAGGCAAATGCCCACCAGAACCAGTTGCCGGCCAATCCGTTTTTGACTACCAATCCCGTCACGGCCAGTGGTGTGTCGGCAGCAAAGGTTGTAGCGACCATCGACGTCCCGGCGATCCACCAGGGGAGCGACCGTCCGGAAACAAAGAACTCGGACAGGTTCTGGCCGGCCCGGCGGGTAAAGAACAGGCCGATCCCTATCGTCAGGACGAAATATCCGACAATAATGGCCCAATCGATTGCTGAGAGTTGCATGCTGCCACGATCCGGTCAGGTGTCATGGTAAACTTGGAAGCCGATTGTATGACACATTCCCTGGAACAAGTAAAGATGCGGCGCCGGTTTTCGGCGCGATTTGCTCGGGCGTGCTCCTGTCGGTGCCCGGTCTCCATTTGTCGCTTTCTGTTTGCTCGAGGTCGCCACGCTTTGTCCGATTTAAATCTTGAAATTCTTGCTTACGAGCAGACTCCCCTGGGCTTGCTCTTCCTGCGCCGCCGCGAACTGCTTTCCCGTCCCGGGACCTTCGTGACGGAGGTAACGCTCAATCATGAATTTCTGATGAGCAGTCTGTATACGGACTCGGAGCGGATCTTGGCCGAGCGAGCCTTGGAGATGCACGGTGGGGATCGGCTAAAGGTGATGGTCGGTGGTTTGGGCTTAGGCTACACGGCCCAAGCTGCCTTGAAGTCGGCCCGGGTTGCTCACTTGGAAGTTGTGGAATTGTTGCCGCAAGTCATCGATTGGATGCGGGATGGGTTGGTACCCTTGTCCGCTGAACTGAACAACGAAGCCCGTCTGGAAATCAGCCAAGGCGACGTCTACCAAAGATTGCAGGATCCTCCGGGCGACCTTTTCGATCTCATTCTGATTGATGTGGATCACTCCCCGGATGAGCGTTTGGCCGAGGAAAATCTGTCCTTCTATTCCGTGGCGGGTTTGGAAGCCGCGCGGCAACACCTGCTACCGGGAGGTGTGCTGGCCGTCTGGTCGTATGCTGAGAGTTCACCGTTTGCCGACGCGATGAAGAAAATGTTGGTAGACGTCACCGTAGTGCCGGTCAGTTATCAGAATGAATTGATCGATGAAAAAAGGACCGATTGGCTCTTTTTCGGTCGACGACCGGTTTGAGGCGTGGCGATGATTTTCATTTGCTCGTCACTCTTTCCGAGAGCCGAGTTGCTTCTTCTGCCACGCCGAGTCCATGGCAGCGGTGACCGTGTCGTCTCCATAGCCAGATTGAAGATCTCTCAACCGGGTTTTCATCTCGGAAACGACCTGGGCGTAGTCCGGATTGTCGTATTGATTGGTCAATTCATCCGGGTCAGTTTGGAGGTCGTAAAATTCCCATTGGTCGAACTGGTAAAAATGCATCAGCTTGTATCGATCGGTGCGGATCCCATTATGCTTGGCGACCATGTGAACACTTGGGTAGGCGTAGTAATGGTAGTAGATGGAGTCTCGCCATTCCGGTTCTTCGCCCTTGAGCAGGGGGACCAGTGAGCGCCCCTGCATGTCGCCGGGTGCCGGCGTGCCCGTCATTTCCAGGAATGTCTGAGCGTAATCGAGGTTTTGAACCATATGTTTATCAACACTGCCGGGCTCGGTCACACCCGGCCATTTGACGATCAATGGCATCTTCAGTGACTCTTCGTACATCCAGCGTTTGTCGAACCAGCCATGGTCGCCTAGATAGAAACCTTGATCTGATGAATAGATGAAGATCGTGTTCTCTTCGAGTCCAGCCTGTTGCAAATACTCCATTAAACGGCCGACGCTGTCGTCCACTCCCCGAACGCACCGCAGGTAGTTCTTGATATACCGCTGGTACTTCCAGCGAACGAGGTCGTCACCCTTTAGCTGGGCCTGGTGCATTTTTTCGTTTCTCGGTCCGAAGGCGGCATGCCATTTTTCTAACTGTTGAGGGGTCATCTTGTTCATGTTGCGTATCCCCGACCGGTCGGTAGGGAGTCCCTTGGGTGGCATCCACGCCTCAGCCGGTTCCATGAACAGGTCGTGAACGGTGCTCATGTGGCGGTCAATTTCCATCTCCTGATCACGTACAACGGCTGCGTTGTCCTCGTAACGATCAAAAAGCGTAGTCGGTTGGGGTAGATCCTTGTCCGCGTAGAGATCGAGATGGCGGGCGGCCGGCATCCAACACCGATGGGGCGCCTTGTGCTGACACATCAGCATGAATGGTTTGTCGCTCTCCCGCTGGTCCAACCATTCAATGGCCAGGTCCGTGACGATGTCGGTGCAATGTCCTTCCACGACGCGATTCCCTTTCGCCGATAGCAGGAGCGGGTTGTAGTAATCGCCTTGGCCCTTCAGGATTTCCCAGTAATCAAATCCCTGTGGATCCGTTCCCAAATGCCACTTGCCAATCATGGCGGTCTGGTAGCCCGCTTTTTGAAGCAACTTGGGAAAGGTTTGTTGATCACCGTTGAAGCGGTTTCCATTGTCCATGAAGCCATTGAGGTGACTGTGTTTGCCGGTTTGAATTACGGCTCGACTGGGACCGCAGATGGAGTTTGTGCAGAAACTATTTTGAAATAGCATCCCCTGCCTGGCTAATTGGTCAATGTTTGGCGTCGGATTGACCGGTTGGAGGGGGCCGCCATACGCGCCGATCGCATGGGTGGCGTGATCATCAGAGAAAACGAAGACGATATTCGGTGGTGAATCAGCTGATTTCGCGCAGCGGGGAGTTTCTCCATGGACCGGTGCGAGCAGACAGACGAGTAGGGGTAGGGAAAACGACAGGGAAATGACGGCATTCAATTTCATTCTGGGTAAACCCTTTGTGCTACTGTTTTTCGAGTGGATTGTCTGAATGAGGGGGGGTGGAAAATACTCTCTGAATTTACTGGAAACGCGTTTCCTGTTAACTAACATATACCAACAACGACTGACGGCAAAACGGAGGTGCCCAAAAGATGATAAGTAAAACCAGCTTGCCTGGCATGAATAATGAAGATGTAGACCGGATCATTCGCATGTTCGGGCATCATGTCGATGGAGTGCTGGGAGCATGGCGTTTCCAGTTGGATTCCGTTTTGATGTACTGCATCACGGATGAAAAACACAATCGATTGCGTCTTATCTCACCGATTGCCAACGTCGACGAACTGACGGAGGAAGTTCTCAAAGAGTGCTTGTCGGCCAATTTTGATCGTACCCTGGATGCCCGGTATTGTATTCACGATCAAACCGTTTGGGGTGCTTTTATCCATCCGCTGGACTCACTGTCCGAACAGCAGCTGGAATCGGCACTGATGCAGGTTGCTTCGGTGCATAAGAATTTTGGTGGTTCCTATTCCAGTGGACAGTTGGTCTTTGGTGGAAAGTGAACGGGGCAGCGGGTGCCGTTGGTCAAGGACGTTTCAGGTAGGCCACATCCTTACCCCCTGGGTATTGGTCGTGTAGCCTGGCTAGTTCCTTTTTGTCGATCCATCGGGTTTTCTTTTTGCCGTTTGCATCGACGTACTCCAGTAGACGGTAGCGCGTTGCATCCGCATCGACAATGGGCATGATATGCCATCCTCTTAATTGCCCATTCTCCACCATTGCCAGGGAGACCAGCAGGGGTTGGCGAGATTTCAAATGCTGTTCGATGAAGTCCAGTTTTTCACTTCCGGTATCGAAAGCCCGCTGTTCGAAATGGATGTGGGGGTACTTTTTACGTACAGCTTCCGCCACGCTGACAAAATTGTTTCGTGGTTCGGTTTGCCCGTCGCCTAATTCTTTGTCCAGGTCAAAGTCGTCCTGGAAGGTGTCAAAATTGACCTGTTTCAACTTCGCCGAGCGAAGAATCATCTCATAGCCGGTAGGGATGCAGCCACTGTTGGGGCGCCGTTGATGGACCGCGTATTTTTGCCAATTGGGGAATACCGCAGCCCGGCCGGTTTTGTTGTTTGGCTTCGACTTTTTCTTTTTTTCAGCCTGACCCACGTTCTGCGCCACAACATCCCAACGCCGTTTCATTCGTTGGAATTGCTCCGGGTGCGTTTGGGCCATGTTGACCAGTTCCGTCCGGTCTTTCTCCAGATTGTAAAGCTCAAACGGCTGGAAGTTTTTGTTCACCAGTTTCCACTTCCCAGAACGCAAGGCGTTATTCTTGCCGTAAAACGAAAAATAAAAGTCCTGTTTGGGGCGCTGTTTTCCTTCAAGGATTGGTCGCAAAGTGGTTCCCCTCCCGGGACCGACCTTTCGGCCACGGAATTCAGTGGGGTAGGTGGTGCCTGCCAAGTCCAAGCAGGTTGCCATGATGTCGACAATGTGGCCCGGTTGCGGGGTGATTCGCCCCGGTTGTTGGATCCGTCCTGGCCAGTGAACGATCATGGGCGTTGTGATTCCGCCCTCATGCTGGTTCTGTTTGTATTCTCGGAAGGGGGTGTTGCAAGCGTGAGCCCAGCCCTGATCGTAAGTCCAGTAAGACTCCGGATCCCAAGGCATCAAGTTCTTAGTACGTGTTCGTTCCTGTGTCCTCTGAAACGGACACGCACCATTGTCACTGAGGAACAGGATGATTGTGTTGTCCGCCTTACCTTGTTCCTCGAGGGCGGCCATCAGTCGCCCTATATTCTTGTCGACTCGGTCAATCATCGCCGCGTAGGTTGCCATCATCAGTTCCTGGGTCTTGCGTTCCCTTTCATCGAGGGAATCCCAGGCGGGCACATTTTCCGGGCGTCCGGCTGGGTGAACAGATTGGTCCAGCAGGCCAAGTTGTAATTGCCGCTCGAATCGTCTCTCTCGCAATTGGTCCCATCCGCCTGTATACCGTCCCAGGTACTTCTCGACGTCCTCCCGAGGTGCGTGGAGGGGGTAGTGGGGAGCATTGAATGCGACGTAGAGGAAAAAGGGCCGGTCGGGGCGAGTTGCTTGCTGGAGGAAATCGATGGCGAAGTCGATATTCGCATCGGTCGTGTAAAAGCCTTTTTCCGGCACCTGCCACATTTCACTGTTCAAACGAAACGTATTGTCACCGCGGAAGAAATTGGTGGCACCGCTCAAGTGGCCAAAATAGCGATCAAAGCCGCGCGCATTGGGTAAGGAATCGAGATGCCATTTGCCCGTCATTAATGTCGTGTAGCCGGCATCCGACAAGGCTTCAGCAATCGTGACGCAATTTTCCAATTTCTGGTTGTTGACTTCCGGGTAGTAGCGACCGCTGAGCAGTGTGGAGCGCGTGGTTTCACATTTGGCACAGTTGTAGAACTGGGTAAACCTCAAACCATTTCGAGCGAGTTGGTCCAAGTGCGGAGTGTCGATTTCACCCCCGTAGCAACCGAGGTCGGAAAACCCGAGATCATCGACCATCATCAGAACGATGTTAGGGCGCTCGTCGGCTGTCAGGCTCAGTGGTGCCGTGATCAGTAGAAAGAACAGGCATAAAGCTTTGAATCGCATCGTTTCAACCATTTCGTCGCTGGGCTGTTAGAATGGGAAGGGAACGCCTGAGGTTACTTGCCGTTTCTCGAGCGTACCACCGCAGGTTCCGGCTAACCTCCCCTGCGCGGTCATTCTAATGCCCGCTGGCAAATTCATCTGCGCCTGTAAGATTGGAACAGTACAGCGAACACGCAATCGATGCCCTAGCCGTTCCCCTTGTCGGCTTTTCCCGGCTTAACGTTTTGTTGAGCCCGTTCTTCCTTCAACGATTTCAGGTCTCGCAGGAACTTTTCCAGATCCGCTTTGATTTCCGGTTTGGCTTTCTCAACGGCCCGGGTCTGGATCTCGATCGCTTCATCCATCTTGCCTTGCATCAATGCCAAGTGGGCTTGGGTGTCAAGAATCGCCCCGTCATCAGGTGTTTGCTGTACTGCCAGATCGATGGCGCGCCGCGCCGCATCAGCCAGCGGCGGGTTGACCTGTTCCCCGGCGACTTTCATCTCGACAATTCCCCAGGCTAGCTGGTTGAGTAAACCGGGGTCTTCCTTGTTTTCGTCGATCATTTGGTGGAAAGCTTCGGTGGAGCGAGGGTCGTTGGTGGAAATCAGGATGGAAAAACGAATCATTTTCACCTGGCTATCGATGTCGCTTCCGTCGGGTGCTTTTTCGATCATCGTATCCATTAAATTGAGTGATTCGCGAAATTTCCCCTCGCGTAAAAGGGCCATGGCCTGTTGCATGCCGGCATCAATTTCTTGACGGACTTTGAACTGGTTGGCAAATTCTTCCCGGTCCCATTGGTCTTCAACAATCGCTGTGAGCGGCTGATCCATTTCAACCGGGTGGCCGATCCAGTCGATCTTTCCGTCTTTGCCGACAATGAAAGCCGTTGGAATTCCATTTTGATGAGCAGCTTGCATATACGCCTTTTGCACAGAGCCATCCGGATCTGTGGTCAGGCAGTAATTGTTGGTCAATTGACCAAATGTCTGCTCTTGCCCTTTCGCCTTTTTCTCCAGAAATGCCTCGACCGTAGGGAGGTCTTCTTCACTGACACTGATGATCTGAACACCCTGTTCGGCAAATTCGTCTTGCAGTTTGCTGAGATGGGACATGCTGGCAATGCAGGGATCGCACCAGGTGGCCCAGAATTCAATCACGTAGACTTTGCCTT
>JAYZCF010000014.1:0-14474 GCA_036338455.1 Planctomycetota bacterium
GTCGAGCAATTTCTGACGTGTCGCCTCTACGAAACGTGTCCCTCGCTCCAACTCCTCCGTCGAGGGGGAACGCGTCATTACCGATTGGTAGGCCGTGACAATTTGCTCGGCCCTGGCTTGCGCGTTTCGATTGAGACGCTCGGCCAGTTTCTTACTCTGTTCGATCACAAAGCCTGAATTCATCATGAACAGTGCCTGGGTCGGCACCGTGGTTACCATTCGGTCACCAATCAAAATACTCGGCTCGGCAAAATCAAAGACGCGCAGGGCTTCTGGCACCGCATTTCTCACCACGGGCAAATAAACACTTCGGCAGTCCGTTTCAACATCAAACGCATCTTCAGTGACACCTCGACCAATTCCCTGAGTGCTCTTGTACTTGGCCACCACCGAAGATTCAGGACGGTTCAAATCCAGTGCACCTGCAGATAGCAAAATGGAGTCTCTCAAAACCTCGGCGTCGAGTCGTCGCGAATTCATCCGCCACAGCAACCGATTATCCGGGTCCGTCGCATAGTTATCCGCGTCGTAATCGCCCCCCAGCTGGTATGTCTCACTCATCATGATTTCGCGAATCATCTTCTTGAAAGACCAACCGTTCTCGACCAGTCGCACGGCCAGGAAATCGAGCAATTCAGGGTGCGTCGGTCGCTCCCCGGATTCTCCAAAGTTGTCGACCGTGCGGACAATCCCCTCACCGAACAGGTGGCGCCAGATTCGATTGACCGTAACCCTTGCCGTGAGCGGGTTATCGGGAGAAACGAGCCAGTTGGCAAACTCGAGTCGACCACTCTTTTCCCGGTCGACAATCTCTTCTCGCCGATCCTCTCCCAGAACTGTCAGGAAGCCGCGTGGCACCTTCTTCCCTTTGGCGGTCACTTCACCGCGGATCAGGACATTGCAATCCATGCAGGGGCCCTCGGAAACTCCCATAGCGCTGTCCACACCCTCGGGCCCTGACTGGCGGAGCTGGTTCAACTGTTGCTGCACCACCCTTTGCCGCCGTCGCAAATCGGCCAACTTCTTGGCATTCTCTTGCGCCTTCGCTCGGTCTTCTTTGGTTTTTGCTTTCTGACTTTTTTTATTCTTGGCTGCCTTGTTCGCCGCCGCTGCAGCCTTGTTTCGGTTCTCGACCTGTTTCTTGATCTGGTTGAGGTTTGCCGTCAGTTCTTTGATTTTCTGAAAATGCTGCTGCTTCACCTTCTTTTCACTCGCAGGATCATCACTGATGCTCATCAGTGGGGATGCCTGCCGGGACCCTCCTCCGGCGCGGCCGAACAAGGTCTGGGTACTCCTTAGAATGCCCGCCAGGGCGTAGTAATCTTCCGTTGAAATTGGGTCAAATTTATGATCATGACAGCGGGCGCAAGACACGGTCATCGCCATGGTCGAGCGACAGATCACATCAATCTGTTCGTCTACCATGTCCATAGCAAAAACCTCTTTGCTCCTCTCATTCAACAGTTTAGGGCCAATCGCCAAAAAGCCCGTTGCCACCTTCGCTTCATTGGCGTCCTGGCCGTCTACCGGCGGGAGTTGATCGCCCGCAAGCTGCTCTTTCACAAAACGGGAAAAGGGTTTGTCCAGGTTGAAAGAATCGATCACGTAGTTGCGATAACGCCAGGCATGGGGAAATAGAAAATTCCTCTCACGTCCGTTGGATTCTGCAAACCTCGCGACATCCAGCCAATGACGCCCCCAACGCTCACCAAACTGGGGTGACGCGAGCAGGCGATCGATCAGCTTTTCCCTTTTCTTCGGTGACCCGTCCGCAAGAAACGCCTGAACCTCAGATTCCGTCGGAGGAATACCGACCAGATTGATGTAATCGCGACGAAGCAAACGCTCCTCATCCGCCTTGGCCACCGGTTGCAAACCGGCGTCGTCCAGTTTTTTCTTCACAAAACGATCAATCGCGGATTGTTTCCAGCGGTCGCCTTGCACCTTGGGAGGGGGCACTTTAACAGGCGCTTGGAACGCCCAAAAATTTCGACCCTGCTCAAAATCGATCGACGACTTCCGCGTGGGCTTGGCTTTTCCTCCCCGGGGATCGGGGGCGCCCATTTTTACCCATGCTTCAAAATTTCTGATCACACTTGCAGGTAATTGCTTACCCGGCGGCATTTCAAAGGACTCGTGTTTCATGGCACTGATGATTAGGCTGCCGTCCAGGTCACCTGGGACAACACCGTGCCCGGAATCACCTCCTCGACGAACTCCCTCACGGGTATCCAGTGCAAAACTCCCTTTCGTCTTACCGGCCTCTGCAGAATGGCACTGGTAGCAGTGTTTGACCAATACGGGCCGAATCTTTGTTTCAAAAAATTTGACCTGGCCAGGCTTGAGGTCCTCTCCGTGGGCGCTCAACAAAGGAACAGCCATTGCAGCTAGTGAAACTCCGCAGAGCGCGAGACGGAAAAAATTGGAAATAAAAATGCTCATAACATCCGTTCTGAAAGCAATGAAGCCTGTATCCAAAATCGAATCTAGGACCGCCCCAACCTTAGCTATTTGGCCGTCAAACATCTAATTATGTCAGCCAGATCCGTCATGGCAATCTGGTTTTCCCGTCTGAAACGGCAAAGCGTGCTAAATCCCGATCTTTATTTTGAAAAAACGCCCCGAGGATCAGCTCCAGGATAGAGCACCGGGCGGGCGCAACAGGCCGCCTGCGAAACAGCTCTGCCGAACCCGGAAGAGGCATCATCTCAAACGGCTTTTTCGTCAGCAAGGAAACCGACGGAAGCAAACACTGGAGCTGCCGATCGGATGACAGAAGGCTCATGAGCGTCTGACTGAAACGCCAACAAATGACGAGCCCCGAACAACTTTTTCTAGACGCCGATCAGCCTGTTTCGTGAGATCGTCTCAGCGATTCCATCCCACAATAAAATTCTTTGTTGAAGTGTATGCTTGGCTGCATTCCGAGCACGCTCCCATTTCTTGTCGTCCTGCCCGCACAAGTTCGCCAGGAGCAACTCGGCCATCGGCCCATGGGTCTCTCCGTCCAGCTCAATGTGTCGATTGAGGTAGTACTCAAAACAGGCAAGCTGGCCCTTCTGTTCCCGATTCAGGCTACCCACGATTTGGTCGAACATATCGGGGATCAGGTCTTCCCTACCGAACAGGAAAACGGCGGCCAACTCTTCGGGTTGCCCAGACTGGATTACTTGAAAGGTGTGTGTCACGAAGGCCCGCACGTTTTCAGGCAAGTCAACCTCCGCCAAGCAAACCTCGATCGGCCTACCCCGTTCAAGTTCGGCCAACAGTCGGTCGATTGATTCGCTGGGTGCGCCGACTTGCCCCATTGCCTGGCGGTACATGCCGAAGTGGCTGATGTATTCTCCATCTGGCCCTTCATCGGTTTCTTCGGCCAGGACAATCTCATTTACGAGCCGGGCCGCCAACCGATTCTCATGCGGGACCCAAGGAATCCGACTACTACAATATTCCTGCTGCAACGCCTTGAGCAGCGACATGAAATCCCAAACAGCAAAAACGTGGTGGGACATGAAGCATTTCAGATCATCGATGTCATTCAACAGAGAATAGACGGCGTGATGGCATAGTTGGTTTCGCAGCGGCTCCAAGTCCGCATTGAGCGTTGCAAACTTTTCGTGGTTCACGTGGGGCTCTACATTCAGGTGGGATACGTAGTTCGAAGCGGCAGCCGAAGCCGCCAATTTTCTAACCGCATGGGGGAGGCATTTCACAACGGGCCGTTCGTCCGCTGCTCCATGATTTCTGGCATTATGCACGCTGGCAAAATTCTTCCAAGTGAAAATGCTGGCAATCCGAGGGCAATTTGAAAAACTTAACGTTTACCGGACGCTCCGAAAAATTATAAAAAAAAAATTAAGTGCAACTTCATCTTGGAGGGGCCTCATCGACCGGCCGCAGCTTCGGAAACACCACCAACCCAAAGGCCCTCTTAATTTGATCAACCCTCGTGCCCGCGTCGTTCCTCACTGCCCAGTTTCAACCAGAGGTCCCGACCTTTCCAGTCGACAATCGTCAGGAGCGAGATCTGGAACAGCATCACGAGGACTCCGTAGGGGAAAAATTCTTCGCCGGAGAAGATGAAGAGAAACAGCAGCAGCGAAAACGAAGTCGAACCGTACTCCAGAAAGAGCCACGTGCGGGTCCCTCGTTTAGCCAGCAGGATATGCAGGATGGCCACCGGAATCGTCAGCCATTCAGTCGAATACGCCAACAAGAGAGTTGGGACTCCGTACCAGAATCCCATATGCAGATAAACAAAGCCACTGAACATCAGGAAGGGTAAAAATCCCGCCGATGCCCAACCGGCCGTTTTCATCTGCTTCTTCATTCCAACGATGGCGGAGACAAAAATGAAATAAAAAAAGACCGGCACCACGCAATGCGTCAGGGTAAACAATGGCACGAGAAAGAGCCCGAGACCTGCGGAGTTTTCAGCTTGCAAGAACTCCGCTTCTTCCCCAGAAAAAAAAGTGATTCCAATCAAGGCCGATGAGTAAGTCAATCCAACCGGGAGCAGTGACCTAAAAAAGGAACTGCGAATTTCCGCCCAATTCATTTTCACGCCGGGATTCCAAGTTAGGGAACGAACTGGACGTCAATATACATCAAGCCTGGCCGCCCGTCTCGACTTGGTAGCCGCGGTTTGATCTGTCCCCACCTCCAAAGCCGGGCCGCTTATAAAACTCTGGCGGTGATAACGCCTTGGGCGTCGCGGGCAACAAAACTTCCCCCTTTTCGTTTTTTCTTCCGCTTCGTTCAAAACGTACGCTAACCTCTCTTCATAACGGCCTGGGAAACGGGCCGTACACTTTTCGTTTTGGTTTCACTGGCCGCCTCAAATTCGACTGGCAATTCCGCCATGGGGATTGGTTGATTCAACGTCTTACCGGGATTCGAGGCAATATTCAGGCAACGCCTATTCGGCGGAAACCAAGAAGCTCATCAACTCTTATCAACGTTCGCAGCCAAGTCAGCATCGGGCCGCCCCAACGAGTGCAGCGGTTCCCCGAGGCATAACAGCTTGCCTGTCCAAGTCATTCACCTTTTCACACGGAGATTTATGATGCAGGAACCTGAAAATCACGCCGAGCCGATCGATCGCCTCGAAACGGAGTCCCGTCAACTGTTGTCGGCGCTGAAGTGGTCAACCCGCGTGCGCCACATCCTAATGGTCGCCACGGTCGCGTTTATCCTGGGCACGGGGACCTGTTTTTACGCTCTTTTTGAGGAAATCAAGAATCAGCGCTTGGCAGAAACCCAGCAGCTATTACTCGAACGAAAAGACGAATTTTTGGAGCCACTCACGCAAGCTGCCTGGGAAGTTGCCGAGAAAACCGGCCCGCAGGTCGCCCGGGCATTTCAGGACCAGCTCGTCAACGACTCCTCCAGGTACCTGCAGGTTCTGGAGCAGGAACGCGATTCCATCGGGGAATCCCTTGCCGCCTATCTTGAGCAACGTCTTCGAGAAGAGCATGTCCGATTTTTAGAGGACAATGAATCGCTTCTGGTCCAAGAATTTCCGGAACTAAAGGACCCGCAACGCAGAGCAAATTTCGAACGCAATCTGGAAGCCGCCTTTGAAAAAATTGGCCGGCGGTATTACGTCAAATATTTTGAGATGGAGTATGAAAAGCTTGTCGAAAATATCGATCGTTTCCCAGCGCTCCGGCCTGAAAAGCCCGATGCACCGGTGGCCAAACAGCTGGCAGCTGAAACCGCCAAACTCTTTCAGATGCTCGCCGCCGACGCGGGTGGAGATTCTTTGAAAGACAACGCTTATGTCGTAGCAGGCCTGCTGTCTGAACATCGAAAATCGGGGCCGCTCGCTGATGCCACGTCGAGCGAACCCGGCGCTCCCGCGAGTAATTTGAGTCTCTTGGCGTCACCCAATCTGCCCGCAACGAATCTCAAAGATTCAGACGACCCAAAGTAGTGATACCCCTTGAGGGGCAATCTGGTTTTCACAAGCAACACAATCCACATTCAGGAGAGTACGAATATGTCCTCGTCAGATCATCAACCGGTCGAACAATTGACTTCAGAATTATCGCAAAAACGGACCTCCATTCAGCGACGAATGAAACTCACGCTCGTGGTGGGAGCCTTGGCTCTCGCGGCGCTCACAACCTACTTCGCTTACGGTTACTATCAGCTTAACGAAGTCACTCGGTCCACCACGCTGGTCAATTTCGCCAAAGCAGAATTTGACCGACAACTCAATGATCTGCAGCGGGTCGCCGAGAATGAAATTATTGAATCCGCACCACCCTGGGCCGCCCAAACCAGTGAAGAATTAGTCGAACAGATCCCGGCAGGTCGGCAGAGCCTGGAAAGCTGGCTCAAGAAAAACATCGACCAGCAACTCACCGGAGCGAGCACCGTTACCCATGCCAAGTTCCAGGAGATGTTGCAGGCCAATCGCCCCGATTTGGAAAGGGCAATCCGTTCCATGACAAGTGAAGATGGCTCGGACAAATTTGCTGAGGAGTTGCTTCCACTGCTAGAGCGGGAAGCGGGGGTCGACATGCGTCAAGGCGCCATGCAGGCACTCGGAACGCTCTCCGATATCAACCATCAGCTTGACCGTTTGGCAGCCAATCAAAACCTGAACGAAACCGAGCAGCAGATGCGCTATGTTCTGGGCCTGGTCAAAAGCTTACAGCAGCAACAGATCGACCTCAACGGCGGCTAGTCGCAGCTTGATCGGCACTCAATTAAAACAGGCGTCGACCGTTTCGTCGACGCCTGTCCCATTGATTCACGCCCGCATCATCCACTTGCTTTTAACGCGACCTGAGATAAATAAAATCCTCTGGATTGCCATTTCGGCCGTAGTCATCGAGGGCCCCCGAGTCACTCCAGTCGGGCCGGTGATTATAAGTTTGAATCGGCCGACCATCTTCACGGAGCGCCCGTATCTTGCACCCGAACCGGTTACTATAAGACCAAGCGTCCCAAACCCGGGGTGCGATCCAGACGGGCCAAGTTTCCCACTGGTAGAGCTGCTTGCCGGTCTCCGGGTCAAGGATCGGTGGTTCCCAGAAATAAGGCTCGCGGGAAAATGCGATAGCAATGGTCTCCCAACGATCAGACCAGACATTCCAGGCCTGGATGTCAACGCATTTCCCTGGCTCCAGCTCAAACCCCTCAAAATGGGTCGTGCGATGAGGGATCTCGGCATTATTGATCGGGTAGGTCATACAGCCCGTCGTAGAAATCACCAGGCAGCAGGCAAGAAGCGAAAAGATACATTTGTTCATGGTCATCTCCATGGTTACGAAAAGAGGAACAGAAGGGATTCGACAACAGGGCCTTGGGAGCGACAGGCAAATCGGGAAAAGTTGTTTTTCCTGTTTCCCGGAACGAAAAAAGTTTCCGCAGACTGACGGAGCCAGCACCAACATCCTGGAAATTCGTCAATTTCCAGCTTTCTTTCCCACCGTTTAACCCGGATTGTCTGTCCTGAAAATTGGCCAAAATGAAAGGGGCGGGGAGGGACCTCGTCCCATCGCTGAAACGTCAGCCCACGGATTTGATTTGTTTTTTTTAGATTTGGGTTATGCTGTTGTTTTCCCACCGCCCCCGCACCCAACCCACACGCCCCAACTCATGCCCATCGTTTTTTTTCGCATCCGGACCTCGATGACAACCATCGCGATCCTATTGTCTTGCGCCCTCTGGGTACGCTCGAGCGAATGCCAGGACCTTTCGCACCGCAAATCTAATTTGACCGTGACGGTTGTCGACGGGAACGGGAACCCACTCAGTGATGCCGTTCTGGGCATCCAGATGAAACGACATACCTTCCGGTTTGGCACCCAGATCCGAGATCGTTTTTTTTCAATCAGTCAAACCGAGTTCGAATCGCTGACGGACTCACAGAAACAAGCATTGCTGCCCGATCTCTCGGAGTTCGGTCAACCACGCTACACGCCCACCTGGCAAGATGCGTTAACGTATCGGGAAGTCGTTTTTGAGCAATTCAATCACGTCGTCCCAACAACGGGAATGCAGTGGATCGCTTACAACCGTAAGGGCCCTGAAGTACCAGACGCAACCATCGAGCTGGCACAAGCGGGCGGCCTCGGTGTGTCCGGAGCCTCGGTGGTATGGCAGCGCGATGCGTGGCCAACGCCAGAGGAGTTTCGTTCGGCAGCGAACCCAGACCCCACCGAATTTCACAACGCGCTGTTGAAGGACCGGCTAAGCGGGAGTGGCATCATGGGGCGATACAGCGACTTTGGAGAAGGCCCCACCATTAACAGCTGGAAACTTCTCAATGAACCACTGCACGAAGACTATTTCGCTAAGACATTTGTCGATGCTGGCATCTATGCCAACGAGACGGATGCGTTAACCGATTACTTTGTGCGGGCCGATTCCCTCCGCCCTGATGCAGTCTTGTCGATCAACGATTTCAACATTTTAAATTCCGGTAACGACAACGCCGCGATCGCCTTTCGAGACCAGATCAATGCCTTGCTGGACAATGGCGCACCAATCGACATGATTGGAGTTCAGGCTCATATGTCGCGCAATGATGTTTCCAAGGCGGATATCAGTCGTCGTTTGAACATCCTGGCAGAGACAGGACTGGGGATCGAAATTACAGAATTCGACTCCCGCGATGATGCGCAACAATTAACACCGGAGGAACAAGAGCAAGTTTTTTCCGACGTCCTAGAAGCCGCATTTGAGAACCCGGCCGTGGAAGGCTTTATTATGTGGGGGCCTTGGGACCCTGGCCATTGGCGAGGAAACGCGCCACTCTTTGATGCCGACTGGAACATCAAAGAAGAAGCAAGCCCTTGGTTTGACCTCGTGCGAGGTGAATGGATGCCGATGCTTGATGGTCTCGAACTCAACAGCCAGGGCCAGTGGACGGCGCCCGAAGGACTCTTCCGCGGAGACTACGATTTTACCGTTACGTTCAATGGACAGACGCGTCATTTCCGCAATTACGATTTGAGCTCGGATGGGAATTTTCTGTTAGCCGTACCCGAGCCCGGTGCGGCGCTGGCAGGGATTGCGTTACTGTTTTTCGTTTCCCGTCGTGGCCGACGTCAGTTTGCCATCTAAGCGCAAAATACCGGCAGCTGGAGAATGCCTCGTGGTGACTCGCCCTGTGAGAGGCCCCGTCAACGAAATGAAGGGATCGGGACAAGGAGACGCCCGTGGCAAAGAACGAACATAACCGCACTTCAGGTCCCGTATTTTTGTTTTCTATCCCACATTTGTGTTAATTCAGCAGCATCGCTCGCGATCCCGAAGTCCCGGCCTGACAGCGAAAACGGACCAAGCCATAATCAATATGGATCGCTAAAGTAAAGCTGCCACGAAATCCGGGAGATTCAGTACCCAAGCTATTGACCACCCCAAAAAACCGATAATACTAGGCCAAGTTAGGGTGCCACGAATATTTTTTTGGTTGGGCCATGCGGGTTCCGCGAATTGCAGTTTTGGTTTTCACTGGATACCTGGTTCTGTTACTGAACCTAGGTTCTTCGCTGCATCACGCCCCCTTTTTTGGTATTCACTCGGCGTCTCAAAACTTGAGTGGCGACGCTCGCCATGTAGGCAGTTGTTCCTGCCACGCACCCCTTACGACTTCTTCGGAACAGCATCTTGCCATCGGGTCGGATCATGACTGTTCCCTCTGCAAATTTTTTGATCAGTATCAGGTCACTGCAGACTGGCCCACTCCGTTGGAATCCGATTTGGCACACCAGCCAACTCGAACGCTCCAAGCCGCGCCCGTCTTTGGCACGCCCTGCGCCCCGAGCGCTCGCGGCCCACCTCTTTGCGCTTAGTATTCGATGGCGCGCTCGCCCGGTAATTTGCAGGCCCCCAAGATTGGGCGCGCTGCCTTTACCGGCTTGAAGCGTTCCGCTTCTTTTGCGTCGCTACGAAGCTCTCATTTTCCCACTGCGGAAAACAGGCGGAGATCGTGGCTGACAAACGTAAATGAAGATACCAAGGCGCATTCTGTTTCCGCCTAGATGCACAGGATCGGAAACGAAATGTGAACAGAGGCCCCGGGCCTGATTTACCCCGTCGTGGGTGCCTGCTGAAATCGGGCGGCCCGACATTCCGTTCGGACGACGCGGAACGCCCTCGACGGCTTTAGAGGAACACCAAAAGAATTTGACTCCAACGAAAAACCACCCAGGAAATTTTTCCAACTCATCAAATATCTCATTCAGGAGCAATTCGTGTTATTAAAATCCCCTTCTCAATCGACCCGCTCCAGCGGATTCACGCTGGTGGAGCTACTGGTCGTGATCGCCATCATCGGAATCTTGATTGGCATGCTCTTACCCGCCGTACAGGCGGTACGCGCAGCCGCGCGACGAACCGCCTGTGCCAACAACGTCCGGCAGATTGCCTTGGCCGTGCACAACTATGAATCGGCCAATCAAGTATTTCCCGTCAATCAAATCGGCCCTGGAGTTTTCGACTCTGACTTGGGTGGCAACAGAACAGGCTACTACAGCTGGCTCGTCCCCTTGTTGCCGTATATCGAGCAAAACAATCTGCACGATTCTTTTGACCTTCGTTACAACAACGGGGATGGCGACAGCTACAAGGTCAGCAATACACACCCCAATGCCCTGGCCGTGGCGACCCAAGTGTCGACATTCCTCTGCCCCTCGGACATTCCCAATCTCGAAAATGCGATCATCCTCGGATCGGCCAACCCAGCCCCCAGCAGTTATGCCGGCAATGCCGGCTGGCCTTCTTACGCCACCGGCTACGCCGAAGAGAGAGCCACCCCCGGCCGTCACAACGGTGCGATCGGATTGGTCCACCCGGCGGCACCCGTTTCCTGGCACACTCCACAGGTCGCCATGAACAGTTTCTTTGATGGCACATCCAACACAGCCCTGCTAGCCGAGCGCCTGATCCAGTCAGGCAACAGCGCGCGAGCCATCAATGAAGGTGACAAACGTCTCCGGTCGCTGCATATCTTGGAGCGGTACGAAGGACTGGATGAAATCATAGAACAGATGTCCAGCTCGCACGCTCATATTTTTGAATCAGCCCACATTGGACGATCGTGGTCAAGTGGGATGCCCTTGGTCGCGCCTACTTACATGCATGTGCAACCGCCCAATTCAGTAATCGGGCATTACAACACCAGTAAGGATGAAGGTGATTTTGTCGTGACGGCCAGTAGCCGTCACGCCAGTGGCGTCAACATGGCGCTGGTTGATGGATCAGTACGGTTTGTAACAGATACCGTTTCGAAAGAAGTTTGGTGGGCCGCCGGCAGTCGGGACGACGGCCGAATCGAATCGATTTCGGATTAGTTTTTTTGTTTTATTTTTTTACACCAGGAGATTTCAAAATGAAATTGCGAATGCTTGTGACAGCAATCGCTCTGGCCATGATGGCGTCTTCCGCCTATGCCCAACACGGGCATGACGGGGATGTCGAATTTGGCTACGACGATGTATCAAACCCGACGGCGTTTGATATTGAACACGATGAATTTACGAGCGATGGGCTTCTCTTCTACGAGAGTGAGTTCGAAGAACTCGACCCGTTTAACCCTGGAGACTGGGCTTCGGATGAACCTGGTTTCACGACCGCCTCTGCCGAGGGACTGTTGGTCAATGAGAACGACCAAATTTGGCTGCAGGCCATGGACGCGGCGAGCCATTCGAGCTTCGGTGTGGGTTATGTCAATTTCTACAACCCGAACACCGATTCGCTGGAGGCAGCAGGTCGCCTTGGGGTCTACGACAATTCAACTACCACCGCGGACCTGATCCTCAGTGGCGGCTCGATCGAAGCGGGTGTGAACCCTCAATTCCTCGGGTTAGGTGATGACGAGGGAGATGTCCACGACCACCTGATTGTCGACCTTTTGGATGACGATACGGCGGCCTTCGGTGCTTATGGGGTGTTATTCCGTATGCAAAGCGATTTTGATGTGGCTGACGGCAATATGGACCTGGCTTCCGACCCATTCTGGATTATCTGGAATTACGGTATGGATGAAGAGGCATTTGACGAATTTGCCCTGCCAAAATTTGGTGCCGTTGAGGCAGTTCCTGAGCCATCCACTTTAGGGATGTTTGCAATTGGAATGGCTGCTATCATGGTACGAAGGCGTCGTTCGTAAAAGACCCATTGAGGCAATCTGGCGGTCCGGGCGATCCGGACCGCCGAGGCCTCTTGGTGGGGTGCCTGAAAACCGATTGCGAGGCAACCGACCACTCCGAATCCAGGCCCGATAAAATCAGGGAACCAACTTAGGATCGGATCAGAAAAAATCAGAAAAAATCAGACAAAAGCTAAACAGAAATAAAATGGCTTACCTTAAGAGAATCAGCTTGGGCGCTACCAGCCCACGTTTCTGGAACAACTCTGCTTGGAGGGACTGGGTTGGCATCGTCGCATCGATAGGCTGCGCTATTCATTGCGCTGCGATGCCATTCGTGATCGCCTACTTACCCGCCTTGGGCCTCAGCTTCTTGGCCGATGAAGGATTCCACCAATGGATGGCGCTGGCCTGCTTTTTGATTGCCATCGTGGCGTTCATTCCCGGGTTAAAAAAACATGGCAGCTGGATTCCCATCTCGATTGCAACGGTTGGACTCGGCCTGATCACATTTGCGGCCATGGGCTGGGCGGGTGATTGCTGCCCCTCCTGTGAAGAAAAAAAATCGGGGGTTGCTTCGGCGGAATCCGGGTGCGAGGAGTGCGATGATTGCGCAACGAGCCAGCCGATCGGAAACCAATTGGCGATATCCAGTACAACAACCGCCCTGGAAGCAGGATGCGAGCAGTGTGAAGATTGTGCCTCGAGTGAAGTGCTCGACAATCATTTGGCAACGGCCGAACCAGCTTGCGAACACTGCGAAGATTGTGCAACCAGCGAAACCACACTGTCTGGCCCGTCTCTTGCCAAGGGTTCCGGGATTGGCATCGCCGCGGAAGAAGAGGCAGCTTTGCTTTTGCTCCTGGCCCCTTGGATCACGCCGATCGGGGGCTTACTGCTCGTATCGGCACACCTCTGCAATCGACGCTTTGGTTGCCTCTGCGGATGCTGCAGTGAAGATGCACAACCGATTGATATGGGAGCTGACAACGGTTCATTCAGCATAAAGGAACCTGGCGACGGTTCAAACGCGGCATGCTAAAATCCTAGCAACATGGACCACGAAAAACCCGATCCCGAATGGCAATCGAACCCAACTCGGTTTAGGGATCGGCTCCTCTCGTCGAAGCGAATCAATGCCTACCAATCGTCGCGATTAGCGAAATACACCTACGTGGTGCTACTGATCGCGTCCCCGCTGCTATTGCTCTGGTTTGCCGCCTCCGTAGGGAAGGGACAAGCTGAGATTCTCGCCCTCCTGTCGGCCTGCTTATTGCTGGCTTCGCTACTATGCTCATGTGGCTACCCCGCGGTGCGCAGCATTATTTTGATCGCGATGACAGCCAACCTGTTTGCGTTGGTGATCAACCCGAACCATTCCCTGGGAGATCCTGACCGAATCAAAACATGGATCCCAACCTATCTTATTCTCGTCTGCCTGGTGGCAGCTTGTTTCTATGAGACAAAGGCGTGGATACAATCCTGTTCTCGCTCCACACTCATCAAACTCCTGGGCTGGGGGACGCTCACCTTACCAGCGGCTCTGTACATTATTGCAATTCCAATTGTCGACTCGATTTGGACCCTGCTGGAGGGAGACGAAAAAAAACTCGCCTTACAGGACCCCAACTGGAACCTCTTTAACGAGATGACATACCGGGCTGCCAAGTTTGGCATTTTCACCGTCTTCGTTTACCTCGGGGCTTGTGTTGGTAGTTTTCTGAATGTGGTCGCTTACTGCGTCCCCAAGGGTGAAGGTATTGGCCTGCGGGATTCGAGCTGTCCGAAGTGCCAAGCCAAGCTCAGCCGGATCGACAACTTACCGATCTTCAGCTACATCAATCTCAAGGCGAAATGCCGGAGTTGCCAGGAACCGATCTCGATTCGCTACCTACTGGTCGAGCTGATTGCCGCAGCCATCTTTGGCTCGCTCTTCCTGTACGAGCTAGTCACCGGTGGGAACAACGTACCCGCCCTGGGGGTCTTCAACGATGGAATCCTGTGGGTGATTCTCTACCCCAAATGGCCTGTCATTGGCGCGTATTTCCTGCACGCCTTTTTCATGTGCACCGTGTTGGTGCTGGCCCTGTTTGAGTGGGACAATCAACCGCTCCGGTGGACCTTCGCCCTCTTTGTCGGTCTAGTCTTCTTTCTCACCATGCTCATTTACCTGCCACTGCAACCCATCCTGTTGCTCGATCATCTGCCCGGACTCACCCTGAATCTGTCACCGTGGATCGGACAGGCGATCAAGTTACTGGTTGGCGCTGCCGCGGGGGCAACCATTGGCCGCCTGATGGCGATGATGGTCTCGGCGGCAAAGCCGTCGCTACTGACCTATTCGCTGTTTTTGACCGGCATGGTC
>JAYZCF010000015.1:0-13324 GCA_036338455.1 Planctomycetota bacterium
TTTGGAAAACCGGATCGCGACCCAGGATATCCCGAACGCCAATCCGGATGTGCATTGCCTTTTTGAAACTGTGAATGATGGGCCCCGGCTCAACCGCCCCTCGCAGCAGGCCTTTCAGGTTGTTTTCCAGCCACTCCAGCGTGGGTAATTGTTGCATCCAGAGCGAATCGACCAGGTCATCAATCATCCCCGGTCGACGCCGTAAAATCTCCGAAAGGTACCCGCTCGATGCGCAGAGCCGCACAAAGAGAGTCATCGAATTTGGTTGAAAACGGAACAGCTCCCAAAGCACGGCCTTCGCTCCGATCGAGTCAGTCACACTACTCAGTTCCCGCAGCGTCGCATCCGGATCGGGCGTCTGCGCGATTTCGGCCATCAGCTGATCGACGATCGAGGCCAAAAAATGGCGGCAACGATGCGCCGAAAGAAAAACCGTATTCTCCACCGACAAGGTTTGCAGATGGCGGTACGCCTGGTCCGGATGCTCGATGCCAAAGGGCCGCAGCGTCCTCTCGATCATTGTCTCGGTGGGACTCGGTTCAAGCACCAGGTCCACGACCGGGGCGACGTCGGCGGCCTCCTCCGAAAAGCCAAAACCCTGGTGCAGTAAATGGTCGAGGATCTTCCGATTGACCCGGGTGACTTCTACCAACTCGTCCTGGAATTGCTGCAGCGCGGTCCGACCAAAATAAAACCGGTAACCCATACGTCGCGCAATCTTCTCCAACTCGTCACTCGATTCGGGCAACGTATGGGTCTGCAGGTCAAACATGATCTGCAACCGATGCTCCAGCTTTCTCAGCCAGTCATAATTCTGGCTCAATAACTGGGCCTCCTGCCGCGAAAGGATCTCGGCTGCCTGCAGTTCCCGAATCGCCTCCAGGGTATTGGGCGACCGCACCTCGGCCGAAGCCCAACCGTTGAGCAATTGCAGGAACTGAATGACAAATTCGATGTCCCGGATCCCGCCGTGCCCTGTCTTGATATTCGTCTTCTGTTCACCCGCCACCTGAGCGCGGCGCTCGATCTGTCGCTTCAGCGCTTTGATGCTGCCAATATCGACCTGATTGACAATTCGCTGGTAAATCCAGGGCTGCAGCTGCTCCAATAACCGGTTGCCCAACGGCCGATCACCCGCCACCGGCCGAGCCTTGATCAACGCTTGGCGCTCCCAGGTCCGGCCCTGCAAATCGTAATACCGCAACATGAAAGGGACCGAGTTGCAAATCCGACCCTTACTCCCTTCGGGCCGCAAACGGAGGTCGACCCGGTAAGCGGCTCCCAACGGCGTCGTCTCAGTCAACAGTCGGTTGAAATCACGGGTCAGGCGTTCGAAATAACGGGCGTTTTCTTTCTGCTTTTCGGTCCGACCTTCTTCCTCGTAGACCATCACCAGGTCGATATCACTGGAGTAATTCAACTCGCCGCCACCCAGCTTGCCCATCGCCAGGATGACGTAACCACAACGCTCCCCCGCCCCGTTCAGCGGCCGCCCATACTTCTGATCCAGCACACCAACGCAATATTGCAAGGCCGCTTCGGCGATGGCTTCGGCCACCCAGGAGATCTGTTCCGTCACCTGCTCGATCCGTTGCTGAACAATGATATCGCCGAAGGCGATCCGTAACGTCTCGCGATGTTTGAACCGACGGAGAATCTGCATCGCTCCCGCCTCATCGCGGGCACTTCGCATCTCGTCCCCCAGCTCGTCGACCAGGACATGCCGTGCATGCAATTGCCCCTCGGTCATCCGCAGGTAGTCATAACTCTCGGTATCACGGATCAACTGGTCACTGAGATACTGGCTCATCGAAAAAATGGTCAGCAAGATCGGCAGACCGGTCCGATCGCGGTCCAGCAGAGCCCCCATCGCTTGGGGACTGCGGGCGGCCAACACAAACCGCTCCAAGTTATTGAGGGCCATGTCCGGATCACTGCTGGCCGCCAGGTGTTCTTGCAACTGTTGCCACAAACTGGCGAACAGGTCAGCGGGCATCCCGCTCTGCCCAATTGCCTGCAGGTTCGCCTCCGCCCGGTCCGGGTTCTGGATGCCTACCAAGCTGAGCACATGCCGGACATCGTCCGGGTCACCCGACATTTTCTGATCCAACCGGTTCATGCTCCACCGGATTTATACTGTGCTCGCCACCGCAACCATGCGTGACAAACCGTGAATCAAAGCGCCCGGCGATAACGTTTCTTGGAGGCTCGCGCCGAGGGCCGTGCATCGATTTCCTTACCCCGCGCCTCGTTAATCTTCTCCTGCAACCCGTCCACTTGCAGCTGTTTATTGATCCGCTGCTCGATCCGGGTCAATTCGCCGCCCTGGTCCGGAGTCACCAGCGTATAGGCGATTCCCGTCTTCCCCATCCGGCCGGTTCGGCCGACGCGGTGGACGTAATCATCACTCAATTCCGGCACATCGTAATTGATGATATGGGAGATATTGGTCACATCGATTCCCCGGCCAACCACATCAGTGGCCACCAGGAAACGGACCGACTGTTCACGGAATCCCTTCATCATCCGATCCCGAGCGGACTGGGTCATATCCCCGTGGATCGTGCCGATCGAATCGAAGTCGGTCGTCTTGAGCATCTTGCGGTACAGCCGCTCGGTACCGAGCTTGGTGCGACAGAAGATAATGGCCTGCCCCGGTTGTTCCCGCTCCAACAGCTCGACCAGAATATCGTATTTCATCTCGTAGGGGACGGTCAGGTATTTCTGATCAATCGTCTCGACCGAGATCTTGGGCGAAAAATTCAACAGCTTCGGATGGTGCATGTAACGCTTGGCCAGCATCACGATCGGGGGTGGCAAGGTCGCACTGAGTAACATCGTCTGCCGGGGCGTCGGGCATTGCCGCATAATCTTTTCGATATCGGGTCGGAACCCAATGTCGAGCATCCGGTCTGCTTCATCCAGCACCATGAACCAGAGCTTCTTGATATTCAACGTACGGCGCTGCAGGTGGTCCAGCACGCGCCCCGGCGTACCGACCACGATATGACAGCCGCGCTTCAATTGGTTGATTTGCGTTTTGATCGGCCGGCCACCATAGAGACAGCAGCAGCGGACCTGATCATTGGGAGCGAGCTTCTTGATTTCCCGTTCGACCTGGACTGCCAGCTCGCGCGTGGGTGCAAGAATCAAGGCCTGGACATAAGGGACGGGGCCCCCTAGATCGAGTTGTTCCAGAATCGGAATCCCAAAAGCGGCCGTCTTACCGGTACCGGTCTGCGATTGACCGATCAAGTCATACTCTTCCATCGCCAGCGGAATCAGGCCAGCCTGTACAGGCGATGGTTTTTCATAACCGACTTCCTTGAGCCGGGCGACCATTTCATCCGAGAGGCCCATCTTTTCAAATGAGAGGGCCTGCTTTCGTTTATTTACGCTCTTGGTCACTAAGCTGTTTGTCTGGGTTAAAGAAGAGGGGCTCAAAATTGACTGATTTTTTCTCGATTTCAAGTCATTAAGGCTAGCCGCCCGAACAAAAACGGTCAACGCTAGTTCATCCTGAAACGGCGGAACGGGCCGAATCTCCCTGTTCAACGCCACCCTGTCCGCCGTCCCGCTCGCGATCCCACGATGATTCCGACCTTGTCCCACATCTTGCAGCTGACAGATTTCGCCGAACAACAGCGTTCGATGGTCAAATTCGTCACCGAACTACATACCCTCTCAGCGACCGAGCAATCTGAGATTCTCCAAGCCCTGCACGCCTTTTGCGCCCAGCAGGAGGAAACGAATCGGGAGGCAGCCTGCCAGGTCGCCGGGCTGATCATCGGTCGGATGACCCAGCTCGAGATGCAAAAACCACTCAGCTGGACCAACGAGCAACTGCAGCAGATCGGCTACCTTTACGACCAAGCCCCGGCCAGCAGTAACCTCCGCAACCAGCTGCTCGGGTTATTGGCGACCCTCGGCAGTCAGGTCGCTTTGAACCTTTGGGAAGACCGCGTTTGCCAGGACCCGCCGCAGCATCGTTCCGGGATTATTCTGGCCTTTGCCCCCCTGATGGAGCATCGAGCCGAATTGACCCAGCCGTTATTCGACAAGCTGCTGACCCGCGCCTTCAGCCACCTGCCCGTAGCGGCCGCCGTGCTCGATCTGGCCAACTTCGCCTTTCGCAGCGGCTTGCTGGTTCCACATCCGGCCGCCAGCCGCGCCGAACAACTGACCGTCCTACTGGGCGAACTGGCCGGCCAGATGGCCCGCATCGAAGAGGGAAGCATTCCGGAGAACTGGGAGCCGCTCCAAATCAGCCAAACCGTTTCCGATGCGGTCGCCCTGATCATCCCGATCTGTGACGCGCTCGCCCTGATGGAACACGAAGCGGCGATCGGCAAACTGAACCAGGTACTCGACCTGAAACATCGCCGTCTGCAAACCGAAGCGGCAGCGGCACTGGCCAAGCTGGAAGACGAGCGGGGCCGCCAGGCGTTGATCGACCTGGCCGAGCATCCGAGCGTTCGGACCCGCGTCTTGGCCTACGCCGACGAGCTCGGTTTGGGATCCCAGATATCCCTCGAGTACCAGGGAGATATCGCCACGGCCGAAGCGCACCTGGCCACCTGGCTCGCCGAACCGGAACAGATGGGGATCGCGCCGAGCGAAATGAAACTGCGGGACAACCGGGAATTGAACTGGCCCAGTTACGAACACCCTGTGCAGTGCTACCTGTTTGAATACCGTTACGGATCGGGCGATCAAGCATACCGCAATCTCGGCATCAGCGGCCCTCTGACCCACGCCTTCTCGGCCGACCTGACGCACCTCTCCCGGCTCGACACGTACGCCGCCTTTGCCGGCTGGCAGACGACCCACCAGGAAGTGTTTGCCGTCCCTATCGACCGCGCCCGCCAAGCGATGCCGGGGGTAGTGGCCAAGCTGGAACAACAGGTCGACACCGAGCAGTACAGCGAAATCGAGCCGCTCGCCCTGGCAGGGTTTTTCGGGGAGTACCAACTGGTCGTCAGCGCCCGCCCAGCCGGAACGGACGAGACGGGCACCGGCACGCTCGTGGTCGGCAGCGACCGCTCCGATTGGATCGAGTCGGGCAATCGCGCGGCGCCGATCGACTGGACGGTCGCTCTCGATATCTGGCGGGGCAGGCGGTTACTCGTAAATTTCAACTCGGCAGAACAATTCGAGTAGTTTTCTCCTGCCGGGCGGCTTGCCCAAGTCGACGGGTCGCCCGGAAAAATCTATAATCAGGCAACCTCGATCGAGAGGGCCGACCTGAAACCCGCGGAAGGAATCATGGATTCTGACAACCCTAAAAACCGTGTCCTGATTGTCGATGACAACCAGGCCAACTGCGAGCTGCTCGAAGCGTACCTGGATGGAATTGACTGTGACACGGCGATTGCCGAGGATGGTCAGCAAGCGCTCGACATGGTTCCGGAATTCCGTCCCGACCTGATCCTGTTGGATGTGATGATGCCCAAGTTGAGTGGTTTCGAGGTCTGTCAAAAATTGAAATCCGACCGGGCCACCAGCGGGATCATGATCCTAATGGTGACCGCCCTGAATGAACTGGGCGATATTGAACGGGCTGTGGAGGCGGGGACCAACGACTTTCTTTCCAAGCCGGTCAACCGGGTCGAACTGCTCAAGCGCGTCGAGAACATGCTGCAGCTCAAAGGTGTTTCCGACGAGAACGAACGCTTGAGAAGTTACATCCAGCAGATGGAAGAGACTTCCGCCGGGGATTCATGATTCCTAGGAAATGACCTTTTTCCTAGTAATACATCGACACTCGTGGACAGGCAAGTCCAGTCGAGCACAAGGAATGCCTAATCCATTAGGCAAAAATTAGGCAAAAGCAAATAGAACCCCCCTGCCGGCTGGCAGTGTAACAAATCTCAGCCTGCGACCAATCCGCAACTACTCGTAGACCTCGGACTCTTTGACGCCCAGTGTAACAAATCTCAGCCTGCCGTCCCCATCCACCTGTGGAAATGCTGAAAGGAGATCTCTGCCGATCATAGATGCGTCACTTGATGCCGGCTTTTTTTTTAGGTTTGCTTTGGCTGGGTGCGTGGCTTCATGCACGGCTTATGAATCCGTCTAATTACCGTTCTTCGGTAATGACCTCTCCACCGTCCTTGCTCATTAATGCGGCAAAAGTGAACGCATCAACACTCTCTCTCATAAAGCTTACACTGCAATCGGCATAGTTGACGTTTGCGCCGCCGGGATGAAAACTAAATGTCTCTTCATTAGGTCCGTTGTTCACAACGCTCCACGGGAACTCTGGAGGACCGCCCCGCGGCCAAGCATTGTTATTTACAAGTCTGTCGACATTGAATGCGTTGTCCGGATCAGCCCACGCCCACGAGCGTCTCGATACGGCTGTACCATCATCCATTGTTTCTTCCTTGATGACCATGAAGCCCCCTGTCGCCACATCGTAGCGACCCGCATCTTCGGCCATCGCTATGGTATTACTCGTACCGTCGGTGATTGAGGCAATTGTACGACTTGAATCACCATTAAGCACGCATTTAAATCGCGGTTGATCTGGATTGCCGCTTAAGCCGGGCTTGACCGTTACAGGTGCTGAATAATCGGTGAAACCATATCCCTCGATGTCTTGTGTTTCTGAACCGCCACGACTCGTACTCGGGCAAAGAAAAGTGGAAATTGGTGTTTTAGCAGCTTGTTGATTTGTGGGAGCTTCGGGACCTGACGGGTCGAAGTCATATCGGTATCTTAATTTTACTAAATCAGCAACATTTGCCTGTTCGATATAAGGCAAAATGTACATCTGTACGGAAGGCGCCGCATTACCAAGACTTTCCAGTTCGCGCTGATCAGTAAAGAAAACGTTTTGCCCAGCGTTGGCACCCGACCCGCCACGCTTTGCCTGGCCGGCTGAAGGGAATTGTTCCATAGCGGACTCGTAGTTAAATAGGCCCAGTCCTATTTGACGCATATTGTTGCTGCAAGCTGTTCGCCGGGCTGCTTCGCGCACTGCTTGAACGGCTGGCAGCAGCATACCAATTAGGATGCCTATGATGGCAATCACGACAAGCAGTTCAACGAGGGTAAAACCTGAATTGCCTTGGTATGTCGCCTTCGTTTGATTCTTCATTTTCCTATTCGAAAGAAGTTGGTTCATAAGTCGACCTTTTTTCAACTTGTAGAATTGCGTCACCTAAAAATATACGGGGTTGCTTGGCAAAAATTTTGTGATTTATCGGCAATCGTGCAATTTATAAACCAGCATATAACGCGAATCTGTTTTTTGAAGCAAAAATAAATCAACGCCTATCTTATTACCCGAATTCTTCCACCCCACCGGCTCCGTCCATCCCGTCAGGCTCCTAGATCCCCAGCGTTTTGCACATCGCATCGGCGTACTCGGCGTCTGTGACTCGCTCGCGTACTGCCCTTCTGACACGGTGTTGAATGTACCGCTGATTGCCGAAGCGCATAAAAAAGCCGACAGCAACGAGCCATCGGCACTCAGTCTCATATTACATTCACCGAGCCATGCGTGTGTTAATAACCAAGATTCCAACAAAATCGCCCTGACTTTACCCCGCCTTGATTGCCGAAGCGCATAAGAAAACCGGTTAGGTGGAGCTGACCAGAACAAGGCGTCACTCCCTTGTTTTGGCGTAACGGCCGATAGTCGCGACCGATCTTTTTTTGTCCCTTTAGTAACGCCTGGTGGCGTAACTGTCGGGCCAAGGATCTGGAAATTCCCCACCCGCTTGCCAGTGTTCGATCTCATCCTCAGTGAGAAAGCAATCACTCAGGGCGTTAGCAAAAGTATCCACCTGGGCTTTGTCACCAATCACGGTCAAGTGACAACGTCGATCACCAAATCGCCCAGAATCCTCTTCTAATTTCTTTCGGAGTCCCTCAATTTCCATCTCGTCCAAGCCATTATTCTTGTCTTCAAGTATGCCGGCTCGCCAATAGCCAATGAGTTCGAGACTGATCCCAGCGGCTGCCTGATTCCAAAGGAGTGAAACGTTGTCACGGCTCGAAAGGTAAAAGAAGCCTTTGCTGCGATAAATGTGTTGGCCAAGATTTTGATTGCAGGTATCCCACAGCCGTTGAGGGTGGAACGGCCGGTCATCCTTAATCACTCTGGTCGCCAAATTGTAGGGCCGATCATCTTGACCCTCCGTTTCAAAAACCGGTTTTAATTCCTCAAATAATTGCTCCACCCGATGATAATTATATTCAGGCATCGTCAAGATGTCATCGACAGGAAAATTGCCCCAAGGAACCGAAATCAGCGACACATAGGGATTGAGGCCATGAACGGATTTCGCGATGGTTTGTATCTTGTTCTCGTCTATCCGATCTACTTTGGTGAGCAACAAATGGCTGCAAAACATGATTTGCTCTACCAGAAGATTGGTCACGTCTCTTTGTTGGGTTTGTAAATTGTGTTGCATGATGGGAACGATCTGTTCCCCACAATCGTAATCCTGATCGATCATGGCACTATCGACGAGCGTCAGGACTCCAGTCAACTTGAAGGTCGATCGAGATTTGAAAAATTCAATCAGTGGCATTGGGTGACAGCTGCCCGATGTCTCGATGATCAGCAAGTCTAATCCACCACCGGAGACAATGGTTTCGAGTGCAAGGCCAAGTTCTTGGATGCCTTTTCGGCTACTTAGAACACACGAATAAACGGACTGGAAAGTGCAATCGTCTTTTTCGAACCGCTCTGTCTGGGCCACAATGAGTCCATCGACATCCAGCTCGCTCATATCATTGACGATCACTCCAACCTTGATTTTGTTTTTATCGGACTGGACGAGCAGGCTCCGCAGAAGGGTGGTTTTGCCAGATCCAAGAAAGCCATTCAGAATCAGAACGGGAATCCTCTTCTTCGTCTCAATCGTTGTTCGTTTGTCGGTGACTGTCATCGCGCTATGCTTATCCGTGTAAATGAAAACCTGAAATGTCTTGGTCGTGAATTACGACGGGATTCATTCCTAAGCAGGTTAAACAATCTGGTGTCGCCAAGAAACGCCAAGCCACGCGTGTTCCCCTCGCTGTATAGCCGAGGCGAGTTAAGGGTCGTCATTCGAAAAGGCTGTTGCCTGTTGGCAGGAAGACCGCAGTATATGCGGTCTTGAGGCGTTGTTGCAGGCCGAAATGTTTTAGGAATCAACAAAACTAAGGATGCTTTTTTTCATCCGAAATCAGCAGCTCTCTTTCAGGAACCAGCCGTGCGGCAGGGTTTCTTTTTTGGCCATTTCAACACCTTTATTAAGGCGACAAAACGAAGTCAGCTGCTAACCAATTGATTTCATATTGAGCATTATGAAAACACCCTGACCCGGGATGGGATAGCCCTCTGAGCCTGCACTTTTATCTTTCGAGGTAACGAGACGAGTGCAAAATACTTTGATACCACATGTGGCAAGATCTGATGAATCAGGCTGGCGAACCATTGAAGTTCATGACGGTCATCAACCACCAAATTAAAACGACTAATGAAACCAACTGGTACAAGGTAACGGCAACATTGTTCGTGCCATTTCGGAACCGACTCACCGTGTTCCAGATGAGGATGATTGCATAAATCGGGATGACATACGTGAGGAACAATCCGCTGTACAAGAAAATATAGAGTGGGGTGAACTGGTCATTCGAATTGAGGAACATTAAAACAAAAACGAGTGGCACATACCCAATTGCCAAACTTGGAATCAACCAATTCACTTTAGTTCCTGTCACCTTGATCGCTTCCCCTGCTGGCCCTTGTTCCGCATCGGCCAAGTTCCGAGGCGCCTGGTAAGGGTTGTCCGATTCAACCGGGTCCAGGTCGTATTTTTCTTCCTCTCTGGCGTTCATTTCTATTCCTCATGAATCCTTGCTTTGAACGAGCACAAGATAAATCAGACCTGGTTAACCAGGTCCTCCAACAGGTGCGAGAGCGGGACCGCCGGCGTGCCAGTAAAACCATTGATTGCCGAAAGAAATGTCGCTTTTATTCGGTCCCGCCGGCGCCGACCATGCTGCTGAGCGAATCAATCCCCTAGCGTTTGGCTCATCGCATTGGCGGACTGGGCGTTTATACGAATTTTTTTCCGGCGCGCGACTCTTCCAGGTACTCAATTGGCTTCTCGCCAAACGTCCTGCGCAAAAATCCCATTTGACCGATGTGAATGTGTTCGTGATGAGAAAGCCACTCCAGCGAACCCCCCTTGGTGGTGAAGATCGGATGATGATCAAATTCAGGATGGTCAAAAGTACAAGGCTCATTCAGCGCGTCGGCAGGCATCTCTCTCGTTTCCAGCATCACCTGATCATGTACCTGATTCAGTACGACTCGCAGTTCATCCGGACTTGGATAGATTGCCCGGTCTGCGGAGACTTCCGAACCATATCCGAACAACCCACTGTAAGTCTCGGGAATCACTTCCGCGTCCGTATCTTTTGGACCGCGCACCAGGAAGAGCCCAAGAAAGTATTCGGCGATCGCGATGTGCCCGACGTTCCAGGCGACGTGGGTCACCCCCATCGGCATATCAAACCATTGTTCATCATCAATTCGATCCATCATTTGAAGCGTCAGTACGCGTGTCCGACTCAATTGAAACAGTATTCGATCTTTACTAAACATTTCGCTCGATAACCTGTGGTTTTAAGGGTGTGTGTTTTCCGGCCCAAAGAAAAAGGGCTTAGGTCCATTGTTACCCACGAGACAGGGGCCATGAAACCCGTGGTGTTGCTTGTTCGAGCGTACCACAACCAGCCTGCCAGCGGCTCCCCAGGCCGAGGGTAAGCCCGCTGTCAGGATCCCTCGCATTCGCGCTGCGGTGGTTGACGCAGCGCGCTCGCCCGTCGATTCATTCCTCGCCGGGAAAGGAACTCACGTATTTGATTTTGAAGTCCGGAAAGGAATCGACGATTTGAATTTTGAAGTCGGGGAATGAATTGACGATCTGCCATTTGCCCGATTTGTCAGGAAACGAATTGACGACTTGAACTCTTAAATCCGGGAACGAGTCGACGACCTGAACTTTGTAATCGGGAAAGGATTGGACGAACTGAATTTTGCCGTAGATTTTCGAGACATCGATCGCGGACGAGGGACTTGAAACCTGGCTCGTCTCAGCATCCTCTCCATCTACCTGAGGGGACTGGGACAAGACCATCCCGGCAACGCACGCCAAGCCAAGGCAAACCAGCACCCCGATAAACGCAGCCCGTTGTTTCAACATACCTCAGCTCCTTTCAGAGAATCGACTACCGGATCCATTTTTTTCATTACAGCATGACTCGCTCCCGAAGTAAACGGAGAAGAGATTCCGTGTTGTGAACGGGACTCGAATCACAGCAGCAGGGAACGAGTACGAGGCCAGCGGGCCGCATTTCGCAATGCGTCGCTTTGAAAATGGCGTCCCAGAGCGAGTAAGGATGCTTGCAGGAAACAATTTTGGCACGTTCCCGCAATCCATCTCGCACGTAGATTCAGAGAGCCACCGACATAAATTGGCAGGAAAATAAATCAGGCATCACGGGGATTTTCAAATGAACAAATTCTTCGCTTACTTGGCCGGCATTGCGGGTGGCATCACGGGCATTTTCCTCTCTTACCCGGTAACTTGCCACTTCATAACCGAAGGCATGGTTTACTCGTTGGTCGGTCATTTAATCATCCTGTTTCTACTTGGTTTTCACGCTTTACTGTTGGGCACCTTTGGGAGCGTGATGGGATATCAGCTCGTCAGGCTCCTTTTGCCTGACCTGACGGATCAAGTCGATTCCTCGCATTAAGCGGCAAGAGATCAGGTAATCATCTCTGACGGCTGTGTCACCCCCTGAGACTCCCACGACTGATGGCCAAGAAAGCGCTTGCCGGTCGCCGACTCCGTCATACTTCGGCTCCAGATCCAGGGTCCCGTGGCGCGAGAAACGGTGCGAAATGATCGGCCATCGCAACCCCCAGTCGTCTCCAGGCGCCCGCCATCTCCTCGGCGGGCAAAAGGGGATGCTGGTCACTCTCCCAACGCTCCAAGGTCGATTCACGATACGCAAGCCCCAACGTCTCCAGAATGTTGACTTCGTACGTGCGGATCCAATCGACCAACTCCAAACAGAGAGACACACACTTACCACGTTCTGCTTGGCCGGGTGGGTCAAATTCTGGCAAGTCGGCAACCGCCCAAGGAGGGGGATCCATCACCGCCTGCGGGAAATATCGAGGTCGAAATTCGTAGCGGGGTAAAAAAACTCCGCCGCGGCGACGATCTGCCAAAAAGACACCAAACCCACGGAGCACAACCGCTGCTCCGGACGGCAGATCGAGCGAATAAACGCTGGAACACTCCTCGCGTTCAACGGGCGGCTCAGCGCGGTCGAACCCGATCTCAAGCAGCCAATTACCCTCGGGCCGCAGTATATCCTGCCCCCAGCACCACACCTGTTGGCTCAACAGATCCACAGCATGTTGCACGAGATCGTCCCCGGCACCATGCGGATCCATTACCTGAGGCGGTCCCAACATTTTAATCAGCCTTGAACGCTAGGACCGCTGCCAGATTGGCCAACAACCAGGCAGAAGCGGCCAGCAGCTGCAACCAGTCACCCGTTTGGCTGATGCCATAGGCCAGCACGCTGGCAATCCAGCAAAGGCTGGCGACCGTTTGTCCGAGCCATTCCACCCGAAAGACTCGCCGCCATCGATTTTCACACTGCCCCTGAGCCTTTGCCTCTCGCTGTTGTTCGTTCAATCGATCCGGTTGCGATTCACCGACCGCAACCTGACTTTGTGTCAACATGCCGAGCACTCCTCTCCACAACAAGAGAGATCATCCAGATACATCCCCCACTGACGGTACTTTTCCAGTTCTTCAGCGGGGAGACCCAGGTAAGTCGCAATCGCTTTGGCTACCACCGCGAAACGCTGGCGGTACTTATAGATAAAGCAAAAAACATGATTTTCATGACGAACAGCTGGGCCACAGAGGAATACACCGGGCACGATCGTCGATTCATCATGCTCGCTCAGCAGGGGAAAACCGTCGCCCCGTTTTTCAAACAGGTCGGTGACCAACTGGTGACTTCCCGTGAATCCACTGGCCAACAAGGGGGGAACCGACGTCCGGAAAACGTCTCCTTTACCGGTGGTGACTTCATACACGTCTTTCACAAGGCTGACCGAGGTAACCTGGGTTTCAGGAAACAACTCGACACGTTTTATAAAATCATCGGCTCGCATTCGCTCTTGGGAGAAGGTGGAAAGGGCCACGCTGGGATCCGAAGTTAGTTCATTCCACGGACATGCCTGATCGAACAACTTGACTTTTTTGTCTCGAGAAGCGAGGTGGTAAGC
>JAYZCF010000016.1:0-10221 GCA_036338455.1 Planctomycetota bacterium
CAGTCCATTTCGACCGACGCGCGCGTCATTGCGGCGACGAATCAACGCTTGGCCGAGTTGGTAGAAGAGAAAGAGTTTCGGGAAGATCTTTTTTTTCGTCTCAATGTCGTGACCATCGAAATACCCCCGCTGCGGGAACGAGGAAACGACATCCTTACGCTGGGGGAACATTTCCTCGATGAGTTTTGCCGAAAAGCGAGACGCCAAACCCCAACCATCTCACCCGCTGCGCAGCAGCGTCTGTTAGGCCATCCCTGGCCGGGTAATGTTCGCGAATTACGAAACCTTATGGAACGCCTGGCTTATCTGTCGTCGGGTGACACGATCGAACCGGAAGACTTAGCGTTTGTGAATTCACCGAAATCGAAAGAATCTCTGGTGCCGATGAACCTCTCGCTAAATGACGCTACACGCATTTTCCAATGTGACTACATTCAGAAACATATCCAGAATGCGGCTGGTAACATGACGGAAGCCGCCGCGATGCTCGGCTTACACCGGTCAAACCTTTATCGAAAGATGCGGCAGTTGGAAATGGACGACGACCCATCGCCGGACAAATAGCGCGGTAGCGACCCTAGTAACCGATCAAAGAACCGGATACGGCCGACTGCGACACCAATCGTGGGTGTTAACGCACCAGGACCGAAGAACCATGAATGGTTTGTGATGGTATCAGGCTGGGCAGATGTTCAATGGTCCACGAGTGACCAGAGGGTGAAACCGCGACCGCCTGTTGGACCCGCTTTAGATTTTCATCGATCTTTTGCGCGCCATGCAGCGTGGCCCTGTCGGAGATAAACGCAACCAGCCCGATCACCAACAGCAAGCTCAACAGATTGAATTGGAGTTGAAATAAGCAGTGATTCCGTTTCATCCGGCAGCCCCCGAAAAGAAAATCGTCTGTTCAATCTATGCCTACCCAACTCTTTATCGTCCAGTTTCATAAAATTAATTTAAAATCCTTTAAATCATTTTAAGGGCGTGTTTTGCCTCTTTAAGCTCTCGTCTGTTGGCCAGAATTCTTTTCAAGGTGTTTATCATGGGTATTATTGTTTTGTTTTTTTTCGAGTTCGTAAAAAAGACTAAAATGAGACACCTCGCTCCGCCCGTTTTTTCCACTCACCGCACTGGCCGGCAATCAACATGCACTCAAGTCTAACCACTGGCGTATTGGCTATTTTCCTTGCCGTGAGTTTTGGTTTCACCGCCTCTCCTTCACTTCGGGCGGAAGACCCGCCCATTAGTTATCACGAGCAAGTCCGTCCTATCTTCCAAGCTAAGTGTTACGGCTGCCACCAACCGGCCCGGGACCTGGGCAGTTATTCGATGGTCGAATTCGCAAAACTTCTCGGCCCGGGTGACTCAGGGGATCACGCCATCGTACCGGGAAAGATCGACGAGAGCCCGCTCCTTGAATTAATCACACCGGACGAGTCGGGCGTGGCGGAAATGCCGCAGGATGAACCAGCCTTGAATCCGGCAGAGCTCGCCTTGGTGCGGCTCTGGATTGAGCAGGGGGCCGTGGACGACACGCCCAAACAGATCGTGAGCTACTCTCGACAGCAGCCGCCCCAATACAGTCGCCTGCCGGTGATCACCTCGCTCGATTTTTCACCCGACGGTAAATGGTTGGCTACGGCCGGATTTCACGAAGCTGTGCTGCTCGAGCTGGGCTCCCGCAAAATCAAACATCGCTTGATCGGTATTTCACCGCGCATCGAGTCGGTGCGATTTTCGCCTGATGGAACGCGTTTGGCGGTTGTCGGGGGGCGACCCGGACTGTCGGGGGAAGTCCAAGTCTGGAAGGTGGCTACGGGTGAGCTGGAACTCTCCAAGTTGGTTGGTTTCGACACGATATACGGCGTCAGCTGGTCACCAGATGGAACTAAAATCGCCTTTGGCTCAACGGACACCAACCTCCGCGTCATCGACGCCCAGACAGGTGAACAAGTCTTGTTCCAGGGTGCACACGACGATTGGGTGCGAGAAACGGCCTGGTCCGTCGATGGGAGCAAGCTCGTTTCGGTTGGTCGCGACATGACCTGCAAGCTGGTCGATTTCGAAACCGAGAGGTTTATCGACAACATTACCTCAATTACACCCGGCGTACTGAAAGGTGGGATCGCTTCGGTCGCCCGACATCCACAACGGGACGAAATTTTAATTGGTGGATCTGACGGGATTCCGAAGATCTACCGGATGTTCCGTCAAACACAACGGCGAATCGGCGACGACGCCAACATGATTCGACGAATGCCCCCAATGAAAGGTCGGATCCAGGCCGTCGACATTTCTTCAGACGGTCAGTTCTTCGCGGCCGGCACCAGCCTCGATGGTTCGGGCGCATTGGCCGTTTACGCCTACGAATTTGACACGGCCCTGTCGGATGAATTGAAGGCCATTCTCGGCAAAACGGTCGCCTCGAGAACGCCGGAGGAGCGGGCCAAACGAGAGGAATATGTCACCCGTAATATCAAACAGGTAGCCACGGCCGATATGCCGACAGGGGTTTACGCACTCCGTTTTGACCCCTCCGGCAAACAGATTGCTCTGGGGGGTAGCGATGGCATGATCCGGTTGGTTGACACGGCGACGGGTAACATCAACGCAAACTTTGCACCGTTTGAAATAACGTCCGAGGCGGCCAGTCTACAAGCAGAAAAGGATTCCAACTGGCTGCTGAACGCCGGCGAGCCGAAATCTCAAACAGATACAAACCATCTGGCTAAATCCCACCTGGACAAAGTTGTCGAACTGGATGTCCAGCCGGCACATCTGCTCCTTTCCAAAACGGACTATGCCCAAATGGTCGTCCGCGCCCGAACAGCGGACGGAGCCTGGCATGATGTAACCACCGACGTAGCCTATGAACTGCCGGAAGGGGCCGAATCAACGGCTTTCTCGATCAGTCCAAGTGGATTGGTAGAACGGCAACCGGGGGCCAGCAAACTTCGTTCGCAGGTCCATGTCCGGTTCCAAGGACAATCAGTCGCGATTCCGGTAGAAGTCGATGTCGACCCGAACTGGACCCCCGATTTCATTCGAGATGTCAACCCTGTCCTCTCCCGGCTCGGTTGCAACAACGGGACCTGCCACGGATCGGCCGGGGGCAAAATGGGCTTTAAACTTTCACTCCGCGGGTATGACCCCTTGTTTGACATCCGCGCCTTTACCGACGATCTTTCGGCCCGTCGTGTCAACCTCGCCTCGCCTGCCGACAGCCTGATGTTGCTCAAGCCAACGGCCTCGGTGCCCCACCAGGGGGGGCAGCTAATGAGCCCCCAGGATAAGTATTACCAGATCCTGCACGACTGGATTGCCGCTGGAGCCCAACTTGACCTGGATGTTCCCCGCGTCACATCGCTGGACGTTTTTCCCGCCAACCCGATCCTGGCCAAAGCAGGTGACCACCAACAGATGCGCGTGGTGGCTACCTACGCCGATGGAAAACAGCGAGACGTCACCCACGAGGCATTTCTGGAAATCAGTGACACCGAGATCGCCAAGGTGCAGGGGAGTCGTATGATGGCCCTGCGAAGGGGCGAGACACCCGTGCTGGCGCGCTACGAAGGCGCGTTCACAGCCACGACATTGACCGTAATGGGAGATCGCTCCGGGTTTGCATGGGCCGAACCGGAAGTTTACGGTCCGATCGACGAAATGGTTGCTGCCAAGTGGAAACGGATGAAAATATTGCCTTCGGGACTTTGCACCGACGAGGAGTTCCTGCGGCGCGTCTATCTTGACCTGACCGGGTTGCCGCCAACCAGTGACACGGTCAAACAATTTCTGGCGGATCCGAGCTCGTCCCGCATCAAACGGGATGCGGTTGTGGACCGCCTGATTGGAAGCCCTGAATTTGTTGAGTATTGGAGTAATAAATGGGCGGATCTATTGCAAGTCAACCGCAAGTTCCTGGGCGTGGAGGGATCGACAGCCTTTCGCCAGTGGATCCGGGAACAGGTAGAGACCAACACGCCCTACGATCAGTTTGTCAGCCAGATCCTGACCGCCCAAGGCTCCAACAAAGAGAATCCACCGGCTGCCTATTACAAAATTCTGCGAACGCCGGTCGACACGATGGAAAATACAACCCATCTGTTTCTCGGCACCCGCTTCAACTGCAACAAATGCCATGACCATCCTTTTGAGCGATGGACTCAGGACCAGTATTATGAAACGGCTGCCTTTTTCGCGCAATTCCAGTTGAAAGAAGACCCGGCCAGCGGTGGCAAGAAGATCGGCGGATCCGCTGTCGAAGCGGCCAAACCGTTGTACGAACAAGTACTGGACCTGGAACAAGGCGATCTGACACACGAGCGAACGGGGCAGGTGGCCGAACCTCGCTTCCCATTTGAGTGTGACCACCCATCCGAGCCGTCGTCCAGCCGTCGGCAACAATTTGCGGCTTGGGCCACCTCGGCGGACAACCCTTACTTTGCCACCAGCTACGTCAACCGCCTGTGGGGGTACTTGCTGGGTGTGGGGCTGATTGAACCGCTGGATGATATTCGAGCCGGTAACCCACCCACCAATCCGCAATTACTGGAATACCTGACCCATGAATTCGTCGAACAGAACTTCGACATGCGTCATGTCCTGCGGATCATCTGCAAATCGAGAACCTATCAACTGTCTGTGCGAACCAACGCCTTGAACGACGGTGACAAGATAAACTATTCACACGCGATGCCGCGCCGCTTACCGGCCGAAGTCCTGTTCGATTCGATCCATTTTGTTACCGGCAGCCAATCGATGATCCCCGGCGCCCCGGCGGGAACCCGCGCCGCGGCGCTGCCCGACTCGGGGGCCCGCCTACCTAGTGGTTTTCTTGCAACCCTCGGGCGACCAGCAAGAGAAAGCGCTTGCGAATGCGAGCGGAGCAACGAGCTGCAACTCGGCTCCGTCCTGGCCTTGGTCAGCGGCCCCGACGTAGCGCGGGCCATCAGCGATCCGAAAAACCAGCTGGCCCAGCTGGTGGCCAGCCGAACGGACGACCGAGCCTTGATCAACGAGCTGTATTACCGCATTTTGAATCGGTCCGCCACCGAGGCCGAACTGGAAGTTGCCCAAACCGCATTCCAGGAAATTGATTCGGACCACCAGCAACTGTTGGCCGAACTGAACGAACGGCGGGAAGTGGCCGCCCAAATGAAACCAAAACTCGAGAAACAGCGGGCCGAGTTGGTCGCCCAAACTCAAGCGGCACTCGACAAGGCGATCCAGCGGATCGACCCGCAGCTGTTACAGCGCGAAACGGCCCACCAAGAGCGGGTCGCGACCGCCGAACAGGCTTTGCAGCACCACCGGGCGTCGGCCAACGGTATCGAGGATTGGAAACAGCGCCAAAAGACCGAGGTCAATTGGCAGCCGGTTCTGTTTGACGAAGTGACGACCGTTTCCCAAACAGCAGCAACCCAGAGGGAAGATCGAACGATCCTCGTTGCGGCAAAGGACAGTAAAGATGTTTATACGGCCAGCGGAAAAACCGACTTGGCGGGTATTACGGGCGTGCGATTGGAGCTGCTGCCCGATGAAAGCTTGCCTGCCAAAGGACCTGGCACGGCCGCAAACGGAAACCTGGTTTTAACCGAATTCCAGATGGAAATTGCCAAGCCGGACCAGCCGGACCAATGGGTGCCGGTCAAGTTTTCAACGGCCATTGCCAACTTCGAACAGAACGGATTACCCATTGCTGGCACGATCAATGGCAAGACGGGGGACCGGGGCGGCTGGGCACTGTATGGAAAGACCGGGCAGGTTAATTGGGGCAGTTACCAGCTGGCAGAACCGATTGGTTTTCCAGACGGCACATTGATCCGCTTCCACTTGCACCAAAATTTTGACAATCAGCACCAGGTCGGCTGCTTCCGAATTTCGCTCAGCCAGGCGACCGGCGAACTCGGCGTCAGCCTGTCGGAATCCTTGTTGGCCCAACTGGATCAGCCGCAGGATCAATTGGCGGAGCCCGCCAAGCAAGAGATCCAGACGGCCTTTGAAAAGAGTGACTCGAAACTTAAACAGTTGCAAGCCGAACTGGCGACTGCAAAAAAACCACTGGTGATCGATCCAGAAATTGTTCGCCTGCGTGATAAACTCAAACGTGTCAGCCAGCCTGTTCCGGCCGATGCTATTCAGGCGAGGCTGGAGGTGGATTTGATTCAGAGTGAAAAACAACTGGCCAACCGTCGGTTGACCGCGACGCAGGACTTGGCTTGGGCCCTGATTAACAGCCCTTCGTTCCTGTTCAATCGTTAACCACCCGCCGCCACCAACCTTATTTCGAGGAAACCATGTTTCGAATTATCGGACGACCTGGCAAAGACCTGTGCGACAGTGAACTCGGTGTAACGCGGCGCGATGTTCTGCGCATTGGCGGTTCTGGCATGCTGGGGATGTCCCTCGGCACAATGCTCAATCTGAAAGCCCAAGCAGAAGATGGAAAATCGACTCGGCCTGGATGGGGCAAGGCAAAAAGCATCATCCTCCTGTACCTGCAAGGTGGGCCAAGCCATCTCGACCTGTGGGATCCCAAAGAAAATGTCCCAGATAACGTGAGAAGCGTTTTCAAGCCGATCTCGACCAAAATTCCAGGAGTGAAATTTACGGAAAACCTGCCGTTGCTGTCTCAACTCAACGACCGGTTCACCATGATTCGGTCATTGAGCTACACCCCGGTCGGCCTGTTTAATCACACCGCTGCGATCTATCAAATGATGACCGGATACACGACTGACAAAGTGAGTCCATCCGGTCAACTGGAGCCCCCCACGCCGAAAGATTTTCCCAATTTCGGATCGCACATTATTCGATTTAAACCGGTCGACGTGCCGATGCTGCCGTTTGTCATGTTGCCGCGACCGCTTCAGGAGAGCAATGTGGTGGGCAAAGGTGGTAGCGCCGGTTTCTTGGGCAAAGCGTTTGATCCGTACCAACTGTTCCCTACGGGGGACGACATGAATATGAACAAAATGGCCAACATCAAGATCGACGATCTCAAGTTACCGGCCGATGTGTTTTCTGTGCGTCTCAAGCGGCGGGCGAAATTGAGGGAGCTGATTACCGAGCAAATGCCTGATATCGATCGCGCCGTGGAACCACTGAAACTGGATGAGCATTACCAACAGGCACTCGACCTGGTGGTTTCCGGCCGTGCTCGAGAGGCGTTCAACTTGGGAGCCGAAGCCGAAGCGATGCGCGAACAATACGGCCGGACCACTTTTGGTGACAGCTGCCTGTTAGCCCGTCGGCTGGTGGAAGCCGGTACTCGGGTCGTGGAAGTCGTCTGGCCAAAGGTGGCCAATTCGGACAACCATAGTTGGGACCAGCACAAAGACTTGAGCAAGCGAATGAAAAATCAGTCCGCGCCGATGTTTGATCGGGCTCTCAGCGGATTGATTGAAGACCTCGACCAGAGGGGCATGCTGGATGAAACTCTTGTTGTTGCGGTCGGTGAGTTCGGTCGCAGTCCGCAACGGGGTGTCAGCACTTCTGGGAACGACAACAGCAATGACGGTCGCGACCACTGGCCTTATTGTTATACCGGAGTAATTGCCGGAGGGGGGATCAAACGTGGGTACGTCCATGGTAAATCGGACAAAACCGCTTCGGCCCCTATCGATGACCCGGTTCACCCTGGGGAGCTGCTGGCGACCATCTACCATGCTTTTGGAATTGATCCCGAGACGATGGTCATGAACCACCTGAACCAACCGCGCGAGTTGGTCAAGGCGCATCCCGTCTCGGCCCTGTTTTCCTAGTTAAGATCGTGCCGAACGGTTATGGCAGTGAGGTGCAAGCGGTTCTGATTTCGCTGACCCTGCTGCTTCCACCCGGATTGAGATGAATAAAGATTCCCTGGCGATCGACTGCACAGAACTCTTCAAAACCTATCCGGGTAAACCCGCGGTCGAGGCGGTTCGGGGTGTCGACCTGCAAGTTTATTCGGGCGAATGTTTTGGCGTTCTAGGGCCCAACGGTGCCGGGAAAACAACCACCATCGAAATCCTGGAAGGTTTGCTACCTCCCACGTCGGGCTCGGTGCGCGTGTTGGACAGGGACTGGTCCACCCAAGAAGCCGATATTCGACAGCGGGTCGGGGTTTCCCTGCAGGAAACCAAGCTGAGCGATCGATTGACGGTGGCTGAAACAACGGCCCTGTTTCGGAGTTTTTACCAGGATGGTTTAACACCGGAGGAAGCGCTGGAGCTCGTTGATTTGACAGAAAAATCTAGGTCCTGGGTCAAGACACTGTCGGGAGGCCAAAAACAGAGACTGGCCGTCGCCTTGGCGATCGTTGGCGACCCAGACCTGTTGTTTTTGGACGAGCCCACCACCGGGCTAGACCCGGGAAGTCGCCGCCAGCTTTGGGATATCATCCGATCATTCCGCGCACGAAATAAAACCGTGATGATCACGACCCATTATATGGAAGAGGCGGAGCGGCTGTGTGACCGTGTAGCCATTTTTGATCAGGGCCGAGTAATCGCCTTGGGCACCCCGCGGGAACTGATTGCCTCGCTCGGTGCCGAGCACGTGATCGAATTTAAGCTGCCGCCAGAACTTGCCGACAGCCAGAGGCAAGCCCTAATGCAATCTTTAAACAACACACCCTCACTGGAGCAGCCAGCATTGAAGGACAGCACGGTGCATATAACAACCGCTGACGTCCACGCAGCACTCCGCCAGCTGTTTGAACTACTCGAGCGGCAAAAGGTTGAAATCAGCAGCCTGACGACTCGACACGCCAGCTTGGAGGATGTGTTTGTACACCTGACAGGGCGTCATTTGAACGAGGGTCTAGCAGGTTAATGAAAAACAGGACAAACTTTGGCAAATCGATTTGGCAATCGCCACAGTGGAACCTGGCAACGGCCCGGCTGCGTGAGTTTTATCGCCAGCCCGAAGCCATTTTTTGGGTCTATTTCTTTCCTATCCTATTAGTGGTGGCACTCGGAATCGCTTTTCGAAACAAGCCGCTAGAACAGATCACCGTCGATGTTCAACGGGCCGCTCGCTCCAGTGAGTTAGCCAAAGCGCTGGGCGAGGACCCTCGGGTTTTGGCTCAAACCTATGATTTGGCGGTTTGCCAACAGCGTTTGCGAACAGGGAAGTCGGATCTCTATGTCATCCCGGGCATTGATGCTTACTCGGTTGAATATGTTTATGACCCAACACGACCTGGCAGTGTGGTGGCCAAAAACCTGACCGATCAGCTGATTCAGAAAGCAGCCGGAAGAATCGATCCGGTGCAAGTGATTATCCAGGAGCACAACGAACCGGGCAGTCGTTATATCGATTTCCTGGTGCCGGGTTTGCTAGGCATGGGCCTGATGGGAGGCGGGTTGTGGGGTGTCGGTTTCGCCATCGTGGATATGCGGATTCGCAAGCTGTTAAAACGCTTTTTGGCCACACCGATGAAGAAAAGTCATTTCCTGATGGGGGCCATGGCCAGTCGACTCGTGTTCATGGTTCCCGAAATCATTCTACTCGTGGTTTTTTCCTGGCTTTGTTTTGATGTAAGGGTTTACGGCAGCTGGTTTACCCTAATCCTGCTGGTGCTGTTGGGAGCCGTTGAATTTTCTGGTATTGGCCTACTGGTCGCCTCGCGGGCCCGCACCCTCGAATCCGTTTCCGGCTTGATGAATTTGGTCATGCTCCCTATGTGGACGTTGTCCGGTGTGTTTTTTTCATACGATCGTTTTCCCGAGGCAGTGCAACCACTGATTCGGCTCCTGCCCCTGACACCTTTGATCGACGCTCTACGCAAAGTGATGCTAGAAGGGGCAACCTTGAATATGCTCGGTCCCGAGATACTGATCATGTCCCTTTGGGCCATTGTCTGCTTCAGCTTGGCGCTCAAAATATTTCGTTGGACCGATTGAACGCGGGCCCTGCGGAAGCTTGGGGAGATCGGGGCAAATTGCGGTCGGATGCCCAAATCTCGCACGGCTCGACTGGGGGCTCGCGATGAAACCGGAAAAACCGTGGAAATGGGCTCTCGAGCCGCCTGCCAAGCTGAGAATCCGGGTTTCCATTTCAACTCCGTTGCGAATTTTTCCCCTCGACGTTACACCACCCATGGACTAAAATTCGTGGCTCGCTAAAGCAAATTTCACTCGGCAGAAAAAGTCTGGTTATTAACATGTACGCGATTGTTGCTGACGGTGGACGTCAATACAAAGTCGAAGAAGGTCAATTCTTAGAAATCGATTACCG
>JAYZCF010000017.1:0-5954 GCA_036338455.1 Planctomycetota bacterium
ATCGCGACGCGGATCGGAAGCGACAAGGAGACGCAACGCGACGTTGCGCGCTTCACTCTGCTGAGCATGGACATGCAAGGCGACAGTTCTCATGCCTGGATCAGGACACAATTTTTCGCGATCCCAAACAAAGCCTGCCCATGTTCGGGCCAGGACTTCCGAGAGGAGAATCTCTTCCACGACGACACGGGCTGCCGTCCAAGGAGCCCGCCGCGGTTCCCCACGATAGTGATCCTCTTTTCCGTTGCCCAAGGTCCGCATCCAACGTTGCATTCGGCCGTTGCACGATGACCAATACTGCCGCACCGAGTGACAAGACTCTGGCTTGCGCCTCAGCGCAAGTCGGTCCGAATGCCCCATTATCCAGCTGGCCATGACGGCAAGTTCGCGAGCATGCATGTTGGAAAATCCTGGAACGGGTGGCTAGGGAAATCGAACATCAAGCAGTAGCAAACGGGGTGCCATACAGAGCTGAATCCGCTCCGAGTCGCTCTGCACGGGGGCCCTGCCAAGCGGCTCTCAGCGCGTTGCCGAGAGCCAACTTCCCAAGGTGACTTTTTTCATCATCGCGTTGCCGAAAATAAACTTCAAAAGCACCCTCGGGTTGCCCCACCATCCACGGCGAGAAGGTCACCTGAAGGCCATGGCAAGTCAGCGCCAACTGGCAAGGCAGTGTGCCAAATGGCTCAATACGGCTCTGGGCTGATGTTGATATCAGAAAAAATGAGATATGATTCGAGGACAAAACAGGAACACGAAGAAGAGGTGCAAGAGTGACAATTGTCTATCTACTCATTCTTGCGGCAATTCTTTTTGCCACCTATTACATTCAACGTCATTCTAATCGGTATCAGGCCAAACGATCACAGGAATACCAGGAAACGCATTCGGCAGCTGAGGTGCAGAAGATCCGCTGGAGAATTCGATTCGTCCTCTTGGGAATTTCCTTTTGCATTTTTACATACGCTTTGGTGACTAGTGATTGGAATGTATTTTTGGAACGCATTAATTGAACGCTGAGCAGGATGGAATGAACAGGGCTACCTCTACCGACTCGGAAACTGAGGCCACCGTTTCAGAGTTCATGAAGCGACATTTTCGCCACTTCAATGCGCGCGAGACGTTGGCGGCAGCCGAGACTTACCGACACCATATCGACCAGGGAGGCAAAATGCTGGTCGCGTTGGCCGGCGCCATGAGTACGGCCGAGCTGGGAATTTCCCTGGCCGAGATGATTCGCCAGGGACAGGTTCACGCGATCTCCTGTACCGCCGCCAACCTGGAGGAAGATGTCTTTAACCTGGTTGCACACTCCGACTACAAAATCTGTAGTGAGTACCGCGACCTTTCGGCAGAAGACGAAGTCCGATTGCGGGATGAGGGATTCAATCGCGTCACGGACACCTGCATTCCCGAAAGTGTCATGCGACATATTGAAGGCCCCTTCATGCAACAATGCCACGACTTGGCAGAGCGCGGTGAAAGCCAGTTTCCCTATCAGGTTTTTTACGAGTTGTTTGACCGGAACCTGTTGCAGCCCCATTTCGATATCGATCCAACCGACAGCTGGCTGTACGCCGCATGGGAAAAACAGTTACCCGTCTATTCTCCCGGTTTCGAGGATTCAACGCTGGGGAACATCTTCTCGGCCAGGGTCATGCAGGGAAAAATCAAATCCCACCACGCCGTCCGCACAGGGACCGAGCAGATGCAAAGCCTGATCGAATGGTATCTGGAAACCGACCAGCAATCACCCATCGGTTTCTTCCAGATTGGTGGTGGCATCGCCGGAGACTTCGCCGTCTGCTGCGTCCCGACGATTCTTCAGGACCTGCAGCGGGATTGTCGCCTGTGGCAGTACTTCGCCCAGATCTCGGATTCCACAACCTCTTATGGCTCCTACTCGGGCGCGGTACCCAACGAAAAGATCACCTGGTACAAACTCGGCCCGGAGACACCCAGGTTCATGATCAATTCGGACGCTTCGATCGTGGCTCCACTCATTTTTGCCTACGTGCTCGGGCAATAAGATCGGTCTCGACAGGTAAAATAGGAGCTGCCAAGAGCGGGCCTGCCGGGCCGCAGGAGCCCGTTCAAGACGGACCCGGGGCACCCTTGGCCATGCAAAACCGCCCGTTTTTGCTTCCCGCGACGACTTCGGGCCAACCCTCAACGGCCGGCGGCATCCCCGAAATACTCGGACCACCGATATTCAGAAAAATGCCTTACGACTGTGGATCGTTTTTGATATAATTTGAGGCTCGAAAAAAAAGGTAACCCCTCTGCACGTTGGGAGTGGCAATGGCCAAAAAGGGCAAGAGTAAAAAGAAACTGGAAGTACTTCACCTCGTTTGCGAAGAAACGGGTGACTACAACTACACAATCCGCCGGAAAACGGGCGGCGAAAAGCTCAAGGTGAAAAAGTATTCCCCTCGATTGCGAAAACATACAATTCACAACGAAAAGAAGAAGTAGGACCGGCTGAAACCGGAACATACTTCCCCCTGCCATTTGTCTTTCTCCCAGCCGGCCCTTGCCGGCTGTTTTTTTGTACCTTTCTGTTAGGATGTCGCTCGATCAACCTGACTGCCTGAAATCCAGAGGATTCACTCGATGCCTTTAAGATGGACCGTCCAGCAACACGACATGGCCGCCATCGAATCCTTGCAGTCTACCTGCAACGTCTCGCCTGTTCTCGCACAACTTCTGGCCGTGAGGGGAATCACTCACCCGGACCAGGTTCGCCAATTCCTGGACCTCAAAATGACCGGGCTGCGCCCGCCGAATGAACTGCCGGGTGTGCCCGGCGCGGTCGACCTGATTCTCAAAGCAATTGATCGGAAGAACAAGATTACCATCTACGGTGACTACGACGCGGACGGCATGACCTCGACTGCCATCCTCTACCACTGTCTCAAGCTTCTGGATTGCCCCGTCAACTATTACGTCCCGAATCGACTTGATGACGGCTATGGATTGAACGCCAACGCCTTGGAAAAACTGAAACAGCGGGGGACGGAATTGGTCATTACCGTCGACTGCGGAATTGCCAGCATCAACGATGTTCAAAGAGCGAAAGATCTGGGACTGCAAATCATCGTCACGGATCATCACCACATCGGTGAACAGCTACCGGCTGCCGATGCGATCGTCCATCCGGCCTTGCCGGGTGCCGATTACCCATTCGAAGGTCTCTGTGGTGCCGGCGTGGCGTTTAAACTTGCCTGGGCCCTTTGCCAGCGACACTGCGGATCGGAAAAACTCCCGGAACGTTACCGGAACTTCCTTTTCCGAGCGATCTCGCTGGCCGCGGTCGGGACAATCGCCGATGTGGTTCCGTTGCTGGATGAAAACCGGATCCTCGTTCACCACGGCTTGAACTGCCTCCGGCAGTTCGCCAACCCGGGTCTCACCCATTTGATGAAGTTGTGCAAACTGACCGACAAACCGAAGCTTGGAGCCGAGGATGTCGCCTTTTCTATCGGCCCTCGCTTGAACGCGGCCGGCCGTCTTGGCCAAGCCCAGCTGGGCGTCGAGCTGTTAACCCTGGACTCGGAAGAACGCGGTCAGGCGCTGGCCGATTACATCGATCAATTGAACAAGAGCCGTGATTCATTGGATCGGAAAATCGCTCGGGCAGCCAACAAAATGATCGAGGAACAGTTCGACCCGAGCAACGAAGCGGCACTCGTGCTGGCCCAGGCAGACTGGCACCTCGGTGTCATCGGAATCGTAGCGGGGCGGATTGCCGAAAAATACCATCGACCGACAATCCTGATATCCATCGACAAGCTCAATGAAAAGCCGGCCGTTGGTTCGGCACGTACGTCCTGCGGAGTCGACCTGTACGAGGCCATCTCGCATTGTTCGGAAATGCTGGTCAAGTTTGGTGGTCACCGAGCAGCCGCGGGACTCTCGATTGAACCAGACATGATCGACACGTTTCGAGCAGCCTTTTGTGAACAGGTGGCCCAGCAGGTAGCGGTAGAGAACCTGATACCCGAACTGGACATCGATGCCGAGGCCCCCCTCAGTCAATTGAGCCTAGAAACGGTAAACGACCTGGAAAAGCTGGCGCCCTTTGGCCAAGATAACCCACGCCCGCTGTTGTGTGCCACGCAGGTTCGTTTGGCGGCTGACCCGAAGACGATGGGGGCCGACAATCGACATCTGGCATTGCAACTGGAACAACACCAAGTCCGAATGCGCGGAGTCGGGTTTGGCAAAAGTGACTGGATTGAACACCTGACCGACGGAACCGAGTACTTTGACTTTGCGTTCAAGCCGGTGATCAACGAGTTTCGAGGACGGCGCAACGTCGAACTTCACTTGGTCGATTACCGCCAATCTCAACCCGCCCCGATGCCAGCACCTTGACCGGTGATCCATGACGCTCTCCAACCTGTGGCCCACCGAAACCGATTGGCACGTTCAACTGGAAGATTTTCTCGCCAGCCCCACGTTTGAACAGCTCGGCCAATACGTGGCGGACGAAAGAGAACACCAAACGGTGTATCCCAGAGCGGACCAGGTATTCCGCGCGTTCCAGCTGACTCCTTTCACCGAAACACGTGTCGTCATCCTGGGCCAAGATCCTTATCACGGACCCGGGCAAGCAGACGGCCTGGCCTTCTCGGTACCGGCAGGAGTGTCGCCCCCACCCTCGCTCCGAAATATCCTGCAAGAGCTCAGAACCGATCTCAATCTCGAACCGGCCCAAACAATCGCGGGAGATTTGACAAGTTGGGCCCGGCAAGGCGTGCTGCTGCTCAATACGGTTTTGACCGTTCGGCGGGGAGAAGCCGGTTCCCATAGGAAGCAAGGGTGGGAAGCGCTTACCGATCATGTGATCCAATCCTTGAATCGTCACCCCAGACAGCTGGTGTTTATCCTATGGGGAAAAATGGCCGAACAGAAAAGGGCCCTGATTGATTCGCGGCACACCACGATTCAATCCGTTCACCCCTCCCCGCTCTCCTGTTACCGTGGATTCTGGGGCAGCCGGCCCTTTTCCCGGGCTAACACCGCGCTGGAAGTCAGACAAGAACGCCCGATCAAGTGGGAAAGCGTCTTTCCAACCGTTTCCAACTAGCTAAACCGAAGATCTTATCTCGCCAAGCCAGTAACCCGAACCGTCAACACAAACCGCGAGTATCGCACGTTCCAAATTGCACCAAAGCGTAGCCGAATACGAAATGGTCCTGTCACAGAAAAAAATATCCGTCTTTTTTTCCACCTCTAAAAACCCCTGTCTCCCGGCCGACCGGCGAGTCGGTTTTGTTTCACTTTGAAAAAAAGGCAACATAGAAAAGCCGAAATGAAAAACGTTTTTTGTCAACATGAAAGTAAAAATTTAATTTTGTCAGAATCCCGCTGAGATCCCGTAGCAACTTGTCTTCTTCGAAAAGATCCCTCCACTTATAATGGACAACCGTGACACGGTCTCCCGCCCCGGGAACCGTTTTTCCATCCGCCAAGAGCGGGTGTTGTGATTTGATGAAGTGATATCGTGCCTGAAAGCAACCCTGTACTAACTGTTCGTCCCAAGATCGCGGACTTGAATTTCCACCTGTATGGAAGATCCATCCATCCGGAACTTTTCGATACATGTGCCGGGCGAATGATTGAGCGGGAAAACTACAGGATCCATCTCAATATCACCTCGGACGGACACCTCGTTTGTTTTGAATACGGTTCGGTGGTACTTTCAGAAGTGGCCGCCAGTGCACTTCACCCCCTGCCGTCGCGAAAACAATTGATCTGTTGCCCCTTTGAATCGGTCCGCGAAGAACAGATCTCCTTCCAGGATCGGGTACAGTATCAATGTGAATTCCAAATGGATTTGGTCGCACCCAAAACGTTTTTTTCCATTGCCCAACAGCTCAACCAGAGCAATGAGTGCGATGGATTAATCCATCGGTTCGAGTCGAGTGGCCGAATGGCGTTTGGTGCAG
>JAYZCF010000018.1:0-25465 GCA_036338455.1 Planctomycetota bacterium
TTCATCGACGACGAACATGGCTCGATGCTGGTCGGCCAGCTTGGCCAACGACTCCAAACAAGCCAGATCACCATCCATACTGAAGAGGGCATCCGTAATGATCAACCGGCGGCCGGAAGCCGGACTCGCCTCCAGCTGTTCCGCCAGATGTTCGACGTCGTTATGTCGATAGACAACGATCGTCGCCCCCGAAAGTCGGCACCCATCAATGATACTGGCATGATTCAATTGATCACTGAAAACCGTATCCCCTGCGCCCACCAGACTGGTAACCACCCCGACATTGGCGGCAAATCCCGTGGGAAAAAGCAGGGCCGCCTCGGTTTGGTAGAATTCAGCCAATTCCTCTTCCAGGCGACGGTGCAACGTGCCCCGACCGCTGATCAGACCGCTAGCCGCCGATCCCCATCCGAGTTGACCGCTAAAATGCTTGACCGCATCGACCAAACGCTCATCGGCGGCCAGAGACAGGTAATCGTTGGAACCGAAATTGATCAGTGATTGGCCGTCGATTTGGATCATCCCAGATACGGGTGGACTCTCGCGCGTCTGCAGTTTCCGCAACAGGCCTAGCTCCTGCAGTTCATCGAGTTGATCGCCAATCCAGGCCGTTCGTCTTGCCATCGTTCTGTTTGTCAGTTCTTTAAAAATCGGTCGTGAGCCAGACAACTCCGGGTGCCAGACAACGTCGAGCAACAGACAACTTGATCAAATCCCACGTTTGTGTCAAAACGATCTACCACTCCACCGACTTGAAGTATAACTCTCATAACCGGAAGAACCATGGGAAGACCGATGAGATCAACGGAATACGGGCAAGGTTGAATATGAGCATGAAGATCGACTCACACCACCACTTGTGGGATCGTAGCCGAGAAGAATTTGATTACTCCTGGCAGGAAACGAAGGAGCTAGAAAAGATCTGCCGGAGTTTTCTGCCCAACGATCTCGAAGCGGTCAGCAAACCAGCTGGTATTGACGGCACCGTTGTCGTTCAGACACAGCACCATTTAGAAGAAAATCGCTGGGCGCTGCAGCTGGCCGAAACGCATGACTGGATCCTGGGCGTCGTCGGTTGGGTCGACCTGGCCAGCCCCCAATGCGAAGAGCAGTTGCTCGAGTTCAAAGATCACCCAAAGTTTGTCGGCGTCCGCCACGTAACGCAGGACGAACCCGATCCGGACTTTATCATTCGTGACGACATCAGCTGTGGGCTGGCCGTTTTAGAAAAACACCGCGTCCCCTTCGACCTGCTTTTCTATCTGAAACACCTGAAGCATGCCGAAACCGTGGCTCGTCGATTTCCCGGCCTGCCCCTGGTAATCGATCACCTCGGGAAACCAGATATTCAATCAGGCCAGATCGATCAATGGAGATTGGACTTAAGCCGAGCAGCCGAGCACGCCAACGTGTATTGCAAGTTGTCGGGCATGATCACCGAGGCGGACTGGGAATCATGGACCATTGACGACTTGCGACCCTACGTGGAAATTGCCGTCGAGCTGTTCGGAGTCGAGCGATGCATGTTTGGTAGCGACTGGCCCGTCTGCCAATTGGCGGGCTCCTACCGACAGGTACTCGACTCACTGCAAGCTTGTCTGTCCGGGCTAAGTGACAGCGAGCGACAGCAGATCATGGGCAGGACAGCGGCTGACTTTTACCGCCTGAACGTTGACTCAAGCAATCCACCGGTACCCGGGCCCTGATCGGACTGCCTGACAGCAGAAACCCCAATGGACCGCCCCGACAGGCGGTCCAGCGAATCACGAATTAATCAGCGCAGCTTTTGGCCACCAGGAAAACTAAAAATCTTCCAATACCATGCCGTCTGAAATATCGAGCAGCTTTTCGTAGGCGCCGAACTGATCTACGCTCGGAACACCCAAGTTGACCCGATACCAGGAATCAATACTCTCCCTCACAAAATCAACGTGGCCGTCGGCAAAGGCAAAATTCGCTCCTACTGCGTGAGCACTGGAAACCCCTTGGCGTTTCCGATCGGTATCGGTTGGGCTGGCAAATGTCCCCTCACCGGTCAACGGCCCGTTATGGTTGATCCCACCCCAACCCGAAAATGAGACATCGACCGTGCCAAATCCAGGCTCATCATACGAACCCAGACCGCGAGAACCGATGATTAAACCAGCACCCGCAGGCTCCGCGTTCTGTCTCTTCCGAACGGTGCCATAGGTCCGCTCCGAAAACAAAATTGTATTAGAAGAACCATCGGACAGCTGTTGCATTCCTGCTGGCATGGCCGAACAAAACGCCCCCCTTGGGCCTGAGTTACCAGGAAACGAATATCGGCTTCCGGAACAACGGTGAACGTTGTTGGACGCAACATAGTTGGAAGTAGCAACGTCGTAGGGGCCATTTCCCACCAAATCCATCACTCCCCCATCACCGTATAAATCTCCCGAGCCACGATGATTGTTTAAGTCTTCTGCCGAGTCGGATGGGCAACGGTAAATCGGAAAGCTTTTTTGAACAAGATTAAAGAGGAGCGGCTGCGCCACCACGTCGTCCAATCGTTCTCCGTAAGAAACTCGCCTCGGGTCGAGCAAGTCGTAAGCGTTGTTCAGCTCAATGTAAGGCATCAAGAGCGTACCCCAACTCCATAGCCCCTGGGTTGGATTGGCACCCAACCCGACACTGTCGTCCCGAATTCCTATCGGCAGTTCTCGCAGGGCAGACTCGTAATTCAAAGTGGCCAGCGCTAACTGGCGGAGATTGTTCTGACAAGTCGTGCGGCGAGCAGCTTCCCGGACTTGCTGTACGGCAGGCAGGAGCATTCCGATCAAGATTCCGATAATGGCAATGACAACCAGGAGTTCGACAAGAGTGAAGGCAGGACGATACCGTAAGGACATAGGTATTCTTCTCCGAAAAGGTAACCGCCTTGAAAGCAATGGACGGAGTCCATAAGAAATGAGACAGGGACTACCAAGGCGCGGCCAATTCTAGGAAGGCAGCCAGCAACGATCAAACTCGAATACCATGCTCGTCGCAGTGCGAAAAAGGCTGATGTGTAATACGACACACACTTTCCAAGACATCCGCCGCTCCAGACTCCGGAGCTGACGACTTTCCTTCCCCATTTCCTTCAAAAACGGCGCAGTAAAGTCTGGATGAAATCGGGCTCGGGTTCCGAATTGGGAAAGGCTTCCCCGCCGACCGGCAACAGGACATTATCCATTCGGGCCCAGTCTCCATCGGCCAATGTCGAGACCTGCACCCGCACGTCGGACTCATTCATGACCACCGGCTCCATCGATTCCCATTCCCACCGACTCATCAAAATCACCTTGGGAACCTCACCGAGATAACGCCGTGCGGGTTCGTCCAAGCACTGAAGACCTGCCCGGGTAAACAACACGACCGCATCGACTTCACGACGAGCCAGTACTGTCGATGTCGCGTGTTCAAGGAAGCTGTACGCTGGCGGTTTGCGTGACAGATCAACGGCCGAAGGGAACCCCGTATTCATGGTCAACACATCTTCCGCAGCAAGACCATTGAATTTCTGGTCCGGGAAAAGGCAGAACAATCGAACATCACGGTTCATCCGCACCACCCATTCAGCCAATCGGTCATAACACGATTGCCCAGGATAACCCTCGGGCCGATTACTTCCCATGAAACAGGCAACCGATTGCTGGGCCAACAGGCGTTGAATCAATTCCTGCCATTGACTGAGGGACACCTCCGTCGTTTCGAAAACCGGTTCAGGTTCCAAGCTCACATGGGAAGCAATCGCATGACAAACGGCCAGGGCATAATCGCAATAACGAGGATCAAGCTCGATAAAAAGATCTGCCTGCCCATTCGTCCAATCTCTCGGCCCCACCACGATCGTCCGTTTCGATTCGACGCGACAACGTTCCAGCAGACGCGGATGACTCGTCGTTGGGTCAAAGCACCAGAACAGGACTAGCTCAGCCCGGTTACGAACTTCACCGAGCGTCGCAGTAACAGCTCCCGTTCTCTGGAAAGCGAACTGCCGGGAGCGGTCAGCGTTTGCATCAACATCAACCACACCGGCCAGGCGACGCGCCAATTCCAGAGCAGACTGTTGGTGTTGCATTCCCATGCCACTCAGCCCTGTAAGCAGAGGCATCTTGGCACGCTTTAGCAATTCCCTCGCCGCTTCGATGGCCGATTGGATCGTGACTTGGCTCGATCCAATAAAGTAAGCTGGCGGCGGTGCCTCGCTTCTTGCCAGCAAGTGCGCCTGACCCTGTTGGCAAGCGCCATGAAACTCAAGTTGCCCAGTCGCGTTAAGGACGACGTCGATATCGTCGCACAGGCAACTGCACCCGGGGCATACAGTGGTCCGCATCGGTTCTCCTGTTTCCACGTCAGCCATCGGACTTGAGCTCCACCCCGGTCATTAATTGTTTTGGCATTTCCAGGCGTTTCGCCTCCAGCGAGGCAGTCGGAAAGGAGCAGTAATCCGCGGCAAAATAAGCACTCGGTCGATGGTTGCCACTCAATCCGCAGCCACCGAACGGCATTTTACCGGTCGCCCCGGTCGTCTGACGATTCCAATTGACAATGCCGGCACGAATCTCGCTGATAAACTGTTCGAAATTCGCTTCACGATCACTGAGCAAGCCGGCCGAAAGACCGTAGGCAGTTCGGTTCGCCTCGGCGATGGCGGTCTCGAAATCCGGCACCCGAATCAGGTTGAGCAACGGACCAAATAACTCTTCGTCATGGCGGTGTTCGAGCTCTGTCACGTCTACCAATGAGGGGGATAGAAGCGCATCACAATCATCCAAACTGGCCATCGGCACCAAGGGCCGCGCACCGTCTTCGACCAGCTGCTGAAAAGCCGTTACCAGCCTGCGACCCTGCTCGGGCGTAATGACCGTGCCGGCAAACGGCTCAAGACTGTCTGTAAATTTACCGATTCTCAGACGACCGATCATGCGGATCAACTCGGCCGTAAACCTCTCAGCCTCCGGTCCGTCTACGAGAATCAAACGCCGTGCGCAGGTACACCGCTGGCCGGCCGTTAAGTAAGCGGACAGGACCGTCAAGTAGGCGGCCGCTTCCAAGTCTTCGATCTCATGAACCACCAACGGATTGTTACCGCCCATCTCGAGCGCCAACATTTTCTGCGGGTGTTTTCCAAACGCCTCATGTAGCGCCTTCCCCGCATGGCTACTGCCGGTAAACAGCAAACCATCCAGCTCATTGTGACTTGCCAAGCCCGCCCCCACTGCGCGGCCGCCTTGGACCAGGTTCAGCACCCCCTCGGGAAGCCCCGCTTCAGACCATTTCTCGGCCATCCACTGGCCCACTGCAGGTGTCAGTTCGCTCGGCTTGAAAACGATCGTATTACCAGCGATCAAGGCCGGTACGATATGGCCATTCGGCAGGTGAGCGGGAAAATTAAAGGGGCCCAGTACAGCCATGACCCCAAACGGCTTGAACCTTGTCACGGCCCGCAACTCGCCCATTTCAAACGAAGACTGGTCGCGCCGCTGCCGAAAGGAGTCAATCGAAACCGGAATCTTGCCAGCGCACGCAGCAACCTCCGTCTTTGACTCCCAGATCGGCTTGCCCGTTTCGGCCGAGATCAACTCGGCCAATTCGTCGGCGGCTGACTGGATCTGTTGGGCAAACGCTTCGGTAAATTCGATCCTCTCCTCCACCGGCCGGCGACTCCAAGGCCCGAGGGCACGCCGTGCCGAATGAAAAGCCTCATCCAATTGCCTCTGGCCAGCCTCATGGCCTTGCCAGACGACGCTCAGATCGACCGGGCAGTGGGACGCAAATTCTCCCTCACCCGCCGGCTGCCACTGGCCCCCGATCAGCTGGCCCCGGGCCTGTAACGTACGAATTGAGCGGTTTGGTGTTTCAGTCATCGGTTTCCTTTTTGAGGCGGCCGCAACTCCACGGTTCTCACCATCTCGCCCGGCTGTAGTTTCAGCCCGGCAGCGGTCGCTTGGTCAATAATCGCTCCAGCCTCGGTCCATTTTATCGGTCCACGGCAGCAACGAAAATCAAGCAGTGCATTGGAGATCACCCAGTCATCAGGATCGGGCAACTGCTCAACCACTTCGGCCACTACGCCGTGCCGACTATCGCGCACGGCCCGGATCTGAGACCGCTGGCAATGAAGTGTTGGCCCCCCGTCAAAGATGTCTATGTAATCACGGAATCCAAAACCCTCTTTCTCCAAGAGGGCTTTGGCTGGCTCCGTATTGCGGTGGACGCGTCCAATCACATCCTGGGCTGCCTTGGATAGCAATGGAATGTAAATCGGATGTTTCGGCATCAAGTCCGCAATGAACTTCTTGGATTGCGACGTCAACGTCTCGGCCCTGGGAAAGTCAATCTGAAAGAAATGCGACCCGATCGCCGACCAGAAAGCGGATTTGCCGTTGGGCTCGACGACTCCCCGCATTTCAGCAATCACCTCCGCTTCAAAGCGACTGGGAAACTCAGCCATGAACAGGAAACGAGTCAGGGAGAGCACGCGGCCCAAACCTGCCCCCCAGTAGTCAGGGGCCAGAAACAGGCTCCCAATTTCGGTCGGCCCGTTGTGTTCAGCGTTGAGGTGCAGGACCTGGATTTCCTTGTGGACATCCAGGTCCGTTGATTCGTGAATCGAGTTCTTGATGCGATAAGAATAGAACGGCTCAAAACCCCCTACCTTGGAGTAGATGGCCGCCGTGCCAACCAGCTGACCCGCCTTCAAGTCCTCCATGACAAAGACGTAAGGCTGGCCCTCTGGTTTGGCCACCTCACGACTGAAAGCAAACACCGACTGCTCGATTCGGTCCAGAAGCTTCTGTTTGGAGATGGTCAGTGACGTAAGCCCCAGTTCCGACTGACCAATCAAGGTATACAGCGGTTCAAGATCAGATTCTCTGACTCGTCTGACAACCAACATTTAGCCATCCTGCGATTCGGCACTCATTTCTTCGGCTACCTGTTCAATGATCTGGCAGGCGAGCTGGATATGATTTTCCTCCACCGCTCCAAGTGGCATCAAGAAACGGATTCGGACCGGGTTCGATCCGGCAATAAACGACATTAACCCGGCATGGTACATTCGATTGACCATCTCCTTGGCCTTTTCAAGTTCGCCCGCGAACGGCGTGAAAGCAACCATCCCCCCAATCCCGTACGGTCCCGATACAGCGTCAGGCATCCGCTCGGCAATCCGCTCCAAGCCTTGCTGGAAGCAGGCGTGCAACTGCTGGTTGCGGCCTTCGCTTCCATAGTGGCCCCCGTCGATCAAGCCTTGAATGATCGCCTGGGCGGCAATGATGGCCCAACTACTGCCGGTAAACGTCTGACTGATTAGTCCCGGTTTTGGTTTGTAGTCATCGGTATAAAGTGTCGCGCATACCTGGCTGATCTTGCCAATCGTGACCAAGTCGACGTGCTGGTCCAGCTCGAAATGCTGAAACGCATACAAACGACTCGTCCGCCCAAATGTCTGGACTTCATCGGCAATCACGGCAATCTGGTTTTCACGTGCGACTGCGCAGAGCGCCCGGAAAAAATCAGGGCTTCCCGGGTAATACCCTCCCTCCCCCTGCACCAACTCCATCCACAGGGCGGCAATCTTCCCCGGGTGTCGCTTAATCTGTTCGCGGAATCGGTTGACGGCCAACTCCGTACTACCAGCTGGATCGTCAGGGCGATAAAACGGGATGTAGTCCACGGTGATTGTATCGGGCAAACCCACCCGGTTACCCGGCTTGTCAGTTACCTGGGACAGCGCCAAGGTGCGTCCCGCAAAGCAGTGCGAAAACGCCACCACGCGGTTCGCCGGCTGGTGTTTCTGAAAGGCAATTTTAAGGGAGTTTTCATTCGCCATTGCGCCGCTGGTCGAGAGAAAGCAATGATTCAGGTTCCCACCCGTTTCATTTGCCTTCTCGGTCAGCAACTTCACCAGCTCAAAGCTCTCCGGCCCCTGCTGCAAGTTCCCCTGCATGACAGTGTCCGACAGTGCCGCGTCGATACCGGCCTCCACCATCCGCGGATGGCTATGCCCAAATCCGTGGACTCCGATGCCAGTGATCATATCCAGTTTGACACTCCCGTCAGCCAACTCCACAAACGGCCCATTGCCCAAGCCGCTAGCCAGGTAAGGAAAGTAGAGCGCCCCACCGCGGATTTCACCAAAAGCGGTCAACATCTCCTGGTAGGCCGGTTCCCGCTCCGGGTTGGCAGGTCTCACATTGACCAGGTGCTGTTGGTAATCGGCCACCGTATCGAGGATCAACTGTTTAGCTTCGGATAGCCGGGGATCCGAGCGAAGTTGCTCTGCGAAGGTCATCGTTTCCTGATTGTTACTCATGACATTTCCGAGATGTAGGGCGGATGGAAAGATCGGATAAAACAGGGCAGCCTGCTACCTGTCCAACGAGCATCATAAGTCCTCGGACCGGATCCAAAAAGAGAGGTCATTGCAAGGCCAGGTTCATCAAGAGAGAAGCTGCCAGTTTGGCCCGGGGGACCAGACTGTCGGTTAACAGGTATTCCTTGGCGCTGTGGATCAATCCTCCCCGGGGGCCCAGTGTGTCGATATTGGCCAAACCCGCAGCTGCAAATTTGTTTCCATCGCAGGCACCTCCGGTCGGTTGCCAGCCAATCTCGATATCGAGCCAACGCCCGCACGTCTCCACACGCTCCTGCAATTCCCGGATTTTCGGTGTCATGACCTTGGGAGGGGAAGTGAATTGCCCGTATTGCTCAACCTCGATCCCCTCCAGCGGACCTTTATCGGAATTGTAATGCTCAACCAGCTCAGACAGTAGACGCTCGGCCTCCCGCTGCTCCTCATTGGAAACCGCGCGGACATTGATCCGACCAATCGCCAAATCGGGGACCATATTCAAAGCGCCTCCACCCGTGATGCGTCCCACATTAAACGTCGCGCCTGCTCGTTCGTTGAGATGCCAAATGTCACTCATCATCTTGCAGCAGGCAACGGCCGCATTCCTGCCCGCTTCAAAATCACGCCCGGAATGGGCGCTGCGACCGCGAAAAACAAATTCGAAATTACCGGTCCCTTTCCGGGTGGAGACCAAATTGCCATCCGGCAAAAGAGGTTCGAACAGCAACCCCACATCGGCTTGCCCAGCTCGCTCGGCCAAAAACGAAGCACTGCCCACCGAACCGATTTCTTCATCCGGGTTGATAATAACCTCCCAGCCGAGTTGGTCGGCCCAAGGACTCGACTCAAAGGCCTGCAGTGCATAGAGCATGACCACCAAGCCACCCTTGGCATCGGCGACACCCGGTCCGTTGAGTCGATTTTGCTCTTCCCATACGCAGGTTTGAAAATCGCTCTCGGCGGCGTACACGGTATCCATATGAATGCACAACAGCACTCGCGGACGAACCTCGGGTCGCTTGACCAGGTGCAACAAAGGACCGAGCGGACGCGTGATCAGCTGGCCCGAATCGTCCACGCAGGCTTGCGGCTCGATCGAGCGGACCTGGAGGTCAGCCCCGAGCCGGGCGTATTCACTCACCAACATCTCTTTCACCAACTGCAAGCCATCCAGATGATACGTTCCCGAATTCTGATTACATAGTCGCTGCACGAAAGCGACCATATCGTCGTGGCAGGCATCGAGACATTGAAGGTGGGAAACAAATTCATCAACCGGTAACGTCATAACAAACATTCTCCCGACGAGGTAAGTCGCGCCGTTAGGGCCCGCCCCCGTCAACACCTTGATCCGATGGATTTTCAATCGTCACTTTCCAGATCGGCTGCCTGGCAAATTCACTGGTCGTAATCACAGCCTGGCCACCCGCTTCAAAACAGATCGCCTCCCCCTGTCGCTCAATGGGAAGAGGAAGTAGGCGGGGCTTGCCTCTCTGAAACCGCTCCTGCCAAGTTTCCTTCTCCCCACGCACCAGCAAATGGGCTGCCAGATAATCGCGGATAACAACCTTTCTGGAATCTTCTGAAAACGCCATACCGGTAACATTCCGCACTGGGAATTCAGCCACACGTCGAAGTTCTTGACGCCCACCTTTACCGCGCTTAGCCAAACCCTGCAGAAAAGGCTTTAGGTCGAGAGTGTAGACGCCAGGCTTTTGCCCGCGACTACCAAAGGCCTTTTTCTCAACCAGGAAGAGCTCTCCACTCGCTTGACAGACGCCGATCGCTTCACAATTCCTTGGCCCATCTTCATAGACCGCCACAATTTTTTGCAGGATCTCAACCGGCTGTTCGACCACCTTTCCGTCACCCAGCTCCAAGACTGGCTCTCGAATCAGATAAAACGCGATATTCTGCCTGCGTCCGCGGTTGTCGCCGACATCACCCACCAAAAGATAGGGGACGCCATCGATTTCAAACGAGGCAACGTCCTCCCAATCCGCGTTTTGTGCCTTGGTAACGGGACATTTAGCCAACAACTGCCCATCGTAGCGGACCAAGTAGAGTGTCGGGGAATGACCAGAATCGTTGTGGCACCATACGGAATCTGGATAAAGATGGGAACGACTGATTCCACTGTTTTCAGTCAGCTCGTTTCCCCGAACGACACCCAGCTTTGTTAGACTATCTTTACTCGAATGGCGATCATTAAACTCAAAGGCGTCTGCCAGACTCAAAAAAAACAGAGTGCCTGTACTGGCGTAAATAAGGGCGCCGCAACTTATGGCGACCATGATTAACAGGATGCAACTTCGGTAAGGATTCAACTCGCTTTTCCTGAACAGACTGTCTGCAATGAGCTTTGTGCAACATTATAGCATCAAATCCACCTTTGAAGCGACGCCCGGTCTCCCATGGCCATCCTTCTATCCGCCCACTTCGAACCACTGGATGGATGCAGACTGATGTCGGACAAGCAAGTAAGCAATCCGGTTGACACCGTTATTGACCTCTGGCGTCATGGTGTCCACTCCGTGGATGCCCGCCGCCTGGTTCGCAACTACGTACGCCTGGAGGGCGATCAGTTGGTCATGGGCGAGCAGCGGCTTGGCTTAGCCGATTTCGATCGGATCCGCGTGGTAGGCGCGGGTAAGGTTGCTGGTGCAATGGCAGAAGCCCTCGAGGACGCCTTGGGGCCGAATTTGATGCTCAGCAAAAATGTCTCGGGACTCGTGAACGTCCCTTATGGCAAATACGGCGGACGTCTTTCGACCGGATCCCGTGTCTGGCAATTCCCAGCGCGACCTGCCGGTGAAAACCTGCCCACGGCAGGTGCCTTTGGGGCCACTCTGCTGATGGAAGATCTTGTCGAAAGGGCCGGTAGCCGAGAACTTTGCTTCTGCCTACTATCGGGCGGGGCCTCAGCCTTACTGACACATCCTCCCAAGAAGGTAAAACTTCAGGACAAAAGAAAACTGATCCAGTGGTTGAGCGGAACTGGAGCCAGTATTCAACAAATTAATACGATCCGCAAACATGTGAGTGATGTCAAAGGCGGTCGACTGGCATCCCGCTTCAAAGGTTTCCACATGGTCTGCCTCATGATTTCCGATGTCATTGGCAACGCCCCCGGTTTGATTGGTTCAGGACCCACGGTGAAGGACCTTTCAACACCCGAAGAGGCACTTTCAATCCTATCTCAATTGGATCCGAAGCTACGACATACGCCCGTATCGATCCAGCGGCATCTCAAACGCGCAGGGGTCCCGGTGGACATTCCCGGCAACGTTACCAATCACGTCATCGGGCATTTAAGCCTGGCCATCAACGAAGCCATGGAGTTTGGCTCAGCCCAGGGATACGATTGCCTGTCGGAGATCCAGACGGATGAATTGGAAACAGTTGAAACAGCAGGGGTCCGTCTCGGGCAGTGGATACTGGACCAGCTGAAACGTCCCCGCGAAAAGCCGCGAGTCATCATTTCGGGCGGAGAACCAGTGATTGAACTTGCGAACCAACCCGGAACCGGGGGAAGAAACTCACACCTCGTACTGACCGCGCTGCAACACCTCCTCGATTCAGGCGTCGACCCGAGGCAACCGTTTGCCCTGTTAGCAGGCGGCACGGACGGCGAAGACGGGAATGCGCCGGCAGCCGGAGCTTGGATCTCCAATCAGACCCTCGCGCGCACCAAGCAGTTAAAACTGAATCCCGGCCCTTTTTTGAAGGCGTGCAATTCACACCAGTTCTTTGCCCGTTTAGGGTGTGGAATCTTCCATGGGTTGCCACAATATCGAACCAACGTCTCGGACCTCAGGATTGGATATGTCGGCTGCGGGATTCAGGGTAGACTGGCAACGAACCGTTCATCAGGGGAACCAAGCCCCTAGTTGGGCCTTAAGGTGAGAATACCGAACCACACCCGCTCCCCATGGGCGATTGGACCGATCTCTTGAAGGCTGACCGGGGAGCTCGGCAAACGGGTGCGCTTCAAAAGTTAACAAGGGCATTTTAAGAGCCAGTATCTTTTCGTTGACCGCCCCGTCTGGTAAACTGGCGAACTCGGAATTGGTCGGCCTGGCCCGCTATTGAATAGCGCCATCCACCGCATGGAACCCCTGTTCCGATCGCGTTCGACGACCGCGTTGGCCGACAGACCTGCTTTGACTCCGGTCAGGCAGTGAGAGAACCTCCAGAAAAACAGAAGTCCGTTGGCGCGGCAATCAGCATAGCCAACGGGGCATTAGAATATCGATCCTCAAGCGAAGGCAGAACAATGGCGAAGAAAGCAAGTTCATCAACGAAGAAGATGACCTACTACTTTGGTAAGACACGTTGCGACGGTCGCGGGAAAAGCAAGGAATTACTCGGCGGAAAAGGGACCAACCTCGCGGAAATGACTGCGATCGGATTGCCTGTACCTCCCGGCTTCACCATTACAACGGAATGCTGCGATGCGTACTACAAGGGTGGTCGGAAACTGCCCAAGGGTCTGATGCAGTCTGTCGAGAAGTCGGTAAAAGTTCTCGAGAAGGAACTGGGTAAGAAATTTGGCGATGACAAGAACCCCCTGCTGGTATCGGTTCGATCAGGCGCTGCCGTCTCCATGCCGGGCATGATGGATACGATTTTGAATCTGGGGCTGAACGATGTCTCGGTCGAAGGTCTCTCCCGGGCTACGGACAACCCACGGTTTGCCTACGATGCCTACCGCCGCTTGATCAACATGTTCGGTGGCGTGGTCATGGAAGTTCACCACGATCATTTCGAACACGCGTTTGACAAGATTAAAAAGAAATACAAGGTCGCGCTCGACACGGATGTTCCCGCAGAGGGATTGATTGAACTTTGTGAGCAGTACAAGAAGGTCTACAAGAAACATACGGGCAAAAACTTCCCACAGAATCCGCTCAAACAGCTGGAATTGGCCGTGGAAGCGGTCTTCAAAAGCTGGAACACTCCTCGTGCCATCAGCTATCGTCAAAAGGACGGCATCCGGGGGCTACTCGGCACTGCGGTTAACGTGCAGGCCATGGCCTATGGCAACATGGGTGATGAATCGGGCACCGGGGTCGCTTTTACCCGCAACCCATCCACGGGAGAGAACAAGTTTTACGGCGAATTCCTGATCAATGCCCAAGGGGAAGATGTCGTGGCCGGAATTCGCACGCCGCAGCCCGTCGACGAAATGCCGAAGTGGAACAAAGCTGTCCACAAGCAATTGTTGAAAATCAAAGGCATCCTGGAAAAGCATTACAAGGATATGCAGGATATCGAATTCACGATTGAAAACGGCAACTTGTTCATGCTGCAAACCCGGACTGGCAAACGGACGGGTGCTGCGGCTCTGAAAATTGCTTGTGACATGGTCAAAGAAAAGCTGATCAACGAAAAAACGGCCGTGTTGAGAATTCCTCCCAACGACTTGACCCAACTGCTGCTGCCGAGCTTCGATCCCTCCGCCAAAACAGGTGCCGACGTTTTGACCAGGGGCTTACCAGCATCTCCTGGAGCAGCCGTGGGGAAATTGGCCTTCACGGCTGACGAAGCTGTCCGTCGCACCGAAGACGGTGAAAAGGTTCTACTGGTCCGCAAAGAAACCAGCCCCGAAGACGTGGATGGCATGCACTGTGCGGCAGGTATTCTGACCAGCACCGGTGGCATGACCAGCCACGCAGCCGTTGTGGCCCGAGGATGGGGGCGTTGCTGTGTGGCCGGTGCCGGCGAAATCGAAATCGATGAGAAAACGCGTAAGATCCGTGTCAACGGGAAGGTCCTCACCCACAAAGACACGGTCTCCATTGACGGTTCGACCGGCGAAGTGATGGCGGGCACTGTTGCGACGCGGCAACCGAAACTCTCGGGGGACTTCAACAAGGTCATGAAGTGGGCCGACAAGTATCGAAAACTCGGCGTCCGAACCAATGCCGATACACCGCAGGATGCCCAACGGGCTCGTGATTTCGGCGCGCAGGGTATTGGCCTCTGCCGAACCGAACACATGTTTTTCGAAGAGGACCGAATCACTGCGATGCGGGAAATGATCCTGGCTGCAGATGAAGTCGCTCGGCGAAAGGCACTCAAAAAACTGCTGCCCATCCAACGCAAGGACTTTGAGGGCATCTTTAAATCGATGAAAGGTCTACCGGTGACGGTCCGCCTGCTGGATCCGCCACTTCACGAATTCCTGCCCCATGACCAGAAGGGCCAAGCTGTGGTCGCCAAGCAACTGGGAGTTCCCGTCTCCGAAATCAAGCGTCGGGTCGCGCAACTGCACGAATTCAACCCAATGCTTGGGCATCGCGGGTGTCGCCTCAGTGTGACCTATCCGGAGATCCTGGAAATGCAGGTCACGGCAATCGTGGAAGCGACAATTAACTGTCGCAAGAAGAAAATTGATGTCAAACCGGAAATCATGATTCCTTTGATCGGCACCGTGAGCGAGCTGGAGCTATTGCGAAAGCTCACCGAAGAAACGATCCAGTCGGTCAAGAAGGCGAAAAAAGTGACGGGCAAATTGCCGATCATGATTGGAACCATGATTGAAATCCCGCGGGCAGCATTGACGGCAGATGAAGTTGCCGACCACGCCGAATTTTTCAGCTTCGGAACCAACGACCTGACACAGATGACGTTTGGTTACAGTCGCGATGATATCGGAAGTTTCCTGCCGGAATACCTGAACAAGGAAATCCTGCCCACCGATCCCTTTGTCTCGATTGACCAGACGGGTGTGGGACAACTGGTTGAAATGGGAGTCAAGAAAGGCCGCGCGGCCAGGAAGAACCTGAAGGTCGGAATTTGCGGAGAACATGGGGGTGACCCGGCTTCGATTCAATTCTGCCACGAAGTGGGGCTTGACTACGTCAGCTGCTCACCCTTCCGCGTTCCCATCGCCCGCTTATCGGCCGCACAAGCTGCTTTGTCCAAAGGCCGCTAAATCAACCAAGCGGGGAAACCCACCCAAACACCCACAAGGTCGACGCCTCGTTCGGCCTTCTGGGTTACCAACCAGCCGCCCGTTTTCCATAGGGCACCCGGCAGCTTGCCTTTCGGATGAAACCTTCGAGTGATATTTAACCCTTGTTGAATGAAGAAAATCCCATGAACGAAGATGCAGTACTGGCACTGGAAAAAGAAGCGGACCAACTGAAATCGGATGGCAAGCTGGTCGAAGCGATCGACAAGCTGAAACAGGCGATTGAGCTGGATGATCGTTTTGTTCGCGGCCACATGGCCCTGAGTGTTTTGTACCACCAGACAGAAGAACACGTTAAAAGCTGCGAACACGCAGAACGCGTGGTCGAAATTGAACCGGAGGATCCTTTTAACTGGTCCGCCTTAAGTGTGACCTACCAACGCGCATTTGAAGGAACCCGTGATCAGCTATTCATCCAAAAAGCGGAAGAGGCAATGGCCAAGAGCCGCATGGGTTAGTTCGATACCGCCGGGATATTGAGACGACCGCAGCGAACTACGTCCCCTTCTGCATCGCCCGATCGACGACCTCACGGGCCGACAGCAGTCGACCTGTCGGGGATTCAAAAATCCACCGACTGGCCGAGGGGTGATGAACGTTCGCCTCAAACCGCGAAATCAGGGCGTCGAGGTCGACAATGCAGCCACTCTCTTTCCTGATCTTCTCAACCAGTCTTTCCAGCTCTGAACGGCCCAATTTTGCCATGGAGGTTTCCTTTTACCCAATCAAGGCGTTCAGACAGGTCCAGCTCGTAGGACAGGAACTCCATCGCCCCTCTTTAAGATCTTGATGAAGCCAACCTCGCCGTTGAATTGGCGGTTGGAATCATCGACGCAAACGCTGCCTCGAATAGAGAACGCTACCCGGGACACTGTAATAACCCGCCGGCTGGACGCCCCGATCATACGGGAGCTGGTAATAGGGATAATGCACTTGGCTGGCGCCATAATCGGGGCCGCGCGGATGCCGTAATTGAGTCGTTTCGGGGTACGAGGCTGTATCAGGGTTCAACGTTGCAGGTTGAGTACTCGGTATCGTTTGGACACCGGGTTGGGGCGTGGCTCGGAAGCCGGACGGTTGCACTGGATAGCCAGAGCGAGGCAAGTCCCGATCATCCTGAACGCGCCCCTGGCTGGTCGGGGGAATCGCGGAGGAACCGACCGGCTTGGCTTGTGTCAAATTCCGCTGGTAAACCAAACCCGCGATTCCGACAAAATCGTTTCGGACTTGGGGGGTGATATTCTGCAAACGCCCCGCCATACGTTGCACGCCGGCACCGTTTTTTTCCGTGGTTTCATTCAATCGCTGAAGGAAGTTAAGCGACTCGACAAAATTGTGGTCCGCCGTTGAACCAACGATTGGGTTAAGCGTTCTGGCGATCAGGCTGGCAGTGGCATTTTCTACCTTTAAAAAGACGTCCAGCGAACATTTGGCTTTCAAAGCACCATCGCTGCCCCGCTCATATTCGGAACGCAAAATCATGACACAGCGACCATGCAGCTTTTTCTTGAGAATCGGCCCTTGGTAGCTGCCCGTGGCATAGTAAACGTGAATATTGTTATTGCCGTAGACCAATTCGACCTGGCTCGTCGTCCCTTCCCCGTCACTCGAATTCAGCTCATAGGGTCCGATTCGTTCTGTTTCCATTTTGGTAATCCCCATGATTTGCCAGATGTTGACAATCACCTCGGGATGGCGAACCAGAAAAACAAAATAATCCGGATCAATATCGATCTGCGTGATTGGCAAACGCCGATAGATGCTTGGCTTTTCTAGGACCTCTTTCAGCTTCGCACCTGTCCCTTGGTTCAACTGACCAAAAGGGACTGCCTGAATCGCCTGTTGACGAGCCTGCTTGGAGGACGTGCCCGACGTGAGTTGTTCCCACGCATTTGCCCTCGCCGGAGTCCACAAAGACAAGACCCAAACGGCTGCCCAAAGCGAGACAAGAGGTATGCAATGGGACAATCGTTCGTTCATTCGTGCTTCCGGAGCGAGGCAATTGGAATCGTTTCGATCCCGGGTCGAGGGTAAAACGCAGAGACGCTTAGTACGAATATTTCGGTTCCCAGTGTTCAGCTGAAATAGTTTTTTTGCCGAGCTGTTGCCGGATGGTGGCAAGTTGTTTGTCTGGGGACATCAGGCTCCTCGGATCGGAGCAAATCGCTAGCAGCCCATGCTGTCAGAAAGCAAGGCAACAAGAGGAACCGGTTGGCCCTCATTTAAGACTTCCAATACGTGACGACCGGCTAGGCAACCTCACCCAGAGAATACTCGCCGTCAATGAACAAAGCAAAATCCTGCAACGATGGCCGAACTACCAACTGCCCCGCTAAGGGTAGGATTGGTTGCCTGATGAGACCCAAGGAGGCTTCACCGGGAGAGAACTGACAAAAGAGAAGAGCCGTAGGTTCAAGGCGTTTTTTGCAAGACGACGACGCGTTCGACGGTCACATGATCAAGCCGTAATTGCTGATGATAACCACGCTGTCCAATGACGCCCACCTTCTGGCGTAGATAGCGATGTAAATTCAACCCGGGGACTGGTGAGACGTGGTGCGTGATTTTCCCCGAATCGTCTTTGATGACAAAGGTTGATGGGGAGTTGCCAGAATCACGTACAAGCTTGTCCAACCATCCAAATGCATCGTAGGTGGTTCCCATCTGAACCTCGAGGTCAATTCCATTACCGACTGGTTTTCCTGACCTCAATCCTCGAGGGCTGGAAATAGGCTGGGCCCTCGAATTCTCGACCTTGAACTTAAGTTGTTGGCAATTCCTGAGTTTGTTCAACAACCGTTCTGCCTGAGAACGCTCGATCGCATCTGCCGAACCTTGATAAATTACCTGAGTTTGTTGAATCAACGGGACCAACTGCCAGTTGGAGGGCGGATTTAGCATTTCGCGCGTCAACGCCAGCTCAAGGTCGGTGAGCCGCTGGGAAAGATCACCGATCTCCGCCATCATCGGGCCATTGGAACCGCGGTTGCTGGAAGAACCGGCAGAGGAGCTCCCTTTTAAGCTGGGCATCACGGGTGTGGACTGGATATTGGCAAATCGGCTATCGGCGAATCGTTCAGGGGGACCAGAGGTCGCCGGATTCGCCAACATTGTCTGGGCCGGCAACGTTTGATTTTCGACGCGCATCGGCTGGCGGGCGCGCCGCCAACCCGAGTTGAGGCTTGCGATTTGCTGATCCATTCGCGCAGATGACATGGAAGGCGTTGGGGGCACTCGCCGCTGGTTGGCGGGACCACTGGCCAGTGTTTCACTCTTTTCCGAATCCGTCTTCACTGCCATCGAATCGGATCGCTCCCACGCGAAGGTACCCGTCTGGGCAGCGGGCAACTTCGTTGGCTCTGGGGCTTCCACAATGGGTTGGCGAAGTGTTTGGGAATACTCAACTTCGGAACGATGGACCCAACGAAACTCACCTGAAGGGGGAGAGATTTGGTACCACGGTTGCGACTCTCCTACGGCCGTCTCCCAGTCCAGCTGCCCCTGGATTTCCACTTCTTCGCCACGTTTTAATTTTACTTGCCACATCGGTTCGGCGGCGTCGGCCAAACGTGTTCCCACCCAGGCTTTAGCCCCCTCACGGGTCACCCGACCCATCCGACCGTCGACCGATTCCACGGCATCAACCGGAACCATGCTGAAACTGCCAACGACGGGTCGTATCGCGCACCAGCCCCCCGGGTCGTGGCGATAGACCTCCACGGTCGTTCCCCTGGCCAACTGTTCGGTCGGGTAATGGAGCTTGCCGGGTCCGGAATAGACTAGGACCCCGTCGGTCTTGACGGTAGCCTCGTAAGGAGGAGCTTCTGTTTCCTGAGCGCATGCCGGGATGTAACCCGCGAGGAGCCCCGAAATCAATATCGAAATGAAGACTGGGAGGTAACGCATCCGTCTTTGGAATCCCCGGATAGGATCGGCCAAACACTCTTACCTGAACCGCACGGAGGCATCAGGCTGCGGATTTGTAGCGAAATCGACATGGCCAAACAATACGAACCCGCAGAAATCTGCTATCACCGGGTCGAAAACAGCCAGGCAAGGGTGGCAAGAAAATCGCGACGGTGAGGCCCCATGGTCAATACCGTCTCAGGTCCTGAGCTTGCCTGAACGATACTGACCGGGCAAATCGAGCGGTTCGCGGTGTCTGCCAGCAGTCGGATCGCTCTCTTAAAAACGGAAGCCAGCCGGGGGTCCATCTTTGGTCAGGGTCATTATCTCGGGCCCCGTCTCGGACATCAGAATGGTATGCTCAAACTGGGCAGAAACCTCTCCATCGGCGGTCCGTACCGTCCAGCCGTCCGACCTGTCCGACACCGTCTTGGCAGTACCGCCGTTGATCATCGGCTCAATCGTAAAGCAAGTTCCAGGGTGCAACCGCTCCTGTCGCGACTGTCGAGTAGCAACGTGTGGAATATTGGGAGGCTGGTGAAACTTCTCTCCAATCCCGTGCCCAATGTATTTATCCACAACCCCGAAATCAGGGAAATGCTGTTCGACGTAGGCGACGATGGAATCGCCAATATTTGAAATCGGGCACCCGGGGTGAATCGCCTCGATTGCCAAGTAGAGGCAATCAAAGGCGCACTGGGTCACGTCCTTAACTCTGGGGGCAACCTCCCCGATCAAAAATGTCTCTGACTGGTCTCCATGCCAACCATCGACAACCGACGTCAAATCAACATTGGCAATATCACCGGGGCGCAGTTCATAGTCTCCAGGAATACCGTGGCAAATCACATCGTTGACACTGATACAACAGCTTTTGGGAAAGGGAAACTTCTCTCCAGGATAACCGAGACAGGCAGGTGTATGGCCATGGTCCAAAGTAAATTCATGAACCAGTCGGTCGATTTCCCCGGTCTTGACCCCAGGTTGAACATGCGGGCGAACAAAATCCAAAACACGCGCATTGAACTGACAGGCCATGCGCATCTTCTGGCGCTGGTCTTCATTTAACAAGTACTTGGAACGTCGGCGAATCACAGGTTAGCTCAACCGCACAAGATTAAGAAAAAGGACAGCCGGATAGAAAATCGGAATCGCTGCAAACCAACTGCGGCAGAGTCGAAACGCTTCTCTTTCCGGGAGCGTCAAGTTTACTCAATCTGCCTGTAAAAACCTACTCTCAAAACCGTAAATCAAGGGACCCGCCCTACAGCTATGTCGCTGAGTCAACAGGAATCGCCCGCATTACACAGAATGGCGCATGCCCAGAGCGGGGCAATTTTGGTAGGATAGCCGGTTTCCAAAATGGTCGGTTCGCGCCTGTTTGCTCGACTTGCAGGGCGATGCTCGGCTAGGAACCGGGAACGGGAAGGATTGCTTAGGTGCCACGATATAACCCAGCAGAAATAGAGCCGCGCTGGCAGCGATATTGGGATGAGAACAAGACGTTTCAAACCCCGCAAAAGGTGAGTGACGACAAGGTCTACATCCTGGACATGTTTCCCTATCCAAGTGGATCCGGACTGCACGTCGGGCACCCCGAAGGTTACACCGCGACCGATATCGTGGCCCGCTACAGCCGGATGCTTGGCAAATCAGTCCTGCATCCCATGGGCTATGATGCTTTCGGGCTGCCGGCCGAAGAATACGCGATCAAAACCAACACGCCGCCCCGGGAATCGACAGAAGCAAACATCTCCACGTTTCGGCGGCAATTGAAAATGCTCGGTTTCAGTTATGACTGGGACCGCGAGCTGGCGACGACTGATGTCGAGTACTTCCGTTGGACCCAGTGGATCTTTCTTGTCCTGTTTGATACCTGGTTTGACGAGCAAAGCCAAAAGGGCCGCCCCATCGAGGAACTACCCATTCCAGAAGCCATCGAGGCGGCCGGTCCGGAAGCAGTCGCCACCTATCGCGACGAACACCGGTTGGCCTACCAATCCGATGCGCTGGTCAACTGGTGCCCGGCTCTCGGAACGGTGCTGGCTAACGAGGAGGTGATCGACGGTCGTTCTGAACGGGGGAGCCATCCTGTTCAAAGAATCCCCTTGCGGCAGTGGATGTTGCGTATCACGTCTTATGCCGACCGCTTAGGCGACGATTTGGAAAGCGTGAACTGGCCGGAGGGGATCAAGAAGCTGCAGCGGGATTGGATTGGGCGAAGCACCGGAGCGGAAATCGATTTCTTTGTCGGATCGCAAGATGATGCTCTGCGATGGCAACAGGATCGACGAACTGAAGGCTTCCCTCGAAAAGCGGCCAACAGTGAGATTCGGGTTTACACCACCCGACCTGACACACTGTATGGGGCAACCTACATGGTGATTGCACCGGAACATCCGCTGGTTGCGACACTCACAACACCCGACCAATCGGCAGCCGTAGAAAAATACTGCTCAGAAGCCGCCTTTAAGAGTGACCGCGATCGGCAGGACGACAAGACCAAGAAGACGGGGGTTTTCACTGGCAGCTACGCGATCAATCCGGCCACGCAGGAACCAATACCGATCTGGATCGCCGACTATGTATTGGTCAGCTATGGGACCGGAGCGATCATGGCTGTTCCAGCCCACGACACCCGAGATTTCCAGTTCGCCGAAACATTCGGCTTGCCGATCATTCCCGTGTACCAGCCTGCTGACTCTGCCGACGTAGATCCCGCCAGCGTACTGAAAGGCGAGATCTGTTACACAGGATCAGGAACGGCCATTCACTCAGGCCCGTACGATGGCCTGGAAACAGAACCGTTCAAACAACGAATCATCGCAGACATGGTCGCTGCTGGCTGGGGTCGGGAAGCGGTCAACTATAAACTCAGGGACTGGCTGTTCAGCCGACAGCGTTTCTGGGGAGAACCATTCCCCATCCTGCATGAACTGGACGAGAACGGCAACAAGACAGGTATGATTCGCGCTGTCGATCCATCAGAACTACCGGTCGACCTACCCGTGATTGAAGACTTTCGGCCTCACGGCAGACCGGAACCGCCGCTGGAAAAAGCGGATGACGACTGGCTTTACCCGGTTGTGGACGGTCGCCGTTATAAACGAGAGACCAATACGATGCCTCAGTGGGCCGGGTCCTGCTGGTATTACCTGCGGTTTATCGATCCGCAAAATGACCAAGCTTTCATCGATGCGGAACTTGAGCGGAAATGGATGCCGGTTGATTTGTACATTGGTGGGGCCGAACATGCTGTACTACACCTGCTCTACTCCCGCTTCTGGCACAAAGTGCTTTACGATCGCGGTTACCTCTCCTGCCCTGAACCTTTTGGGCAACTTGTGAACCAGGGAATGATCCTGGGTGAGATGGAATTCACCGGCTATCGAAACGCCGACGAGCAGTGGGTCAGTTCGGCAGTTGTTGAAACCAACGAAGAACGACAGCCCGTTTCCAAGGAAGACGGATCTCCGTTGCAGATCGTCAAGCTGGACTCTGATCAGACAGAAAAGCGAGGGGACTTTTTCGTTCTAAAATCGTCACCCGAGATCCGGATCGACTCACGAGCCCACAAGATGTCCAAGGCGCGGGGAAATGTTGTCAATCCAGATGAGGTGGTCGCCGATTACGGTGCCGACGCCCTGCGTCTTTACGAAATGTTCATGGGACCCTTGGAACAATCCAAACCGTGGAGCATGGCGGGTGTCAGCGGAGTCCGTAATTTCCTCGACCGTGTCTGGCGAATGGTCATCAACGAGCGAGCTGAAGAAAATGAATTGAACGCCGCGATCAGCGATGCTGAACCGACGGCAGAGCAACTGAGAGTACTGCACAAAACGATTAAAGCAGTGACCGAAGATATTAAAACACTCAGTTTCAACACAGCCATTGCTCGCATGATGGAATTCGTCAACTTCTTCACCAAGGAGTCTGACCGGCCGCGATCGGTGATGGAACCCTTCTTGCTGATCTTGTCCCCTTTCGCGCCGCATTTGAGCGAAGAGCTCTGGCTTCGCCTCGGCAATGACCAGACGCTGGCGTATGAGAAGTGGCCTGCTTTCGATGTCTCTCTGATCACCGAACAGTCGATCGAGATTCCTGTTCAACTAAAAGGCAAAGTGCGAGCCAGAATCCAGGTACCGAGAGGACTGACTCAAGCTGACTTGGAGACGGCCGCCCGTTCCGATGAGCGGGTTAGCCAATTGTTGGAAGGGAAACAGGTCCGCAAAGTCATCGTGGTACCTGATCGTCTAGTCAACTTTGTCGTCTCGGATTGAGGGCAACACGAACTTGCTCGGATCATCAGCTCATCCCGATTGGGGCGAGTCACTTCCCACGGGGCGGTGGCGGAAATGGCTCCCCCCAACTCTGCCAGTCAGCCTACCCAGTCTGGATTCGCATGACTGAACTTTTGAATCACTTTCCGGATGCCGCCTGTCTGGAATCGCGATCGCGTTTCCAGAGAAATCTATTAAAATGGTTCGATCGAAACCAACGCGATTTACCCTGGCGTCGCAACCGAAGTCGGTACCGTATCTGGGTCAGTGAAATCATGCTGCAGCAGACCCAGGTCAGCACGGTAATCGATTACTATCGCCGTTTCATGAAGCGTTTTCCCCATGTCAAGGCATTGGCCGAGGCCGACGTTGAAGAAGTTCTGAAACAATGGGAAGGCTTGGGGTATTACCGCCGAGCGCGCCAGATGCATGCCGCGGCAAGAGTCATCATGGAAACTCACAGGGGACGCTTCCCGTCAGATTACGAATCTGTTTTACAGTTACCAGGTATCGGTCGGTACACGGCCGGCGCCATCCTCTCCATCGCCGACGACCTGCCATTACCGATTCTGGAAGGAAATACAATTCGACTTTTTTCCCGGCTGCTGCTCCTTGATTCAGATCCTCGGTCGAGCCAAAACCAGAAGTCACTTTGGGAATTTGCTGAAACCCTTCTGCCCTCCCAGCGAGCCGGTGACTTCAACCAGGCATTGATGGAACTGGGAGCATTGGTCTGCACTCCCAGCGCGGCCGACTGCCTCCACTGCCCGGTTCAATTTTGCTGCCCGACCTCTGCTCAAGGCAAGCAGCAGGAAATCCCGGTGCGTCCCAAGAAAATGGACTATCAGCAGACGACCGAAGCGGTCGTTCTGGTTGCCCGTAAACAACGATTCCTGGTTCGAAAATGCTTGCCGGGAGAAAGATGGGCTGGCCTTTGGGATTTCCCGAGATACAGCCTCGACGATACTCCCGGTGGGGAGCAACATCGATGTCAGGCGCTGCAGCAAAAAATCCAGGACGATTACGGGCTTTCCTCAACCGTGGCCTCCATGGACCAGGAGATCCGTCATGCGGTGACGCGATTCCGCATTCCCCTGTCCTGCTACCAGACTTTAAGCGTTCGGGGGCGATTGAAAAAAAATCGACGCGAATCCTGCTGGGTATCGGCCGATGAAATTCGTGATTTGCCGTTGAGTGCCACCGGCCGAAAAATTGCGCAACGCCTGGTTGGTTAAGTAAACCCAGGGAGAACGTCCTGACGCTTAGAGTGAGGACATACATTGCGTGAACTCAAGGGGGGTCGTGCCCGCCTGGATTAAAGGGGTGGCAACGGCAAATTCTCCAGAGCCCTTTGGCGGAACCAACAATCGCTCCATGTTTCTCGACTGCCTCAATAAAATAAGCGCTACACGTCGGTGAAAACCGACACTGCTGTCCCAGAATGGGACTCAGGAAAATCTGGTAGAGGCGAACCAATTTAATCAGCAACCAACCAGGTAGTCGATACAGGGCTTTCAGCACGGAACGCATTGCGATTCAAATCCAATTTCTCTTCAACGACCGCGCGGCAGGTCGGAACGCGCGAACTGTAAGGCGAGAACTGATGGTCATATCATTCGCCCCGGTCCAAACGGCGGTTCAGTTGAGCCACCAATTTCGGTAATGATGTAGCCACTTTTTGATAGTCACAGCGAGCGCCACGGCGGGGTCGGACCACGAGGTCGAGTCCGAGGGGCAAGCGAGCTCGCTGCAAACGGAAGACTTCGCGAATCAGCCGCTTCCAACGATTCCGGATGACGGCGCATCCGACTCGGCGATTGATCGACAGACCGAGCCGTGTCTCCGCCGTCCCGTTATCTACGGCTTTGACGACCAGTGTCCGGTCCGCCACATAGAGATCTGATTGGTGCACGCGTTCAAAATCGGTTCGGCTTCGCA
>JAYZCF010000019.1:0-13970 GCA_036338455.1 Planctomycetota bacterium
CCGTCTTTCCCTGCCGTGTCCATGCCTTGTAGAAGCAGGAGGATGGATCGACGGTTCTCGGCATACAATCGCCGCGCCTGATCGGCCATCACCACAGCATTGGCATGGATTTTTTTAGTGGCAGACTTTTTGTCATAGTCTTCTGTCTCGACACGGGTTGGAAAATCCGAAATCTCGATTTTCGCTCCCGGTTTGAAGGTAAATGGTTTCGGCATGGCGGTGTTTCCCGAACGTGGTGCACGACAAGGCAAGCGAGGCACAACGCGAGTTTCCCGCTTCCAACTCAGGGCCACAAATCCAACAGGTCGGTGGCAAGGCAATTAAGGAAATTGCTGTATTGGTCAAGAATCAATTTTTTGTACATGTAGATGATCAGGCAGCCCACGATCAAGCCGACCAGCAATAACATGCCGATGAAGCCGATCGTGCCTATGATCTTCATGTTGTTTTCGGCTCGCGTCTGATGCTCCCTGGAAGCGCGGTCCATCGTCTCAGCCAGTTCTCCAGCGATCTCGCCCGTGTCAATCATCAACAGGAATTCATCTGGAAAGGAATCGGTTGCCCGCATGGATCGCACAAAAGAATGGCCATGCTGAAGGTCGTCGCACAACGGTTTTTCCAGTCTTTCGTAATAGTAATTCTGGGTAGAACGGACAGCCAACTGGGCGGTTTCGACCGGGTTCATCCCGGCGTTCTCGGCGACGGACATCGTCCAGGCAAAACGGGAGAGAGCCAGACTTTCGATCGTCTTTCCGACCAGCGGGATCCGCCTGGCGATCTGCATTGGTAAGGTGCCGAACCAACCGTACAAGACCCCCAAGCAGAGCATGAACAGGGAGCCGAACAGCAGGAACACGACGGACCAGTAAAGTAAAAAGTACTGGGTGGTGTTGAGTCCCATTCCGAGCCAGTCGATCGGGGCGATGTTGGCCGTTTCACAGACCCAGCCCATGATGAGGATCAGCATCCCGATCACGAAGATGGAAAAAAAAAGTTCGAAAACAGGCCAGGCAATGCTCATCAAGAAGTTGGTTCGGAACTTGACAATGCTGGCGTAATGATCGGACAGCTTGCGAAACGATTCTTCCAGACGTCCGCCACGTTCACCCGCTTGTACAACGGCGATCGGCAACTCTGGAAAATAGCCGTCGCTTTGGGCCATCGCCCCCGCGAGAGAACGTCCCTGCTTCAATTGATCCAACACGCGGCGAGCGTGGATCCGATAGGCCGTGCCTCCGGCATTCACCTCTCTCTCGTAGACGGAGCGTAGGTCGACACCGGCGGCATAACTGGTCGCCAGGCGGTGAAACAGTTTTGCCATCTGTTTGTAGGTGATGCGAGCCATTAGTTGAAAGGGTTCCATGATCCGGTGTTGTCTGCTTATTCAGTCTATCCGGAAACGGTCTGTTCAGGAAATTGGCACAGCCGGAAAATAAGCGAAACGCCTTACAAACGGGTGCAAAAGAGTCCAAAACCGTCGATCCGCAAAACTTGATCGGTATCCGTCGTCCGACTAGTATGAAATTTTAGAAGCGATTCTCCACGGTTTCCGGTTCCCTAATGAACTTCGGCCGCTCTCGGGGCGGGACTTTTTAGTCTGGTGTTCTATGTCTGTACGTCGATCTCATTCTCTGTTTGGCTCGCTGGCCCTGCTGTTGGTCGGGCTGCTGATGACGCCCCCGTTGCGGGCCGATTGGAGGGATGATATCGGGTGGACAGCGTTAAAGGCAGAGCTGGGTGACCTACTGGAAGATGGGGCGGGTCTTGCGGTGAGCCAAGTCGAAGCGCCCCGTAGTGGGGCTTACATGGCCGACACCGAATTGGCTGAATTCCTCGGCAAGACCTGGATCGATGGGACCGGCACGAATGTTGGTAGCAGTTCCCATGCCACCACCGTGGCTCGGAATTTTTTCTCTCGGACCAACAGCATCGCTCCGGGCATCACCCAGATCACGGGGTATGACGCCAACGACTACTTGAATCGGGTGCTCGGTTACGAAGGAGGTGCTGACCCACTCACGCAGGCATTCGCGATCGGTAACCATAGTTATGTCGGGAACATTGCCGATAAGGCGGTTGCGCAGGACATCCTTGAACGTTTCGATTTTGTCATTAACCGTGACAATGCCGTCATGACGGTTGGGGTGAACAACGGCTCAGGCAAACGGACACCTGACTTATTGGCCCACAGTTACAATGCGATCGCTGTGGGGAGGACCAGCGGAGATCACTCTCGGGGCGCGACCACATTCTATGGGGCAGGTCGTTTTAAACCCGATATCGTAGCCGGTGACTCCTTGACCAGTTACACCACGCCGCGCGTTGCCGGTGCCGCCGCCATTCTCCGGCAGGCGGCTGAAGGGACCGCGGCGAGCGATGCTGTCGTGCTTCGCTCCCTCTTGTTTGCCGGAGCGACAAAAGATGAATTTGCTGACTGGTCGAGAACGAGCGTGCAACCGATCGATGAAGTTTACGGGTTCGGCGAACTGAATATTTACAATAGCTACCATATTTTGCAGGGCGGTGAATTTGAAGGTTCTACGGACCTGGGGGGCAATTCGGTCGGCCGCCGTGGTTGGCACCATGGTCAGACCAATGGAACCCAGGATGTGTACTATGAATTTGAACTGTCGTCCGAATCACCGTTGGAAGAATTGTCGGTTGCGCTGACCTGGAATATAAATGTGATCGACAACGATCCATCGGTCGATATCTTTAATGCGTCCACGGAGTTGGCGAATCTCGATCTGGCCCTGCTCGATTCGCAGGGAAACGTGATTGACGAAAGTGTCAGTTTAGTCAACAACTCGGAGCACCTCTTTTTGAGGGAACTGGCTGCGGGTTCCTATCGGTTCCGAGTATCGTCAGATTCCGGGGCGCAGTTTGGGTTGGCCTGGCAAATCACGACGGTTCCCGAACCGTCCACCGGATGGCTTGCCTGTTTACTGGGTGGGCTCTATGCTGCCCGCAGGCAACGCAAACGGTTTTGAGCGGCTGGGTAAAGGGGGAACTCTTTTGCTGGCCGGTCGTCTTACCCGTACAATGGATGCGTTATTCAAAGACGGAGATACGATGAGGCAATCCACATCTTTTCAGCGTTTAGGCCTGGCCTGTCTAGCGATGCTGTTGCTCACGGTTTCGGCCCTTGCTCAAGAGGAAACCATAGGGCAGGAGGGCTCAGGGGAGACCGTGCCGGCGTTAGACCGATTGGTCCTGAAATCGGGAAACGAGATTCGGGGTCAAATCATCAATCCCGCAGTGGTGCAGGACGGCCGAACGTATGTGTTATTTCGAACCGAGAATGGTGGCCTGTTAAAACTAGAGAAGGGGAGTGTGGTTCGGCGCGCCTACCCCGCAGACGACGTGGTTCGCGATTACCACGAAAAACTTCGGGCATTGGATGACACGACAGATGCCCATTGGGCGATGTATCAGTGGCTGAGTCGTCAAAAGGGGGGCGCTTCCCGTTTTAAGCATGAACGAGAAGGGCATTTGCGACGCATCATTGAGCTCGATCCGACGGATGAAAAGGCCTTGAATTTGCTCGATTATCAAAACCTCAATGGTCGTTGGATCGACAAGGACCTGTTGCATTCTTATCACGGCTACGTTTCTGAGGGCGGAAAGTGGATGCCAGAGTTGCAATTCCAAGTCAACCAGCGTGCCGAAGAGCAGCGACAGGCCAAGGGGGATCGAAACGGCCAACTCAAAAAGTGGGCGCGATACGTATTGGGCAAGGAAAACCCCAGTGTGGTTCAACAACAGCTGTTCGCGTTGGTGGACGCGGACTCCCTGGACTTGGTCGATAAGATGATGAAAGGTGAGAATCGTCCGGATGTGCGGCGGATGATGATTGAGGCAATCGGTCGCGTGCCCTCGAGCTTTGCCCAGTCGCTTCTGGTCCGTAACGCACTCCTCGACCCGGAGCTGAAGGTTCGTGAACGGGCGGTCGTCATGCTGGAACAGCCCCACTACGTACCCTTTCGGACGACCAGCATTGCGGCAGGTTATCTCGCCCATCCCGATAACGTCGTCGTTCGCCGAACGTGTCGGTTGATCGGTTTTATGGGAGCGGACAATGGTCCTTATTACTTGACCCGCTCGCTGGTGACCCAACATAAGATGGCAACAGGGAATCAGCCGGGCCGGACCAAAGGATCGTTTTCCAACGACGGGAACCTGCAGAGCTTTGGGGTCGGTGGTGGCCCCGCCCAGAAAGTTGTGAGTGTGGAAAACGATGAAGCTTTGGATGCTTTGCGAAATTATTCAGGAAAAGATTACGGGTTTGATGTCTCCCGGTGGAAAGCCTGGTTTATTGAAAACCATGTGATTACCGAAGACGATCTCCGTCGCGATGATTGATTCCCACTCCGGCGTTAGATCAGCGGGTGGCTTGCAAGAGGGACTGTGTGAAAGGATTATCCCGGGCACCTAGCTGCCGAGAGGGCTTTCCCTGTTGATACATTTGCAGTCTTCGTTGGGCCGACTGGGCGGCACTCGAGCCGGCAGGGAAGAGGCGCAGAATCGACATTTGCAATCGTGCTGCGGCAGCGAAATCGCCGGACTGGGCCAAAGCGGCCGCCACGACTTGGGCGGAGAGGGGGTCGTTGGGCTGCAAGCGTGGCATGGTCTGGCGGAGGAACCGGGTCAGGAAATCTTTTTCCTGGTTGGAAGGCTCGGCCGAGTTGGACAAGATCCAAACCTTTTTCAGGTTCAATAAAGGTGTTGGTTGAAGTTGGTTGTATTGGGCAAGTGCTGAACCTGGCTGCCCCCCAAACAAATAGCTGTCACCAAGTCGCGCCTGGATCTCAGCTGCCTGGGGAAGCTTTTGAAGGTAAGACTGGCAGAGCTGGCGTGAGCTTTCGTATTGCCCAGAATGAACCAATAAGCCAGCAAGTTCCGACACCAGGGTTTCGTTCTCCGGTTGGTTCGCCACGGCGTCCTGCAATCGTTGTATCGCATCGGCAAACTTCCCCTGGCTGCCTAATAGTTTCGCTACGGCCAGGCGTGATTCCCATTTGTCAGGCGCGCGTTCACTCGCTTTGTCAAATGCCGCAATGGCATCGTTCACCCTGCCAAGCCGTGCCAGCACGAAACCAAGGCCAAAGTGAGCATCGAATTCATTAGATCCGTGTTGGATTGCCGATCGGTAATGCTGTTCCGCTTGAGCGTAGGCCTGCATCACGGTGGGGCCTCGTGATTGTTGGGCAGCCTTACTGATAATATCGGCCAGGTTGAGATGGGCAGGGGCGTAGGTCGGATCGAGTTCAATGGCTTTCCGAAGGGTGAGGCTGGCTGTTTGGAAGTCGTTGGCCGTGATGCTTTTGACCGCGTTGGCGTATTGGAGCCGCGCCTTTTCCGGCCCGGCAAAGCTGTCAAAATAGATTGCATCCGCTTCGTATCCATGCTTGGCAAACAGGTTTTTCAAGCGCAGGTCATTCGAGCTTCTCGGTCCGGAAACCCAGGTTTTTGCAAACGGCGTAATCCAGTCGCGAAGTTCTTCGGCGGGTAAAGTGAGTCGTTCGATATCTTGGCGCAACTGGTCGATGGTGACCTGTCCTTGGTAGACCATCCGCAGCTGACCTTGGGAGTCAACGAGGAAGCTTGTCGGAATTGGATACGGTTGCTGTACGTCGTAATAGGCGCCCCGCAACAATGCCATTTTATCGATCCAATCTGCCTTAGCCGTGCCCCATGTAAACGGGAATTTCAATTTGTTGGCGACTTTTTGGGCATCGGACAAACTGGTTTCTTGTCCCGGCAGTCCGTCGGTGGTTAGCGCGATCACGCGAACCCCTAAAGCTTGCAAGGAATCGTACTGCTCGGCAAATTCTTTCAACTCGACTTTGCACGGTTCGCACCAGCTGGCCCAAAGGTTGATCAACGTGTACGATTTCGTATCATCGCCTTCGGCCCATTTGACCGGCGCCGATCGGCCATCGTCGGTTTTGATTTCGGTGATTGGCATCCGTAAGGGTGGGACGACATAAGTGGTGACTTGGCCGGATTCGACGCGCGGAATGGCACCCGGTTGCAGTCGGACCGGTTGTGGGCGGGCAAACGGTGCCACTTCCGGTTCGGATTCACTCTGTGTGATCAGATAATGTTGATCGACCGCCACGTCCTTTAGTGAATTGCGGGAACCATCTGGCCAAGCGATTTCGACCGCTTCGATCGCATCGGACGATCCCAGACCAAACGTAATCCGCTTACTGGACTGGCTGAGGAAGCCGGAACCTGCAGTGACGGTACGGGTCAACCAGTCGCCGTTTGAGGGTTTGACGCGAATTCTCGCCCCGATCGCATCGCGATTGCAAAGTTTCCCGGTCAATTTGAAGGAGACGAAATGATTGCCTGATTCGATATCGTTTTGCAGGTAGCGGAACATGGGAGCGTTCCGGTTAGTCAACAGGAAATCGACGTCACCATCGAGGTCCCAGTCCGAAAGTGCCAGCCCTCGGCCGTCTTCGATGAAATCCAAGCCGCTGACCGATGAGACATTGGCGAAGGAACGATCTCCCAGGTTCAAAAAGGCACAGTGCCGTTCTTTACCGCTGAATGATTTGCCGATCTGCAATTCATGGTCGAACCTTTCATGTTGCTCTCGCATCCTTTCGATATCGGCCTGATTTTCCGAATCCCCGGTTGAGTTCGGCAAGACTTGCCGCCAAAACAGAGATCACAAATCGTCGGCGATCTGGCGTGTCAGGAAACCGTTGGGTACCACGATGTCGTCCCAACCGTCGTTGTTCATGTCAACAAACTTTGAGCCCCAAGCCCAACGGCCCATGAATACGTTGGCGGCTCCGCCCGCATCTTCGAATCCATCCGGTTTGCCCAAAAACAGGGAATTGCCTCGCGCCATGTATTGCATTCGGTTTTGCAATTCGGGCCGTTCGCTCAGGTAGTTATCCTGAAAGCTGACCCGGTTTCCGGCAGTCGAGTACATATTGGAAACATACAGGTCCATCCTGCCATCGTGATCGATGTCCGCCCAGTCGACCGACATGCCAAAGGATTGGTCTTCCACTTGCAGTTCGGAGGCGCGGTTCGTGAACTTGCCATCTTCGTAGACGTAAAAGCAATTCCGCCCGTAATCGTTCGCTACATACAGGTCTTGATCTCCGTCGTTGTCGAAATCCTGCCAACCGGCGGCGTAGGTGTATTTCTGGTTGTCCACATCCAGTCCGACCTGCTTGGTGACGTCGGTCCACTGAAAATCTCCCTCGTTGCGGAGCAGCGTGTTCGGCCCTCCACTGTTGGCGTCGTGCATGGGAAAGGCGAAAGGGAACCGGCGTCCCTCTGCGAATTTGTCGTAGTAACCACAGACATAAAAATCGAGATCCCCATCCTGATCGTAGTCCGCGCTGCAAATCGAATAAGGATCCTGGATATCGGGAAACTCGGACATCAGAACGAATCGCGAACCTTCATTCCGGTAAATCAGTAAGCCGTTGGCCGCCCCTACAACCAGGTCCTGTTTCGCATCGTTGTCCAGGTCGATCAACAGGGCGCTGCGGGTGTGATCCGATAGGTCCACACCCCATTCGGCCGACGCATCTTGAGTCGTTCCGTCCGGCTGCTGGATCAAAAGGCGATTGGGAAGCCCAAACGGTTGGCAGAGGTAAACGTCGTCCAACTGATCTCCGTTGACATCGCCCACACAGATTCCGTTGTAACCGAAGATGCCATGGTCGGCGATCCTCGCGGTCCATTGATCCGCCCCTTGTCCGAGTTGTTCCAGCAGGGCGGGACGGTTATTCAGTAAGTTGGCTGTCATGTCCTGAAAGCCAACAGACAGAGGACCTTGATAGTTGACCGTTTCGTAGCCCGTGATCACGATCGAGGTGATCCGGGGATAGGAGGTCTCTTTGTCGTCTACCCAGCGAACATCGAGAGTGGCGTTAAATTCCCCCGATGCCCCTTTATTGGTGACGGCAAAAAAACTGGCCAGGACACCCGTTTGAAAAGTCTGGTTGTCCCGGACAATCTGAAAGATCTTGAATTTTGAACGCAAATTCGCTGCGTCCGAGTTGCCCCCTATCGGTTCGAGTAGCGATGCCAGGAAGCTGACTAAATCGATCGTTTGGGGGGAACTGTTGTTGGTTTCGTCCGGTTCCCAGCGACGGGCAAGGAGTGTCGAGTCTCCCTCGGTGGATTCAAAGATGGTTTTCAGCTGATTCGCGTTCAGGGCGACTGCCGTGAACGACGGGGTGGCGAAAGGAGCGGACTGGGCGGCTTCGAGTCGTTGGGAACCAGAATATTTTTCGCCCAGTTTCTTGAGTCGACCGGTCAACACGGTCTGCATCGATTCGAGATCCGCCAATTGTTCAAAATCGGTGTCACGATGTTCGGGGGAACCGGTGTTGGGCTCGTTCACTGGGCTCTTGGGCCCGTCTTTCGCCTGCTCTGGCACCGGTGTTGGTTGTGGTTCGCCAGGTTTTTCGCCGGGTGTCCAGGCCATCCAGAGACCGCCGGCGATCACGACCAAGGCCAAGCAGACGAACGCAAGGCGCCCCACGGGGGTGCTCCCGTTGTTCGATGGTATGGATCGTTTGGCCATTAGGTGCTCAGGGTTGAAACTTTGGTTGAAACGATGCTCAACTTGAACCAATACGTATTCTACACCGTTCTGGGTTCATTCAAATAGCAACCCATTTTTGGCAAAACGTTCTCATCTGGCAGGTCGGACGGTGGGTAGGCCAAACAGCGTTTGGATTCGGTTTCTGATGCAGAAAGCAATTTTCGCCCCATGACGAAGATTACTGAAAAGTAAGGGTTTGTATTTGACAGTTTCGCGGGTGGATCGTTGGTGGCAATCTTCCGACCCCCGTCGGTGGTTCACTCGATCAGGCTGCGCAGTTTATCCAAGTTCATTTGGTCCATGTCGACTCCGTCAATTTCCACTTTTTCCGTTTCCAGGTACATCGGAATGGTGGCGAAGCGAGCGTCATTCAACAATAAGCGAAAGGGTTCTTCTCCCATTTCTCCTTGGCCAATATGCTCGTGCCGGTCCTTGCGCGAGGCGAAGGGGCGTTTGCTATCGTTCAAGTGAATTGCTTTGATTTGATGTATGCCGAAGGTCGCCTCCATCTGCTGGAGAGTTGTCTCATATGCCTCGGTGGGCGCGAGGGCGTACCCGGCGGCAAACGTGTGGCAGGTGTCAATACAGACGCCCAGCCGATCCGGCTGACCGACTTCGTCAATCAAAAAACGGAGTTGCTCAAATTGATGACCCAAGTTGGAACCCTGGCCGGCGGTGTTCTCCAGTAACGGGTACGTGGTCAAATCCTCGGTCCTTTGCAGGATCGTCTTAAGCGATTCAGCAATGGTGTTCAGGCCTTCCTCGGGTGTGCTGGTCGTGTGGCTGCCCGGGTGAAAGACGACATAGGGGATACCAAGTCGATCGGCCCTTTGCAATTCGTCGACCATCGCATCCACGCTTTTCGCCAATAACTCCGGCTTGTTACTGGCCAGGTTAATCAGGTAGGAGGCGTGCGAGAGGGTGTGTCCGATTCCGTGTTCCCGCAGTGCTGCCTGGAATTGTTCACACTCTTCCTCGAGCAAGGGCTTCCCCTGCCAACGGTTGTTGTTTTTGGTGAAAACCTGGACGCAATCACCCCCAACGGCGGCCGACGCCGCGACCGCTCTCCAGTAACCACCGGCAATCGACATGTGGGCTCCGAGAATGGGCAAGGGGGATCTCCTGTTCGGGTGTTTGGGGGTAACGCTAGCCGGAATGCCAATTCAATCCGTCGGCTTCCTCGGCATAGCAGCCAGTACGCGTTGATCATACCGAGATCGGTGATGTGGCGACAGGAGTTGCGGTGTTCATGCTTCGCTCGGCTGGTCCGTATTTACCCCCTCGGAGAGAGCTGGGCGGGGAATAGAATTCAGGGTCGGGAGACATTAGGATGGTAATCGCCTGGCGGAGTCGCAGACGCTCACAGCGTTGGTCCGACCCGTCTTGGCAGGAATTGAACCCCGGGTGTTTTCCAGGCTTGCCGGTCGTTGCGACCGTTGATAAAAGCAAAGAACTTTCCGTTCCGCGCTCCCGATTGGCTGGCCGAACTCAAAATAGGATCAAAATCGATGAAATTGATGACTTGCCTTGTACTCACCTCGCTGGTGACGCCCCTTTGGGCAACCCCGCAAGAAGCGGATAAAAAACAAAATGCCTCCCCGGAAACGGTGACGGCTGTCGCTCGGCCGCTGGTCGTTTACGGAAAACAGGACGGATTGGTCGTGGCCCCCAAATACGCCGAGATAGAGCTCGAATCTAATGGCTGGGCCGATTTTGAAATCGATTACGTCATCAACCAGGGCGTCGCTGTGAAAGCGGGCGAAAAACTGGTCTCTTTTGACACGGAAGGGATCGTAAAAGCTTTGCGAGATATGGAGATGGCGCAACAGGATCTCGAAATGGACCTGGCCGGCAAGCGGTTGGCCGCCGAACAGGCGAACAAGCGTTTCGAAATGGCCCGCGCCATTGCCCAACAAACGATGAAAAACGCTGAGGAGGACTATCAGTATTATCTTGAAGTGGAACGGCCGGAAAGATTGAAAGACCTTGACTACAGTCTCAGGATGTCGGAGTACAGCTTGGAGTATGCTCGCGAAGAGCTGGAGCAGCTGATGCAGATGTATAACGAAGATGAACTGACCGAAGACTCCGAACGGATCGTTCTGAAACGTGCCCAACGGAGTGTTGAGTCGGCGGAACGAAGTTTGGCGAAGCGAAGGGAGTCGATTCAACAGACGCGGGAAGTTTCTATCCCCCGAGAGGATTTCGCGCAAAAGAATGGCGTCGAACAACAGGCACTCGAGTTTGCCAAAACGATGTTGGAACTGCCCAATGAAAAAGTAAAAGCAGACACCGCTTTGCGAAAAGCAGAAATCGCGGTGAAAGAGGGTGCCCAAAAATTACAGGAGCTGCGTGACGACCAGAAATTGATGGTGCTCACGGCGCCCATGGACGGGATCGTCTATTACGGCCGATGTGTCGATGGGAAATGGACAGGTCTCAGTGGGACGGCCAAACGGTCCTTGGAAATTGGGAAGAAAGTGCCGGCCGACAAGGTCGTCATGACGATTGTCGACCCGAACAGTTTGGTGGTTCGGTCGGCTTTGCCCGAAGAAAAATTGGCTCATTTCGAGGTCGGTGACGTTGGCAAGGCGGTTTTGAAATCAGATCGCCAGGTTGTACTTCCTGTCAAATTGACCTCCATCGACAAGGTCCCGGCCGGGGATGGGACGTTTGGGTGCCTGTTTTCCGTAGTGGACTTCGCCAACGGGGATCAAAAAGCTTTGCCCGGTATGAACTGTACCGTTTCGGTGAAGCTTGTTTCGGCCGCTGATGCGATCATGGTCCCCAGGGCGAGCGTTTTTTCTGATAACGAGATTGATCACTACGTTTACTCCGCAGCTGGAAAAAAGCAGCCTGTGCAGCTTGGTTTCGAACAAGGGGATCAGGTTCAGGTCGTCTCCGGTTTAAAAGCGGGGGCCAAAATCCGTCAGTCAAAACCTTGAAAACGAGATCGTTTATTTGAATTCAGCTGGGAGTTCCGCGATGAAGTTGTTGGGTGAAATTCGCCGAAGCTGGGCGTTGTTCGTTTTGGCTTGGTTGTTGCTGGTTGGGTGGGCCGCTCCGCTGTCCGGGCAACAGGAGTCGTCCGAACCGCAAGATGATGCCCGTGCCGAACGGCCTGCCATCCTGGAGAGGCCGATGGATTTCAGCCAGGCGCCGAAAATTGTCAAGCCGCCCAACGGTCCTTCGCCCAGCGAAATCGAGCGTTCTATCGATCGGGGCGTCAAGTTCCTCATGGTGACGCAGAATAAGGACGGCTCGTTTGGGACGCACGAAACGAATCGGCTTACCGAGGTCTATGCTCCCATCCCGGGTGCCCATGACGCGTTTCGTGCGGCGACGACGGCGCTCTCGGTGTCCGCCATTCTTGAGGCGAAAGGCCGGGATCCCGAGGTCCAACCTTCGATTGATGCGGCTCGGTCTTGGATGCTGGCGAATTTCCGCAAAGTCAAACGAGCCACTGGAGATGCAATTTACAATGTTTGGAGCCATGCCTATGGGCTGCAGGCCTTAGTCCGTTTGCGAGAATACAGTTCCGATTCACCGGAGATGGTGAAAGAGATTGATGACTTGATGCGACACCAAGTCGACATGCTGCGGCGCTACGAGACGATCGATGGTGGTTGGGGTTATTACGACTTCAATGCCCAGGGGCGAAAGCCGACTGGCAGCTCGGTCAGTTTCGTCAATGCCACGGTTCTGATCGCGTTGTATGAAGCGTCCCAGGTCGGTATCGAAATTCCCGAAAAGATGGTGACCCGAGCTGTGGCGGCCATCAAACGGCAGCAGAAACCGGATTTCTCCTACCTCTACGGTGAGTATTTGAAGAATACTCCGATGCGGGGGATCAATCGGCCGGGGGGCAGCCTTGGCCGCTCGCAGGCCTGTAACCTGGCCTTGCGGTTGTGGGGTGACCCACAGATCACCGACAACGTTTTAAAAGCTTGGCTCTACCGTCTCTACCTTCGTAACGGTTGGCTGGGGATTGGTCGGAAGCGGCCCATTCCGCATGAATCTTGGATGCAAGTCGCCGGCTACTTTTATTATTACGGGCATTACTATGCCGGTTTGTGCATTGACCAGTTGCAGCCGGAGGATCGAACGGCGTACCAACAGATGCTGAGCGAGATCCTCTCGAAATACCAGGAACCGAACGGCTGTTGGTGGGACTACACGTTGTATTCGTACCACCAGCAGTACGGGACGGCGTTTGCCATCATGGCGATGCAGCGTTGCCTGCCAACCGAGAAGCCGGCTGAGTCGGAAGAGCGAAAGTAAGGATCGCAAGCAGTTCGACAAGTCGTCGGTGGATCACGGATCGGTTACGGTTTGCCGTCCCAATTCGCCCACCAATGCTGGAACAGTTTCAATTGCTGCTCCGCAAAGTGGCGTTGGCTGTCGCTCAGCTGATCGGTTGGGTTGAAGTGATGCGTGTAATCCGTGTCGCCCTGCAGCACGAGTAGGTATTTGTAATAGAGGACAAGATCCGGGCCTTCGTCGAAAACGGATAGGACGTGCATCGCCTGCTCCAATTCCTTGGCGTGTCTGCGTGCCGTGGCACAGCCTGCGGCGGCGTTTTCGCAGAGCTTGAGGTAGTGCAGTACCTCGTCCGGCAAACAATTGCCAATCCCGGTGATGGCACCCCGCGCACCACAGTTGACAAAGCCGTGAAAGACCTGGGTGTCGACCCCAGCCATCAGTACCAGGTTGTCATCCGTGCTGGTAATATGCTCGGCGGCATAGCTTAGCGCGTCGGCTCCCCCGAATTCTTTGAAGCCAACCAAGTTAGGAAATTCGCGCTGCAGGTCGAAAAATAGATCCGCCTTCGTCTCAAAACCGTAGTAGGGGCTGTTGTAAATTACGGCGGGCAGTTCCGGTGCCGCACGCAGGATAGCGGCAAAATGATCGCGTTGCGCGGCCGGCGAGGTTCCGCGGGAGAGCAGGCGAGGGATCACCATCAGCCCATGGGCACCAACCTGCTGCGCATGGGCAGAATGGGCGACCGCGGTTCGGGTGTTGACTGCGCCGGTACCCACGATGACGGGCACGCCAGCTTCCACCAACGCGGTCACGCCATTTTGGCGCTCATCGTCGGTGAGCAGTGGCCAATCCCCCATTGATCCACAGTAGACGGCAGCGTTCATGCCGGCTGCGATGAGTGCCTGGCCCTTGTTCACAAGGGCCTCGGTGTTCGGGGTACCCGCTTCATTGCAGGGAGTCATTAGGGCGGGGATACCGCCGCAAAAAATTGAGCTGTCCATGGTCATCTCTGTCCGGCGGCTGAAAAATCAATGAGTGCCAGGATGCCATTATTCCATAACACGATATCGGGCCGGGCCGATTCGGTTAACGGCGTCGCTCTTTCAGGCGGACGGCTTTGCCG
>JAYZCF010000020.1:0-9037 GCA_036338455.1 Planctomycetota bacterium
GGCGCGGGGACTGCTGGAAGATACGCTTGTCCTTTGGGGGGGTGAGTTCGGCCGCACGCCGACCGCCCAGGCGGGTGACCCGAAGATCATCGGCCGCGACCATCACCCCGAGGGGTTCACGATGTGGATGGCCGGGGGTGGCGTCAAAGGAGGGTTTCGCTACGGCCAAACGGACGAATTCGGCTACTACGCCGTGGAGAACCGGATGACGATCCACGACCTGCACGCCACGATGCTGCACCTGATGGGGATCAATCACGAGCGGTTAACGTACCAGTACGCTGGCCGCGATTTTCGCTTGACCGACGTTTACGGAAAAGTGGCCAAGCAGATCATCGCCTAGGTTCATCGCTTTGGCCGGGACCCTTCAAAATTGCCTCCGAGCCGAAGCAGATTTACCGCGGGATCTCGTTGAGCGTGTAGTACGCATCGGCATGCAGCAGCGGCTCGTCATTGGCCGAACGCATTTGCGGCAGGTGGAACTCGTGCACATGCCCCTGTACTCGGCCCTCGACCACGAGATCAACCTGCATCCGGTCGTCGGAAACGGTGACCGATGTCACCTGGGGCGTCGCCTGGTCGACCTCGGGACTACCGTAACCTTGCTGGTAGATATGGGTAAAGGTGGCCATCTGGTAGACGTCCGCCCGCGCAGCCACTTGAGGGTCAACCGGCTTGGTAAAGGTCAAGCGAAAGCCGTCCGGCCGGGCGGTGACCGTCTTGATCTCAAAGGGGATCTTGCCCGTCCAATCGAGGCGCTGGATCGCATAGGCGCGTGGGCCCCGCACAGGCCAGCCACGATTGGTTCCCCCGGCGATCAGGTCGCCCCGAGGGGTAAACTGCAGGGCCAAGAGTCCTGTATCGAACCCTTCACGAAACGGGTAACAGGCGCCTTGCCAGACGCCGTTGATCTTTTCGGTGGTCGCCCGCATTACGACACCCAGACTGAAATCTCCGATAAAGATCTGGTTTTCAAACGGGCCAAATTTTCCACCCGTTCGGTCCACCACGAACCCGGAAATGGAACGGCCCATCCGCTTGTACGGAAAGACGACAGCGTACGGGATGAGTTCTTTGACCCGCTCCCGTTCGATCTCCAGACGGGAATTCGAGTTCGGCTCGATCGGCGCGGGGCCCATCTCCGGGGCGAGCTCGTATGAGTTGAAACTGATCGGGTGACCCATGAAGCCGCCTGGCTGGAGAACTTTCAGGGAGCAGGAGCCGTTCCACGGTCCCTGGCTCTCGGCGTAAAACATCACCCCATGCTCGTTCGGACCAATCCCGCACGGGCTGCGAATGCCACTGCAAACCGGGATCGTCTTACCATCGGGGGTCACCTTCAGGCACCAACCGCGAAAGGGCGCCTTGGAGTGGTAAGATTCGCTAAGGCAAAGCGCCACCCAGACGTTCCCCTCGGCATCCGGCTTGGAACCGAAGGCAAACTCGTGGTAATGGCGGAAACCCCAACGGTCGCTAAGCGTCTCAAACGAGTCGGCCTGGCCATCCTGGTCCGTATCGGTAATACGGGTGACCTCAGTCTGCTGGGTAACGGTCATCGCCCCATCGCGGTACGCCATGCCGAAAACTTCATCCAAGCCGCTGGCAAATTTTTCATACACGGGCTGGGGATATTCATCAAAAGCACCTCGGACCAGGAAGATATCACCCCGTCGCGTCGCCACGGCCAGACGTTCCTTGTCCGGCATCACCTCGAAGCTGCCCGCCTCGACCGCCATCCCCTCGGGGATGGGCACCTCGACCATCTTGTAATATTCCGATTCAGCTTCAGCCGTTCCCCAGTACTCACCCAGTGGTTGCTGTTGCGGCATGCAGAGCAGGCTGAGCCAGAGCATCGATTGACAGGCAGTGGTAATCATCGGTTTTCCCTGGGAAAGCTTTGAATCGAGTACATTCTTTTCGTCATTTCATTTTCGGGTAAATCTATCATTTGCATTGATACTCCAGGATCAGTCTTTCTGGTTGCCCCGCTCCCATGGTTAATGGGACCTGTAGCCGCTGAATGTCCTGCCAATCAACACGTTCTGGTTTTTGGGAAGTCACCAAGCGGACCTTGAGATCCGGGCCTAACGCGTACCAACCCTCTTTCGCATCATCGATCTTTTCAGCCTGCCCGATGCGGAACAGTAATCGATCTCGGTCCTCGGCCGCTCGGAACGTCAATTCTCTGCGCAACAGAACCTCCCCGTCCTCGCCCTGGACCACGGGGAAGAAAAAATCATTGACGTCGACGTTATCAAATCGATACAGGAGCGTTGGCCGGCGATCCGCATCCAGACGGTAGCCCTTAAATTGATGCCGCGGGGGCCGACCGTCGTCGACCACCCATGGTTGATCCGCATCGTCCAGTTCCGGCCCCGTTGGCAGCGTCACGGGGCGCCCCATCGGTCGGACGTTGCCGGACCCTTGACCCAACCAAACTCCGGCCGGATCGACGAACTTCCCTTTCCATAGCAAACCAAGTCGCATCTGCTCCGCATCAAAGGCCAGGTTAACCCCCCCCGGATAACCGATGCCGATCCCCCGCTTACCGATGCCGGGGTATTTGCGCCTCAACATCTGTGGCGTATCGGTGACGACGATCTCCAGCGGCTCGCGTACGACACCGCGCGGTGTGCCCGCCTGCCGCCCATCGATCAGGTACTGCCAGAGCGCTTCGATCTGGTAAGGCGCGTCCCCTTGCAGATCTTTTCGAATCGCCACGCCCCCCGGCCAGAAAGAGGGCATCACCGTGTTAGGACTAAATTTCTGAGGGAACTGCATGTACTGGTAGAACCAATCCTTCTTGAGTCGATCCGCCATCTCGGTCAGGTCGACCGCCGGCATTGTATCGGAGAGCTTATATTTGTACGTATGACAGGCAACGCAATTGAGCCCCTGGTTGCCCGCCAGCTCCAGTCCCATTTTGCGCATCGCTTTCTGGTCCTCGAACGTGGCAAACTCTGTTTCGGGCAGCGAGTCGGTCTGCTGGAACAGGTCGACCAGGTGGCCGACGTTCGCCTCACCGTACTGGGGCATCCGTGTTTTCATGTACGGCCGGACCGAGCGCCCATTGACCAGCACATCCCGCATCCACTCCGCCTTCAACTTCGCCCCGGCGCCCTCCAATGTGGGTGGGATTCGCCCCTGCTCACCCAGATTCAGGTTGGTCGTTTGAAAGTAAGAATTGCGATCGTTGGCCACTCCGCCGACCTGGTTTCGACTGTGGCAGGCAGTGCACTGAAACGTGCGAAGGGTAACAGCGATTTGTTGTTCGTTCGACAGATCGTCCGGCGACAACTGCAGGGCGGCGTGGACCGCATCGAGCTGCCCTGCCGTGAAGCCAAAATCGGGCCACGCACCCGGTGCGCCCGACAGACAGCCAGTGCCTGGCCGCAGACCGGCCCAGCCCGGCGCATTCGTTTTCGTTTGTGCCTGGACAGATCCCGCCGCGGGCGGATCGAAATCCGTATGACAGGCTTGGCAATTCAGCTCGCCAAACAACCGCTTCCCCTCGACCACCAGTTTCTGATCGACCTGAAACGGTTCACTCGCGGCCGGCGCCTTCTGCAGCAGGAAGCTCGCCAAGTCGACCGCCTCCCAGTGAGTCAGACGGAGGTGCGGCATGCGCCCCGAGGGCCGCACCGAGAGGGGGTCCTCAAGGAATTGCACCAAACCGGTCACATTGTACTTGATCGATAAATCACCCAAGGGAACCGAATCGGGTAAACCGGTCTCGGTGGCGGATTCGTTGCGAGGAGAGTGGCAGGCAACACATCCGACCGTATGAAAAAGTTCGCGGCCCCGCGCCACGGCCGCCGGCTCCGTCTTCTCCGCCAGAAACTGGCTGCCCGTTTGGGAGACCAGGTAATGCACCAGTGCCCGAGCCGCGTTTTCACGCTCGGGCTCAGACCGATCCGCCATCAGCTGGGGCATGGTTGTACCCGGCTTGGTCCCCTGTGGATCGGTCAGGAAGCGCATCATGTAATCCGGGTTCACCCATTGGCCAGACCAGTTCAGACGGGGCGGTTGCTTGGAAGGGGCCAACGGTTGACTCGCGTCCACTGCATGACAAGCCGAACAGTTGTGATCCTGCATCAGGACATGACCTTCCAGATCGGGATTCAAGCGCCGCGGGTAGGGGGCTGTGCTAGTCAGTAATTCCGGCTGAGGCCCTTGGTCACGCAACTGCAAAACGTAATGCACCAGATCGAGAAACTGTTGGCGATCTTTCAGCTGGTCGGCCAAACCCTCAGGCATGTTGGACTTGGTACCGGGCCGGATCGCCTCGATCTCATTGCGGAGAATGGTTACCAGCCGGTCCGGATCCTCATTGGAACGGAGGACGACCTGGTCCGGACCGTCTTCGACCAAAAGACCATCGATGGTGAGGCCGTCTTGGGTGACCAGTTTGACCGTCTCAAAACCTTGGCTGATCACACGGGACGGTTGCAGGATCGACTCGACCACCAAGCGGTCGGTCAGCAACGGATCCTCCCGGCTCAGGTCAGGGCCACGACGCTCGGCCACCGCCTGGGAACGATGACATTTGGCACAATTGATATTCCCCTGATGGAATAGGATTGCTCCGCGCACCACATTCCCCCTCTGCCGTGCGTCCTCCGCTATACGGGCCGGATCTTCGTTCGTCAATTTTTCGGTCAACGTCTGCGCCGTCCCATAAGAGGGGAAGGCCAGCAGGAGGACGATGCCCCCATAAACCAGTGGGTGAAGCCGCTGCATTCCGATTTCATTCATTCACTGCGGCCAGGTAGGTCCTGCCCCCTCGCCTGTTGGCGACCGCCCCAGCCAATCCGCAAAGGCTGAAGAACGATCGATTCCTCACCCTTTAGTTTAGGTGTATCATGACGCGCTGGCTACTTGGCCGCATTTTCCAACCATTCTTGCCCTTCCCGGGTTGGGCGGCGGAACCCATGAACGTCTATTTCGAAGTCTTGGCCGAACAGCGCATCGCTTATTTGCTGCTGCGAAAATGCGCTTGTTCTTCGATCGTAGGGGCCTTGGAGCAACTTCGCCGGGGAGACCGAGCACGTTTATCGGTCGGAGAATTGCACCGCGACCGGCCAACGCGACAGCTGGCCGAACAGATCGAGTCGCTCCCATCCTGGTATACCTTTACCCTAGTGCGCGACCCAATTCGACGGTTCCTCTCTTTTTACTCGGACAAAATCCTGAATCAATCTTTGACAGGTAACTTATCGATCGCCACGCCCGCACAGTACGGCTATCGAACCAATATGTCTCTGGACGAAGCTATCGAGGTAGCCACAGGGGGACAATTCGAGCCCGATCTGCATGTCCTCCCCTGCGCGCAGGTGATCGACCAGGCCGGGGTGAAACTGCGACATATTGGAAAGGTCGAAAACTTTGCCTCGTCGATCGAAACGATTGAGCGGGAAACGGGGATTCGAATACCCCAGTTACACCTCAACCCAGCCAAACGAATCCCGTTGCTCATCAACGAGGAGCAATTCCAGAAACTTTCCCGCTACTACACCGAAGACCAAACGCGTTTCGGTTACCCCGCGGACTATACGGACTGGTGCGCAGCGCATACCACGGGCGCCGATTTTCAATCGGAGGAGGGGTTTGAATTCGACAAAGAAGCAAAGCTGCTCCAACACGCCATCCGCACCGAAAAGGATCGCGTCTTCATCTCGCTGACATGGCGCGTCCACCCGCAATCGATCCGCAGGCGATACATTCGCGTGCTGAAACGGGTCGACGGCCAGCAGCAGATCCTGCTGCGAATCCCGATGCGAGATGACTTCCTGGAGACGCGGGATGCGGACGGTTTGGTCCAAGATAACGTCTCGTTCCGTCTCGACCAGATCGAAACGCCCTTCGAGCCCGAACAGCTCTGCATCGATATCTATTTTTGGAACCCTGAGCAGAAGCGAGCCAAGGTTTTAAATTTCACCGAGGCGACCGAACTCGTACTGCCGATCGAGTCGGGCTAGTGTCAGAACGTTCGTTTCAACGGGTAAGTTCTGCTTCGGCTATCGGCACCTCATCCGACAAATTAGCCGTTCGGGCGAAGTCAGTGCGGCGGCGCATTTCCGCCAATTCGACCAACCGTTGCGGGAAGTCCTCGGGAAATTCCCAAAAGACACCTTTGTTGTTACGTGTCAGTCCCCGTTCGGCGGGAGGACGCCCCATGATAAAGGCACCAATGTCGGAACTGACCCACGGGTCCCGGTGGAAGTAGCCATGCCCCAAGAAATTCTTATGCCGCGATTCTGCTTCCGAAGCATCGACCATCTGGATCTCCGGCACCCGCATTAGCGTTTCACTCTCCCACGGTTCCAGATTGCCCACGGCGCGGCCCAGGCGGGCGTTGCCATAGATCCATTGCGACATTTCGAGGGCTCGGTCGCGCGTCGAAGCGTAAACAGCCACCTTGCCAGAGACTTCATGAAAACGATCATAAACCGCGTTGATAAAGGCCATCATGTCCATATCCGGCGCCGCCAGGACCACATTGTGGACCGCGTATTTTTCCTGGATCTGTTCCGGCGTCAAATCGAATTCGAGCAGTCGAATTTCACGCAGCGCATTGACCACGATCGGCGAGCCAGCACTGTGCGCGATGATCGTGATCGAGTCGATGTCGCATTCCTTGGCCAGATTGGAGATCAGAGCCCGGAAATGACGGGTGCTGTACGTGGCATTCCCCTTATCGGCCATATAGCCCAACAATTTCGCCTCCGACGGCCACTCGAAACTGATCATGGCCCCCCGTCGGCCCAGGTAGTGGTAGATCTCGGCAGCCAACATCGTGTTATCAACAAAATCCGTGTTGTAGCCATGAACAAAAATGGTCGCCTGCCGACTGCCAGTCCGTTCCAACTGTTGTTTCATTGCCTTGACCCAGGAATGGTCGCCATGCCGGACCACGTCATCCTTCACCCGCCAAGGAGAGACATCGGCCGACCACGGAGTCAACTCGATCTCCAAAAACTCGACTTTGGCTGCTTTCTTTTCCCGCTCGGTCACCGTCTCTTCGCGCAACTCCTCCGGGCTGAGGCCAGCACCAATCTTCACCTGGGCGATTCCCATCCTGGGCCGATGACTGCGCTGGTTCCCGAACGGATCAGGGCCTGTTTTGTCCGGATCGACATTCCGACCACTGACCACGAATACGGGCACCGTCTCTTCGACATTTTGCCACGATTCAGCCGCCATCGAGCCAGGATATGGCAAACCGGTCGTGATCCCGATCGGTGTCGGCATCAACCGGCGAGAATAGCTTGGCCCCAGGCATCCGGCCAACGGTATAAGCAACAACAAACAGGTTGCCCGAGCAATCATGGGATGGACGAAAAGATGACGCATAGGAGAGCCCGGCATACATGTTAAATCGAATCGCGCGGGATGATAGAAAGGTCCTCTCGCAACAGCAAGCCGGATCCACTCGCTAGCAACCTTCCGAGTCGAGGCTTTTCGGAGAGCATAGGCAGAGCTTGTTCCCGGCCAACCTGGAGCGGCCAACCTTCAACGACTTTGCTACGCACTTCGTTCGAGGTCGGTCGACAACGGAACCGGGCGAAAACCAAACCGACGATGAAAGGCTGCATCGACATTGGTTGACCTGCGGCAGGCCATCGAGCCAGCGCGGCGTTTGAAAATAGCCCCACGGGTTCATTTCTGCCGAACGAACGTGACGATTTAATTTAATACGAAACTCTGGCTGTCTCACAAAAGTATGGGGTCATACCTAAAACGGAGGAGAATCGTTAGTCATTTAACGATTGTAATTTAACAAGAAAAAAATTTGCGAGCGGCCGCGCCCTGCGCTGATTCCGTCACCGCAACAAGCTAGGTAATTTCATCAGGAATCTTGTTTGTTTTCCTCTTGTTTTGGTCTCCGCTTCGGTACCGTTTGCCGCTCCCCCTTCAACGTCGGCTGTCCCTTTGATATTTCCTCATTCGTTCGAGGGGGTGGAGTCGCCTGATTCGATTCGTGAAGATCGCGTTCCCTCGTCCCCCGATTGCGTTCTCAACTGGATTGGCGAGCCAGCTTCTCCGTCGTGGGCGGTGAAGGGAGACCCTCGCTCGGCCCAACTCAGACGATTCTCTCTATGAAACGACTCTTCCTTCTGATCGCGTGGACCATCACGGTCGCCTTACCGGGCGTCACGCACTCGTGTTATGCCTCGATTGAAGCAGCGGTCGATTCTCGTGAAATGGTCGAGCAGATCTCATCTGGCAGTGAGTCGGAGGACCCCCGCTTACCGAGAAAAAGTCGTTTTGAGCAGCAGCATAAACCCGCCTCAACACTACCAACTTCACTCAGTCCGAACGCGCTCTCCAGCCACGCTACCGGCCTGAATGCAACCTTGCTGAAAACGGCTTGGCAAATCCAATTATCACCCCAGCACAAGGTCTATCTGCAGACCGCACTCCAATGGCCAATCCTGCCGCCTTGGGAAATTCTCAAAGTGCCCATTGCCGTTGTTCCAAGTCATTTATTGTTCTAATGACCTATTGAGATTCAATCAAGACATTTTGAGAGATAGATAATGAAAACGAAACTGACCTTAATGATCGCCCTGTTGGCGATGGGCTGCGTTCAGCACGCCTCTGCCGCAGTGCAAGGGTTGACCGTAACCCAGATGCTGAATCAGACGGTCGACTCAAGCGTTGCCTACTCAAATCTGTTCGGCTGGACCGCTTCTCCCACGTACGGAGACGGCGTCGCAATGAGTGGAGCCGCCGGCGCCAACGATTTCCTCGGCATCAACGGAAATGTTTTCTTTGCACTGACTGCCAGCGATCTGGCCGACTTCAAAGCGGACGCATCCGATGGTGACACGTACGCCATGAACGTTTGGAATGATGACAACAACGATCCATGGATCGCAGGTCTCTGGTTCGAAGATGCTTCTGGAGTCCAGACTGTCGACGTTCTAGAAAACCCGGATGGAGTATCATCACTCCTCTCCATCGTCATGCCTAACGTTAGCAGCATCACGAAACTCGGAACGTACATCAAGAATCCATCGGGCGACCAGGGCGA
>JAYZCF010000021.1:0-8515 GCA_036338455.1 Planctomycetota bacterium
GGCCGGGAAGGCCGAACTGACATGAAAGCGCCAGCACTGCGAACTTCGGCAACCACCGGCAAACCAAGTGAATCACTGACATGCTGGCAAGAATGAAATCCGTTGTCCGCTAATTCCGGCCGGTAGGTCACGCCAACGAGCAGTCCGCTCAAAACCGAAACCAGCCCAAACAGCAGTAACTGATCCGGGCTAGGCACACCTTCCACCGGGAAACTTTTTGTCTGAATATCCTGCTGAACCAAACTATCAATTACTCTAGCCCGATTGGTGAAGACCACCAGCTGATCAACCGTTTCACGTTGCGCGGCGATGCACGCCTGCAAATCGTTTCGCAATTCGCCAAGCTGGCCGTTCAATCGACCGGGGTCCATCAGCTCCAAAGATTTCAAAATTTGCCCGTCACGCCTACCCGTATGACCAACCCTCGAAAACGGCTGCCGTCCGCTTGTCTGCTGACAAACTTCTGCCAGCGACTGCAAACGGGATTGGAGATTCGCTAAACGGTCCGTCATTAAATCGGATTCGCCCGGAAGCTGTTTCGCAGATTCCAAACCGCTCTCCTTCTGCAGTTCCATCCACTGTTGCATTAAGCAATTCAATTCTGTGAGCGTGTCCCCCACCCCCGCCATTGACTTCATGGTGAAATCTCGAGACGTCAGCTGCTCATACAAATCTTGTAAGTCATCATCCAGCTGATCGAGGCCGTTCTCAATTTTCTGACAAGAACGGTCGCACAGGGAAGCCAGGCCATCGAAACTTTGGTCCAAGGCTCGGGCCTGTTGGTCGTATTCACCAACGTGGTCGGGCAAAACATTCACTCGATATAATTGCCGACTGATATTGGCTGCAAGATAGCCGAGCAAAAGAGACTCTTGAGGTGAGCCCTCGCCAATAAGGTAAAGTTTAATTCGGTAGACGGATTTGGCAGCGTCTCTCTCCACCTGAAAACGGATCGGCTCCTCAATCCGGCCTCGTTCGAGCAACGGCAGTGCCGATGAAGTCTTTGCAACCTGCTGGCCAACGATCACCATGGCCGATTCGATGGCAGCACGATCGAGGCTATCCTGAACCGTCTTGCGCACATACTCTGTCCAATCACCTGCCCCGCTGGTCCTCAACGTCAACTCGGTTGTGGTGGTGAAACCCTGGACCCCCCACGCGCAGGCGAGGCAGCAACCGACGAACACCGCCAATCCACTGACCAGCAAGGCCCGCAACCTGCGGCGGCGAAAAACCTTCCGGTAGGAACGTCTCGCCAATGAGTCGCGTTTAGATCCATCCATAACCATGTCGAAAGTGTCCGGCCTCTGTCGGCGCATACCTCCATTGAGATGTGGTACTTCCTAATCAAGATCGACCCGGCCCATAGTCGGCTTGAGTCAAGTTCTGACGATTCTTCGGATTATCCGGCTTCCCGCAGACCGTGCAGGCGTGAAACATCGTGGCGAGATGCTGTCATGAAAAGATAGGGCAATTACTGGTTGCCAAGTCCACTCGATGTCTCCACCGATTCGCTTGGGCTGGTCGATTCTTCGACTTGGCCAAAATGGACTTTTTTCGACTTCGGTTTGATCGATACCAAGGTTTCAAAGATTCCCTGCTGAACGACCTGCGACCTCTGATTCATCAAGGTACGAAGCCAGGTGACTTTGCCCGTTCGCCTTCCGGAAACAACCTTGGACTTGCAAACCGTCTCCACGTAGACGGTGTCGCCAAAATAAATCGGGCGATGAAACTCCCAATCGCGAACAGCGACAAAAGCCAACGTCTTGATGTTGGGAAAATAGCTTCCCAAACCTGCTACCCAAGATAGACCGAGAAGCCCGTGGGCTACCGGTTGTCGATAGTGACTCTTGCTGGCGAAATCGAAGTCGACATGTAACGGGTTCATATCCCCCGTCATATTAGCAAACCCGATAACATCAGATTCCGTGACCGTACGTCGAGGGCTCACCCATTGTTGGCCAACCTCGAAGTCATCGAAATATAATGGAGAATCCATTCAGGTATTGCCAAATGTTGGTAGGCCACGGTAAGCGAAAAATCGGGGTGAAAGGATTCGAACCTTCGACCCCCTGCTCCCAAAGCAGGTGCGCTAGCCAGACTGCGCTACACCCCGGATCGTGTTGGTGAATTGAAAACAGTTGTCAACAATCCATAACTGTTCGAAAAGCAAGCAAATCGCTGCTCTTTCGGGTAGGCCATGCTACCGAAACCCCGTTTTTTCTGCAATTGGGGCAAACGGGAAAGCGAGCGCTTTTCCCAGCGTTCTGCCGAAGCACCCGCCACCGGCCGCCCGGACTCATGCCAGCCGGGTAGCGATTACGATGAATTCCGGCTCAGGCGGCTCGTCTTTGCTCCCCCGCCCCGCCGGTCAACAGGTTATTGAGCCTCTCAAACTCCCCGTTATTAGCAAAATGAATAACAAAAGACCCTTTATCTCGTTTTCCGACCTTAATCTGAACCTTCGTCCCCAGCGCCAGTTTGAGGGCCTGCTCTAAAGACTCAACCTGGTGGCTCCGAGGCCGTCTCGCCCGGTTCATGCTCAGGCCAGCCGCATCTTCCTCTTCGATCCGTTCAGCCACAATCCTCTCGGTTTCACGAACGCTGAGGCGTTCGTTCTGGATCTTTTCGCAAAACTGAATCTGCTGGTCCTCTTCTCCCAGTGGCAACAGGGCGCGGGCATGACCCGCCGACAATTTCGACTCGCTCAAAGCATGCTGTACCTCGCGGGGTAACTCAAGCAATCGAATCAGGTTGGCCAGGGTGGATCGGTCGATTTTCAATCGTCCGGCCAACTCCTCCTGTGTGCAGGCGTGTTCATCGATATATCTGCGAAAAGACAGCGCTTTTTCAATCGGATTGAGATCTTTCCGCTGCAGATTTTCTACGATCGCCAGCTCCGATACCAAACGGTCGTTGGCAACGCGAATCCGCGCGGGAATCGTCTTCCAGCCGGCCTGAATAGACGCCCGCAGGCGACGCTCACCGGAAATAAGTTGATAACGATTGTTGACGATTCTGACGAGAATCGGCTGCAAAATGTCGTGTTCCTTCAAACTCTCAGCAAGCGACGCGATTTCAGGTTCACTGAATTCACGCCGGGGCTGAAACGGGTTGTCTTCGATTTCGTAGACGCTCAGATGCACAATCCCGCTGGTTTTTTCCTCCGTTTCCTCTTGGATTTCGGGTTCCCCGGTCATCTCGGTCTGGATGGTCACCAGCGGCTCTGGAGAGGCGGTAACCGAATTTCCGGCACTTAGTAAGGCTTCCAGACCTCGGCCCAATCTCTTTTTTCTAGTCACGTTCCAGTACCTCCATGCACAATTCAATGTAAGCTCGACAACCCCGGGATCTGGGGGAGTAAGTCATGATGCTCTGCCCATGACTGGGGGCTTCGCTAATATTGACGTCTCTTGGAATCACAGTATCAAACACGATTTCTCCGAAAAACTCGCGAACCTGCTGATCCACCTCGCGGGTAAGCTCTAGGCCAGCATCGTACATCGTTAGCAGAATACCGCCAAACTCGAGACGATTATTTCGATGACAGATGACATCCCGAATCACTTCAATCATCTGACTCAGCCCTTCCATAGCGTAATATTCGCATTGAATGGGCATCAACACCTCGTCAGCACAAGCCAAGGCGGTTTGTGTCAAAGGCCCCAGAGACGGGGGACAATCAGTGATCACGAAATCGTATTCGGCCGCCCCCACCTCAAATTGTCGGACAACCTGGTGGCAGGCTGCCCCGACATCTTGTGCTAGCAACTCAGCATCCCGAAACGATCGACTGCCAGGCAACATTTCGAGTTGCTCCAAGCCCGTATCGACGACATGACTTCGAAGCGAATCCTCTCCAAGCAAGGGATGAGCTCCGGCGGGTTCGCAACCAAGGCCGCTTGTGGCGTTGCACTGAGGGTCCAGATCAACCAGTAAGACCTGATTACCCGACATGGCCAGGCCACTGGCTAAGTTGATGGCGGTTGTCGTTTTTCCTACGCCACCCTTCTGATTAGCAACACAAAGCATGCGAGGCATTGGGAATCCAAAATTCGTTTCCAACACTACGATTATCAGCCCACCAGGCTATTCGGCCCGGACGGACCGCGAGACGGTCTAACGAGTATTTCCTTACCAGTTCTGGCGACCACCACAAATGCCAAATAGATCGAATGCTGCCAATCCGTAAACTGATCGGCTCGGAAAATGCCCCGAACCACTGGGCAAGGCGACATAAATTTGCAGTAAAAACCGAAAGAAATGGAACAACGCACCCCGCCTGAAAGAGTGACAGCATGCTGTTGGACTTCATCGAACAATGCGAATTTTTTTTCAAGCGTCCACAGGTCACGAGCTTCCGTTTCCGATGCTTCCCTGACTGATGGGAACGGGATGCCCGTTTCGAAAGAAATGGTTGACATGAGCCCGAGTGACCACCACGGTGACTCTTACCGAACGCTTCCTGCAAACCCACTGTCGCCTATCGCAGCGGAGTCAGACCAGGGCTGCGAAAGGGAAGCCCAACCGGACGATCGATGTTCCACGTGAAACGATCGATCCGGTCCATCGAAACGGAACTTCAACCGCCAACCTGCCCAGAACATGCTCTTTTCAAACGACTGATTTGCCACCCGTTTCCAGACACGGTTTGGCATTACCACGAAACTCGTAGAATGGAATCCTGGCCCCAAAAAAGCAGGGTATTCGTTTCACGTGAAACGAATCTTCCGTCCAGAAAGTTTGTTCCACGTGAAACGATCTTCAGCGCGTCAAACGTGCGGGGCTCACAGCGGTAGGAACTGGTCAGCTAACCACCGTCATCCATGGATCAACCAATCGGGTTAATCACCAATCCACTGAGCAATTTGGGGTAAAAATAAGTGCTCTTGGCCGGCATCCGTTCCCCCGCTTCCGAGATCGCTTTGACATGGGCCAGGCTGGCTGGCATGACCAGACAACACAACTGGAAAGGTTCGCCCGAGCCTTGCTGCCCTGTGGCATCCCGACCGGCCGCATCTCCCTGCTGCAAATGCTCAACGACTTCGTCCACGGAATGGACGTACAAAGGGGTGGGCAAATCAGGCTTGTCCAGCAACTTGGCCATCACCAGATTATGCAAGATCGCCACGCCCAAAGAGCGCCATTCGTCCGACTGATCGGGCGCCAGCTCATTCATCAGCTGCACTCCCTGGTCGTTCAACCGAACCATGACCCAAGTATCGTCGGCATGGCAATAAAAGGCGAGCGTCGACTGGCGGTCCTCAAGCTCGATGTCTTGCCAGACCAAGCCCGCCAAGCCGGGCCCTTGGCCCACTACGGTGCAATCAAAACCGATGGACAATCGCTGCATCAAATCTGCGGACTCAATGGCGGGAAGACCCCGAAAAAGACGGTGTGTGGGCAGTACAATCATGCCTGGATCAAACATGCTGACATTCATCATCAACACGTAATTAGCCGGATCATCTGGCGACAGTTCCCCCGCCTCAGCTTTCGCTTTCTGGATATTACACGACGTCTCATAGCGGTGGTGACCGTCGGCAATGTAGACCGGCTTATCCCCCATCACCTGAGCTGCCTTGGCGATGGCTGCTGGGTCCGTGACCAACCAGACTTTGTGCTCAACACCGAGGTGATCCCGCGCCTGCAAGGGCGTGGCGTCGTCGATAGCAGCCTCCAGGATTTCCTGTGCCTCGTTCGTCTCGTCCGGGTAAATTCCAAAGATGGGACTCAAGTTCGCCTGGCAGGCGGACATCAGACGAAAGCGATCTTCCTTGGCCTTGGAGTGGGTCTCTTCATGCGGATAAATGTGCCCCTCACCAAACGGCTCGAGCAGGACACGGGACATGAATCCGCGGCGGGTGACCGGCTCTCCCTCGTTCATGAAGATCTGATGGTAGACGTACACCGCCGAAGGGTAATCTTCCTTCAGAATCCCATCCCTCCGCCACTGCTTCATCTCCTTCCCGGCAGCCGTATACACGGTTTCTTCACCGTCGAGATGATCTCCCCGGTTCAGGATCAACCGAATAACGTTGTGGGGATGCAATGCATAGAGCTGATCTTGGAACTCTTTCCCGATCACGTCGTAAGGAGGAGCGACAACCTCACTCAAAGCCCCGATCTTGGCCAAGTCGTAACGTAACCCGGGAAGCGCCTGAATATTTGCCATCTTGGAAAACCTGTTATTTCGGTGTCCTACCGTCATTAAGTACTCGGCTGCCACTATCCCGCACGGTGGGACCAGTGTCAAAGGGAGGCAGCTAGCAAAAATTTTGCCAGTACGCGTTTTCCGTGGATCGCCACATTCCTCTGTCTCGCACGCAATGCCGACACGTCAAAACATCTCCAAGCATGGTAACACCGATCGGTCCCCTCTATTTCATACCAAAAAAAAGACCACGCCCGTCCGGGAGTGGTCTTTCTTGGTTTCGCACAGGCAGACTGTTGTCCGCCTACTTTCGGCCTAGTAACGGTAGTGCTCGGGCTTGTAAGGCCCTTCTAACGGCACGCCAATGTACTCGGCTTGTTCCGGTGAGAGTTCCGTCAACTTGACCCCAATCTGTTCCAGGTGTAGACGCGCGACTTCTTCATCTAGCTTCTTGGGCAGACAGTGGACGCCAATGTCATACTGATCTGTTTCCGTCCAGAGGGCGATTTGGGCCAGCGTCTGGTTGGTAAAGGAATTCGACATGACGAAAGATGGGTGCCCGGTCGCACAACCCAAGTTGACCAGTCGGCCTTCGGCCAGCAACAAGATCGACTTGCCATCATCAAACGTGTATCGGTCGACCTGAGGCTTGATCTCTTCCTTGGAAACACGGCCCTCAGCCACCTCATTTTCCAACCAAGCCACGTCAATTTCGTTCTGGAAATGTCCAATGTTGCAAACAATGGCGTCGTGACGCATGTGCGGCATGTGCGCGCCCGTGATCACATCTTTGTTACCGGTAGTGGTTACAAAAATGTTCCCCACCGACGCGGCTTCTTCCATCGTTGTGACTTCGAAACCTTCCATCGCAGCCTGCAGGGCGTTGATCGGGTCGATCTCGGTGACGATGACTCGCCCGCCATATCGCTGCATGGAATGGGCACAACCCTTACCAACATCACCGTATCCAGCCACGACAACCACCTTGCCAGCAATCATCACGTCGGTGGCGCGCTTGATGCCGTCAGCCAGGGACTCGCGACAGCCGTAAAGATTGTCAAATTTACTCTTGGTGACTGAGTCGTTGACGTTGATCGCGGGCATTTTGAGATCCCCCCGCTCAAACATTTGATAAAGACGATGGACTCCCGTCGTCGTCTCTTCGGACAGACCTTTGATGCCGGAAAGCAGCTCCGGAAACCGGTCATGAACCATTGCGGTCAAATCGCCACCATCATCGAGAATCAGGTTTAGCGGCTGTCCGTCGGGAAAGAACAGCGTCTGTTCAATACACCAATCAAATTCTTCTTCGTTCATCCCTTTCCAGGCATAAACCGGTATTCCCGCCTCAGCCATGGCGGCTGCGGCGTGATCCTGGGTCGAGAAGACATTGCAGCTCGACCAGGTGACCTGGGCTCCGAGTTCAACGAGGGTCTCAATCAGCACAGCTGTTTGGATCGTCATGTGCAGACAGCCGGCAATCCGGGCTCCTGCCAACGGCTTGGAATCGCCATACTTTTTACGCAGTGCCATCAGGCCGGGCATCTCGTTCTCGGCCAAGACGATTTCACGGCGTCCAAAATCAGCAAGGGAAATATCGGCGACCTTATAAGGTAAACGCTCAGTTTCTACGTTGGCCACTTTGAATCTCCTTACAGAATGGGTGGCAAGCGGTAATCATTCGGGTGTTCTCGTTCTAACTGTCAATCGTTCCCGTTTTCAACAACAATTCGACAGGCAATTAATGATAAGCCGTACAAACAAAAAAGATCAATGTCTGGCGAACCGATTTACTACAAAATCCCTTGGGAAAACCGTGCCTGGGGAGAATTGACGCAGAGCGAGCCACGTGAAACAGGGCGATTTCAACGAGTTGAGTTCATTCGAACGCCCCACGGGCGTTACGAATGAACTCCCGCATCAGGCCGAGGTCTTTTCCACCCGCCTGCCCCTCCACTCCGCTGGCCACGTCGACCGCGTCGGGACGAGCCTCAGAAATCGCCCGACCAACGTTTTCCGGTGTCAAACCACCGGCCAGGATCAGGGGAACTTCACACGGAATCTGACCTGCTTTCTGCCAATCAATCGTCCTGCCTGTCCCGCCATACTCATTTCCCGCATCAGCGTCCAACAAGATTGCCCCAACTCCCCAATCAATCCACTGACTGATCTCTTTTTCGGTCGAGGCTTGCTCACCAAGGCGGATGGCTCGAATCACCGGAAGCCCAATCGGCTCGATCATATCGGTCGTTTCATCTCCATGAAACTGGACCACATCCAAACCCACCTGTTTCACCGTTTCCAACACCTCGTCTACCGGCATGTTGACGAAAACCCCGACCCGCAGAGCCTTTCCCG
>JAYZCF010000022.1:0-16751 GCA_036338455.1 Planctomycetota bacterium
AACACCGGACGGCTCTGATTCTAGCCTAGCGGCTGCTTCCTGCATCGTCCCTGGTTTGCCAATCATCCTATTTACCTTGGTTTTCGTCTGTTTTGTCGCATGCAGTGACCGTTTTTTTGTTCTGGTTCCCCAGCTGCCGCAGTGGATCAGGCCGCTGGAGATCTCCCTGCCGGGACCGGAATACCGATGGAAGGTAGGGATGCTCGTGCTGGTGGATCATGCAACAGGCTCCAGGCAGATCGAAAAATCTGTTCCGAAAATCCTGGAACTTGGCGTCAAGCGAGCTCTGCCCTGTACCGGTTTTGAATCGACGTGAAACGGTTCGGAATACTCGCAGTCCCAGGCTCCGTCCTGAGAAAAGAAGACGATCTCTCTTGGCCATTGTGGGCAATGGATGTGGCTGCGGGGATTGGGGCCCAGCACGATTGTCTCAGCCACCAATAACACTGCGTCCGACCGGGGGTGAGTCCGATGCTGACTGACAAGTTCCAGTCGCGCCGTATCGGACTTGGGGTGGGTGTGGAGGTACTGAATCCTGACTTGATTTTCCAGCTGCATGATCTGGCCTGATTTCCAAATGGTCGGCTCGGTGACCGCCTGCCCGTTGATCTGGATCGCCCCAAGCGTTGTGAGCGGGTAGACCAGATGGCGGTGAGCGTTCCGTTCGATCTTCGCAATACGGCGATGCAGGTCCGCCATGATCGGGATCTCAATATTGGCTTGGGGAACGGCAGCGCCGATCGTGTTCGTGTTGCCTGGGCAAGCCAGAAAGCCTCCGACCTGATCGACCCAGATCATGAACGGTTTGCTCCTGAACGGCAAAGTTCTCGAGTGTGTTGTCGTCTCGCGCCCTTGGCCAATTTTGTTCGTCGCTGTATTCCATGACGGGCCGCGTGGGTTTTCTTGTTTTGTCCTTTGGCGTTGGGCGTCGATCGCAACCTCGTAGTTTGGTGCGATCATGAGAAGCTCGGTGCATAAACGACTGATCCGGTTCGGCTCGTTCTTCAGGAGTGCCTGTTCCAATTCGCGAGACAGATGTTCCATTTGAATCTGAAGGTGATGATTTGCTTTCTGGCGAGCTTCCAGCAGAGAGAGATCGGGTCGCAAGTTGATTGCCAGTTTCAGTTTTTCCTGCGACAGTTTGAATCGTCCGAGTGCCGACAGTTTGTCGGCCTCTTGTATCAGTTGACTCGTTTTAATGATCCGGTCACCCCGCCAGTCAAGGATATGCCTGGACTGCAACTCAGAAACAAGCGTCATGGCATGACTTATCTTGCCGGCAGTAAGCAGCGCGTTTGCGGATTCGATCGTCCACTCCACCAGAATCGTTTTCTGCCGTGACAAGCGATCTTGATCTGCGGGGCAGGCGATCTCGGTTGCCAAGGATAATTCTCGCCAAGCTGCGGTGAGATCATTGCGGGCTCTATTCTGCTTAGCCCGTTTCATCAAGCAACGCGTTAATTTGCGGGCTAAGTTTCCGCCGGTCGAGCATTTTCGCTTCGATTGTTTCAGATGGTTGACGGCGCGATAAATGTCACCCAGCAGGTAAGCTTGCGCTGCTTTCCAGTTGTCCCAGACCATCAACATAGGGAATTTCGCTCGATCGAATATTCGAGCCCTGCCAAAAGGTGGGTTTAAGAAAGAGGGTTTAGGCCCAAGCCTGGGCCTAAACCATTTCACCAATCGTCGGATCAGGCTTTATTTATTGACAACCTCGCGGTTGTCATTTTGGTTGAAATAGTCATCCATTTCCTTGAGGACGTCCTGGTCGGAAACGATCTCGTCATGGCTGACGGGGATCTGTCCAAAATACTTCGGCGCCAGGTTCAACATTTCCTCTTCGGTATCGATCTTGGCACTGATCTCATCGATCATGCTTTGTGTGCGGGCCAACTGACTGTCGTCAATATGGATATTGCTTGCGGTCTTGGCCACGTCCACCATTCTTTGTCGGGCGTTGAGGTTTTCGATCTGCACCTGCAACTCTCGCTGAATTGACTGAGCTTGTTCCAGTTTGACGAGCGCCGTTTCCAAGGCCTGTTCTCGCAGTTCCTGGATCTGCTTCGATTTCTCGAATGTCTTTTCAGCTGTCTTGTAGACAGAGAAGCGATGAGCCAGGTCTTCTTTGACCCGCTCATTGGTATACGCTTTGCCATTGGTGGCAACGTAGTAGTCGTCACCCGTTTCCAGGTGGTTTCTCAAAGTGATCATCTCGTCGTAGCGTTTGGTCATGCTCTCTTCCTGAACGACCATTTCGCTGTTGAGTCGTTTGATTTGGGCCTTTTCCTTGGCGATTTGCCAAACCATATCCTTGATTTCAGGATCAATTTTCTTCAGTTGTTCTTTGGCGGCATCGATTTGGAAAGAAATAGGAACGGTATCCTGAGCCGATGAACGGACTTTTTCGTATGCCGTTTTGGCATAAGGTACGATGCGACTGCCAAATAACAGGCCGCCTACCAACACGACCCCTAGAACGCCAAGGGTTAATTTTTTAAACATCTGGTCCTCCTGCGGAAAAATGCGATTGATTTGATTGCCTTGGAGCGATTGCAGTGAGACTCACTCAACGAGCTGACCAACGGGCGGACCCTTGGAAGTGTCTCAGCTGAGGAATTTCAAACTGTTGAGAGGTTCTTCGCCGGCGGAACGGGCTTATTAGAGAAATTCAGAAACTTTTTCACCCGTTGGGGTGTCTTTTTGCTTAAAAGAGACCTGTGTCCTCGCGTGGACGGTTTCTTCCCGTTTTTTTATGAAGAAAAAAGTTCGCTCTGGATGTGTAGCTGGGGGGCGATTCGGTGTCAGGTTAATTTCCGCACCAAGTTGTGTCCCTTAAAAGGGACCTCGTCCACCGATCAGGCCGATTTCCAGTCCAGCCCGATATCGAAGTTTCCAGCAGAATGAGTAAGGGCCCCGACGCTAATCCGTTCCACTCCGGTTTGGGCAATCTTGCGGACCGTTTCCAGATTGATACCGCCTGAGGCTTCCAGTAGAACGTCTCGGTTTGTCCGGTCGCGCATTTCCACGGCGCGTTCCAACTGTTCGGACGTCATGTTGTCGAGCAAGACTATATCGGGGCCTTCCGCTAACACGAGATCGAGCTGTTCCAGCGTGTCTACCTCAATTTGCAAGATGGTCTGCATGCCGTTGGGCAGGGTGGCAGCATTGGATTCAATCCATCGCCGTGCCAGTCGAACGGACTCCGGTAGTGAGAGTCGTTGGTCCTTTGCCTGGTTGTGAATTCCGAGATGGTTGTCCTTGATCATGATCGCGTCGTAGAGTCCCATCCGGTGGTTCATGCCACCGCCACAGAGAACGGCATATTTTTCCAGCCGCCGCCAGCCTGGGATTGTCTTGCGCGTGTCGAGGATCCTGGCACCTGTCCCTGCGACACATTTTACGAATGCATTTGTAAGTGTACTGATGGATGAAAGGTGGCAGAGAATGTTCAGGCAGGTACGTTCGAGGATCAGAACTTGCCTGGCGTCGCCCGAAATCCGGGCGAGTGATTGGCCAGCGCTGACCGGTTCTGAATCGTTGATGGCGATTTCCATTTGAACGGCCGGGGCCACCTGCTCGATGGCCAATTGGCAGACTTGGAGCCCGCAGACGATACCCGCCTGCCGCGCCACAAACTCGGCCGTGACCGGGGTCGCGACGGAAAACAGGGACTGGCTCGTTCCATCGACTGCTGTTTCGAGGTCCGTGCTACCAACATCTTCCATGAGAGCCAATTCGACGAGTCGTAGGGCGTCGGCCCGCGCTTGGGAATCGAGTGGGTAGCGAAAGAGAGCCGTCATGTAAAATCCTCTCAACCTGGTTAAATTTTGCGTCCGGATCTAGCTAGTCAGGCGTTCCCCTCGGACGAAGCGAGGTACTGCGTTATGCGATTGCTGATTTCATCGCGCACGCGACGGAATACCTGCATTTTTTCCTCGTCCGAACCGGTGGCGTCCGCGGGGTCATCAAACGGCCAGTGCAGCCTGTTTTTTACATGCGGCAGACTCGGGCAAGCTTGTTGCGCATGGTCGCAGACTGTCACAGCCAGGTCGATCGGTTGTTCCATTTGTTCCATAAAAGGCTCTAGAGGCTTACTGGCGAGGCCTTCGGTGGGGAGCTGGAGCTCCCGTAAGGCCTCGATGGCCAATGGGTGGACATACCCAGCAGGGGCCGAGCCAGCTGATTCGACCAACGCCTGGTTGCCCGCAAGTTCTTGCCAAATAACTTGAGCCATCTGGGAGCGGCAGGAGTTTCCTGTGCAAAGAATAAGGATTCGTTGTGCCATTGTATGTACATCGTGAGTGGAGGACCGTTTTCCCCAATGTGACATATCTCGGCAAGCATTTGTAGGTGGTCCGGCGGGTTAGGTTTTTTCACCAACACGAAAAAAGGCAGTGACGGTTGATCACCGCCCTGCCTCGTTAATCTACGGATTTGCCGGCTCGGAAACCGAAAGCCGCCAGACCGTGGGTCTCATGGAGCCTGAAACTTGATTCCAGAACTCCATTTTAGAGAATTCGATTCTAGATGTCGTAATACAAGCAGAATTCGTAGGGATGTGGCCGGAGACGCATGGCATCCACTTCGTTTTCCCGTTTGTAACTGATCCAGGTATTGATGACATCCTGGGTAAACACGTCGCCTCGCAACAGGAATCCGTGATCTGCCTCCAAGGCGTCCAATGCTTCCGCCAGAGAGCCAGGTGTTTTCGGAACGTTGGCGGCCTCTTCCGGGGGCAAGTCGTAAATATCCTTGTCCAGAGGTTCGCCGGGGTCGATCTTATTTTCGATCCCGTCCAAAGCAGCCATCATCAGGGCCGAGAAGGCGAAGTACGGATTGCAGCTCGGGTCAGGACAACGGAATTCAATCCGCTTGGCCTTGGGACTATTGGAGTACATCGGGATCCGACAACTGGCCGAGCGGTTTCGCTGTGAATAGGCCAGGTTGACCGGGGCTTCGTAACCGGGGACCAATCGCTTGTAGCTATTGGTGGTTGGGTTGGTGAAGGCCAACAACGCCGGAGCGTGTTTCAGGATCCCGCCAATGGCGTGCAGAGCCATTTGACTCAACCCCGCATAGCCATCTCCAGCAAACAGTGGTTCCCCTTCTTTCCAAAGAGAGAAGTGGACATGCATGCCCGAGCCGTTGTCGGTGAAAACCGGCTTAGGCATAAAGGTAGCCGACTTGTTATGTTTGTAGGCAACGTTCTTGATAATGTATTTGTACATCATCAGTTCATCTGCCATTTTCACCATTTCATTGAATCGCAGGTCGATTTCAGATTGACCTGCTGTACCCACCTCGTGGTGTTGGCATTCGACATGCAGGCCGCAATCGATCAAGGTCTGCATCATTTCATTCCGAATGTCCATCAGTTGGTCCATCGGTGGGCAGGGGAAGTAGCCTTCCTTATGCCGAATCTTGTATCCCAAGTTCGGGCCCTCGTCCCGGCCCCGGTTCCACTCGGCCTCCACACTGTCGATATGGAAAAAACCTGCATCCGGTCGTTGGTCATACCGAACATCGTCAAAGATGAAAAACTCGGCTTCGGGTCCAAAATACGCCGTATCGGCCAGCCCGGTGCTTTGCAGGTAAGCGACCGCCTTGCGAGCGACATTGCGGGGGTCACGACTGTAATCTTCGTGCGTGATCGGGTCGACGATATTACAGATGATGTTGAGCGTTGGGAGTTTGGTGAAGGGATCGAGAAACGCTGTATCCGGCTGGGGCATCAACAACATGTCACTTTCATTGATCGCCTGCCAACCCCGAATGCTGGATCCGTCAAAACCGAGTCCGTCCTCGAACGTCTCTTCCTCCAGGATACTACTCGGAATGGTGGTGTGTTGCCAAAGACCGGGGAAATCCATGAAGCGGAGGTCGATGGCTTTGACATCTTTTTCTTTACAAAGCGCGAGAATTTCTTTAGGAGTCAAGTAATTTTTCCTTCATTTTGGGAGTGGTATAAGGCTCGAAATTGCGTCGGCAACGCATTGTCGAACGGGAATGAAGCCGCCGAGAAGAAGCAATTTGTGTGCCAGACGGTACCTTGATAATGAACGATCGTTTAAACTTGGTTTTGCTGCCTCAACCTCGGTGGCGCCCCGAGCAACGGGTAGCGGCCAGCACGATCTTTGTGCAGGTGTGACGTAAAAGCTAGCACTTTCCGGTTGGGACACTTGGCCCTTTATTTCAACGGATTTCCTGTGGACGAACCAAGCCAACGTGACATGACCAACGACCAGCATTGGCTGGATCTTGCCCGGCATTGGGCCATTCGTCCCGACACGCTTTACTTGAATCATGGTTCGTTTGGCCCACCACCCGGCCCGGTCCGTTATGCGCGACGGAACTGGATCGATGCGTTGGACGAGCAGCCGATGGATTTTTACCTCCGCTCGATCGAGCCGGCCTTGCAGAAGGCACGCGAAGCGACCGCTTCGTTCTGTGGAACCTCATGGGAAAACCTGGTTTTTGTCGAAAACGCGACGTTTGGAATGAACGTCGTGGCCGACCATTTCCCTTTGCAGCCGGGCGATGAGGTTTTGTTGAACAATCATGAATACGGGGCCGTTCAGCGCATCTGGCAACGGGCCTGCCAGAGGAGAGGGGCGACTCTGAAAACCGTTGATTTGCCGGCGGAAATCGAGTCGCCAGAACAGGTTGTGCAAACGGTGTTGGCCGGAGTCAGTCCGCAAACACGGTTGGTTGTGGTCAGCCATGTCACCTCGCCCACAGCCCTGATCATGCCAGTGGCAGAAATATGTCGTGAACTGAGGCAGCGAGGTGTGGCCAGTTGTGTCGACGGGCCACATGCACCAGCCCAGGTTGACCTCCAAATTGACTCGCTGGGATGCGATTTTTATACGGCCAGCTGTCATAAATGGCTGTGTGGTAACCTCGGAAGTGGTTTTCTGACCGTGGCCCCTCACTGGCACGAGGTGATCGAGCCGCAAATCAAAAGCTGGGGACGGTTACTGCCGGCCATGCCTGAGGATTGGTTTGATGAGTTCACCTGGAGTGGGACGCGGGATCCGAGCTGTTACCTGACGGTGCCGACGGCGATTGAATTTATGGAATCGGTCGGTTTAGACCAGTTCCGCCAGCGGTCTTACTGGTTGGCTGACCAAGCCCGCCAACGGCTGATCGCAGAGTTCGGCGGGAAAACGTTGGCCGATCCCGGGCAAGGATGGTATGGATGCATGGCCCACGTCTCCCTGCCAGCGGGGGACTGGACGGAGTTGCAGCAGCAATTGTGGCAGTCTCATCGGATTGAAGTGCCGATTATCCACTTCGAAGACGAGTGGTTTGTGCGGGTTTCTTGTCATCTCTATAACAATCAGGTCCAGCTCGACACCCTGGTCAAAGCACTTTGGTGTGAAATCCGTTAGCCATCCCCGCTCAGCTACGATCGAGCGAACGGACGGTTGCTGAGCCGACCTGTGACAAAATGGCCATATTTTGCAAATTTTGAATCCTTTTTCGTCTCGTTTTCGTAAAGAAAGACAAGGAACCAAGTCTTTTTTGGGAACAATGCCATGTGGTCCAATGCACCTCAAACAGAAGAATTACTGGCTCAGGCACAGACGGGCGATGCGTCAGCCGTGAATAACCTGCTGGAGCGGCACCGCAACTCCCTGCAGCAACTGGTCCGAATCCGCTTGGACCAAAAAATTCGCGGTAGGGTCGGGGTCAGCGATGTTGTCCAGGACGTCCTGGTGGAAGCGAATCGCCGATTTGAACGGTATCTGGAAAACCCGGTCATGCCTTTTCACCTCTGGCTTCGACATATTGCCCGGGACCGAATTATTGACGCTCACCGCCGGCACCGAGGTACGGCCCGGCGCTCAGTGGACCGGGAACAGAATCGCTGGTCTCCTCCGGGCCATGACCAGTCGTCTTTTCAGTTGGCTTCGATCCTGAACGACAAACGATTGACACCGGCGGCGGCCGCGATCCAGAGGGAAATGTCCCGCAGGGTCGAGCAGTCCCTCAGCAAGCTTGACGAAAAAGATAGCGAAATCATCGTGATGCGGCATTACGAGATGCTGACCAACCAGGAAGTGGCCATGATTCTCGACCTGACCGAGCCGGCCGCCAGTATGCGATACCTGCGAGCCATTCGTCGATTAAAAGACGTATTCTTAAAGGATGCGCCGAACGGTTCTGATGGGGTCGGATAAGTGTATGAATCGACGCAGACCTTAGGAAATGGGCATGACCAACAATTGGCCAATCTGATTTCAGAGCTGGCCGACGGTTTTGGTCGAGGCGAGGATTATTCGCTGGAGGAAGTCTGTCGGCAGCACCCAGAATTTGCCGAGGATTTACGACTCTTGTGGGCCACCATCGCCCTTACGCGGAATGCGGGAAAACAACAGCAGGACATTCCGACTCGCTCTGGCCGGGAAACGCAAGTGCGGGAGTCCCGCTTCGAATTGCCCCACGATCTGGGTGATTACCTGTTGGAGCGGGAAATTGGTCGTGGTGGCATGGGGATTGTCTACCAGGCGGTCTGCAAAGCCGACGACAGTCCGGTCGCGATCAAAATGATCCTGGATGGGGATCTTGCCACTCCCGAAGACCGCCAACGATTTGTGGGTGAGGTGGAGGCAGCTGCCGGCTTGAATCACCCGCACATCGTCCCGGTCTATGAGATGGGGGAGCAGGACGGGCGTGCTTTTTATTGCATGAAACTGATCCAAGGGCAGACCTTATCGCAGCGCTTGGCCAGTGGCCCGATGCCACCCCGCCAGGCTGCCCGCTTGTTGTTGGAGATCAGCTTGGCGATCGAGCACGCCCATCAACACGGTGTGTTGCATCGCGATCTTAAGCCATCCAATATCTTGATTGATGATTCGGGACACGCTTACGTCGCCGATTTTGGCCTCGCCAAGAAACAGACCGGAGTCAAAAGCCTGACGCGATCCGGCGCTGTACTGGGCACGCCCTCCTACATGGCGCCGGAGCAGGCGGCTGGGGCGCGGGGCCAGGTCGGTGCGGTGAGCGACGTTTACAGCCTGGGTGCCATTCTCTACCACGCCATCACTGGGCGTCCCCCTTTTCTTGGCGAATCCCCCGTCGAAACGGTACTGATGGTTTTGGAACAGGACCCTGTTTTGCCGCGGGAGCTGAATCGTCAGGTCAATCGTGATCTGGAGATGATCGTGATGCGATGTCTCCAAAAACCGCAAGATCTGCGTTACGAAACGGCAGGGCAACTGGCCAGCGATCTCCAGGCATTTCTGGATGATCGATCCACATCGGCCCGCGATGGCCGAATTGGACACGTCATTGCCAACTTGTTTCGCGAGACGCACCACGCTTCGGTTCTCGAAAATTGGGGGCTGATCTGGATGTGGCACAGCTTAGCCCTGCTGCTGACCTGTGTGGTAACCCAGTTGATGTTTGAATACGACTTCCGGGTCTACCAATACGTGCTCGTCTGGACGTTGGGGTTTGGTGCCTGGGTGTCCGTGTTTTGGTGGTTGAGGCGACGTATGGGCCCGGTCACGTTTGTCGAGCGGCAAATCGCCCATGTTTGGGCCGCCAGTCTGTGCATGGTGGTCTTCATGTTTCCCTTGGAATACCATCTCGGGCTGGAGCCATTGCAACTCGCACCCTTTCTGGCCGTTGTGGCTGGGATGACGTTTGTGATCAAGGCGGGAATTCTCTCCGGCCAGTTCTATTGCCATGCTTTTCTGCTGTTTGCGACGGCCATTGTGATGGCGAGCTTCCCGGCTTACGCCATGGTCATTTTTGGTTTCGTGTCAGCTGCCTGTTTCTATTTTTCCGGTCTCAAGTACTACCGCCGCCGCCTGTTATCGCTCGATGCGGCACCGACCGGGCCTCGTTCCTGATTGGACTATCGCCAGGTGGGGAAGGTTTTGGGCCATCTGCAGATCCGGTGGCCCATTTCAAAGTGAAAAAAATGGCTGGTTCGGCAGTCCTTCCCCAGCCTCGATGCGCCGCTCTGGCGTGAGACACCTCGCACATAATCCGCTTTTCACGCCCGTTTTGTCGGTTGTGACGGTTGGCCGTTTCGACAGCCCGCACGATGCTTCAAAAATATACGGCTAATTTATTTGTAAAACTTTGACTGATCTGATTTGTGACATAGGTTTTGATTGCACGAGTAATTGGCGTGCTCACATCTTCTTGGCACGCCAACTTTTTAATTTACTGGTCACTCGGCGTCGCACCTTAGGGACGCGGTGATCCTTTTTTTGTCAGGAGAGAGCCAGAATAACGCAAGGTCGTTTTACGCTTAATCCCGCTCATCGGAGGAAGAAATGAAATCTATTGCCAACAAAGTCCAACGCTTTTTGAAATCAGAAGACGGCCCTACGGCCGTTGAGTACGCCATTATGCTGGCCTTGATTGTGATCGTCTGCTTGACTGCGATTCAAGCAGTAGGAACCAATGCAGCCGCCTCTTTCCAGAATATTGCCGACGAACTGGACACCGCTGGCGGTGGCGGCTAGTCGCTTAGCTGTCGATTCATGTCTGGCCTGAAGTGACAGATGCAAACACCCTCCCAGACCCTCGCCGGCTGGGTGGGTTTTTTGCATCTTTGCAACACGGGGCCAGGCGGTTGTCAGTCAGTTTGTCAGAGGAGGTGGAAATGACTTGGTTATGTTCACCCGATTGTTACGGCCAGGCGATCGAACTGGTCTGTTGTTTCACGACGGTTATTGCCGCCATTGCCAGTTTTTTGTTTGCGGCGCGCGTCTGAAACGTTGAGGGCGGAGTATTTTTTTGTTGGTTGGAGACTGGAACCATCCACGCGGGAATCGGAGAGAGAGATGAATCTATTAGAGTCCATGATTGAGCACTGGCCGTACTGGGCCGTGACTGTTTTTGTTATCGTGGCGGCCTATATCGATGGCCGCCAACTGCGGGTGCCAAACAAGATCACTTACCCGATGATCTTCGCCGGCTGGATCTACAGCATGATCCATTACCAGATGGCGGGGGATGGATGGTACATGGGGCTGATGTGGAGCCTGGTCGGAACGGCCGTTGGCCTGGCGACCTTGTTGCCCGCTTATTCGATTGGTGGGATGGGTGCCGGCGACGTCAAAATGATGGCGGCCGTTGGTGCTTGGGTCTACGGTCTGGCCACCTTTTATGCCTTCTGTGTTTCGGCCATTGTCGGGGCCGTCCTGGCGGTGTTCATGATCCTCTACTCAGGTGAGGCCAAGAAACACTGGAACCAGGCGCTCTACATCCTGAATGAGATCATGACGGTGCGCAATCCGGAGACACTTGCCTCGCTCGCGTCGGAGCGGAAGAGTTCCATGCGGCTGCTGCCCTACGGGATTCCCCTGGCGATTGGCACAGTCACGTACTTTGCTTGGACGGGAATGCTGGTCTGAAACAGCGGACCCGCCTGTCGAATGGGACGGACCTGATCAATGACCCACTTCCGGTTGTTCGGGTTTTGACTGTCGTCACCCAATAACTTGCATTATTGGCCCAAAAGTTATGGGTGGTCGAATACTAATAATGGACCGGCGGGACACACACCCATGCCGCAAAAAGAGATGTGTGAGAGGTAAACCTTGAGGATTGCACGGATCGTGATCTCTGGTTGACTTCGAAAATCGGCTGATCGCTGTCGAATGTCGGCGGCCGATCGACCCGATACGACTTGGAAACTCTGACCCGAGGTAGTTGTATGAAATCCAAATCCATGATTCTGATGGCGGTCTCTCTCGGTTTTGGCCTGGTGGCGGCCATCGGTATAAGCAAGGTCATGGGCGGCTCGAACGTGGCGAAAGCGCCCACACCCAAAACGGGCCCGGTTCTGGTCGCCGCCAATCAATTTGACCATGGGACACCGCTGACCGCAGAGAATCTCAAGGTAGAGCAGTGGCCCCTGCAGATCATTCCGGAAAATGCCGTGACCGATCTGGAAGAGGTCAAGAACATGGCCATCACCACTCGTCTGAGTAAAGGCTTGGCGATCCTGAAGACGGATATCGTCAACAAGAACGAGATCCGTAACCTGGCAATTCCCCCCGGTTTCAAAGTCGTTGCCATCAAAGTCGCCGCAGACGATACGTTCAACGGTTTACTGGCGCCGGGCGACAAAGTCGACGTGATCGGCGTCGTACGGGTCCGTGATGAGACCAATAGTGGTAAAAACACGACCGTTTCCGAGACATTTCTGAAAAATATCACCGTCTTTTCGGTCAACGAGAACATGCGAGCGGGCGGAGCCCGGGAGCTGACGGGTGCGAAAAACAATTCGATCGTCAGTGTTTTGGTCAATGAACGTCAATCGGAGAAGATCGTCCTGATCCAGAAAGTGGCCCAGTTGAAACTGGTGCTGCGGGGGGATGGACTGGAGGAATCCGCGACGGACGAAGCTGTGGCCGATAGCAAGTTCGAAAGTATTTTCGGAGTCGGCCGAGTGATTCCCGAGGGATCGGAGCAACTTGTGGCAGACGCCAATCGGGAACATACGATGCGCATCTACCATGGCAGCGACCGACAGACGTTCAAATTTAAGGGTGACTTGCCGGTTGATAGCACGGCCGACAGCACACCGGAAAACCGGGGTGAAGCGAACCCCGCGAGGTTAAACTTTGACGATTCGGCTGAGTTTAACCGTTCTAACGAAAATGAAAGTGGTTTCGAATAATCTCGATATTCGGAAGATTCCGTTCGAAACAGTTATACGTGACGCAGGCTTTTCCCTTTCTGTGTCCCAACAACAGATCATGGGAAACAAAGCGGTTTGTTTCCCACCTGTCGTTTTTGAGTGTAACTGTTCCAGGCTGCAAGTCGTGAGACTCTCTTCTCACTCGCTTGCTTGCCTGCTACGAAGGAACCGCGGATGTCCATTTTCAAAACATCAGGTGCGTTAGCCAGGCTGCCCGCTCTTCTGCTTGCTCTGCTTGCCTTGGCCGCCGGTCCTGCCCTGGCCTGTCAGCAAGTCGTTCCCGTCAGCTACCAGGTCAAGGAAGAGACCCGCAATCAGATCGACTTGTTGGTCAATGCCAGCCGGAACATCGATTTTGATTTTAAGATCTCCAACGTCTTCGTGCAAAACCCGGAGGTGCTCAATGCGACCGCTCCATCGCCCAACGAAATCCGGATCACGGGTCTCAAGCCAGGCGTATCCTCGTTGACTGTGGAGAATGAAGCGGGCGATCAACAGATCCTGGTTGTCAGTGTGACGGCCGATATCCGCAGGCTCCAAACGGCTCTTAAAACGTTTTTCCCAGACTGTTCGATCAAGATCCTGGCCCTCAACGAAGGGGTAATCCTCGGAGGGAGCGTGGCCCAAACCGATCAGGTCGAGAAGATTGTCGCGGTGGCCGAAGATTATTTCCCGACCGTGATCAATCAACTCAAAGTCGACGGTCCCCAGTTGGTCGCGATCAAAGTCCGGGTGTATGAGGTCTCTCGCACCAAGCTTCGTAAGCTCGGTGTTGATTGGGCAAACCTCGGTGGAAATGTCACGGCGACTTCGAGTGTTGCCGGTTTGTTGAGTAACTTCGATGCTGGCCAGCCATTGAATGGAGGCCAGAATATGGCTTTCGTCATCGGTAGTACCAACCCATTTGTCGCCCTGTTGCGAGCCCTGGAGGAGCACAACGTCGCAAAATTATTGGATGAACCAACTTTGGTTACGCAACATGGTCGTCCAGCAAGTTTTCTCTCGGGTGGCAAGGTGCCGTTCCAGCAAGCTGCAGGTCTCGGAGCGACGTCAGTCAAATTTGAACCTTTCGGTACTCAGCTGGACGTGGTCCCGCTCGTTCACGGATATGGTGAACTGACTTTAGACGTCCGTGCAGAAGTCTCGAAGCTCGCCCAAGATCTTCGTGATGAATTTAATAATCCAGGGTTTCGTACCCGCAGTGTGAGTACAGCAGTACGTATGAGAGCTGGGCATACCTTGGCCTTGGCTGGAAATTACCGTGAAGAGCAATCGACAAGAAAAAAAGGTATCCCTAAGTTGATGCGGTCACCGATCTGGGGCGTCTTCTTTAGAGATATTGAAGATAACGTCAATGAAACCGAGCTCGTGTTTGTGCTCACACCCCGCTTTATCAGCGATGTCGACCCGGTCAATGCCTCCAAGGTTGGAGTCGGACAGTTGACCACATCCCCCTCCAATCATGAGCTCTACATCAACGGTCATGTTGAGGTTCCGAAGTGCCAGGACGATTGCCCGACCAACGACCGGTTCGATGATCCAGCCACTCGCTATGCACCGCAGATCCAGCCCGCCTTGGAAGAAGCGATTCAGCAGCCATCGGCGAACTTGCCCGGTAGCGGTTACTTGCCAGAGCCGCAACTCCAGCTGATGCCGATCCCCGCCGAGCCATCTCCCTCCCTCGTGCCCGATTCCCAGGAACAACCGGACGATTCGACGGATGAATCTGCCCGTCGTGCTCCGCTTCCTGCCGCCGGACGGTCGGGCATCGAGTATAATTTCCGGGGAGATCTGCCCGGCACGACGAAGCTTGCCGGCGATCCGAGGTAGACAAAGGGTAATGGATGGCCATCGTTTGAATATCGTTTTTCATGAGAGCCATGCTTAATGGCAGCGAAATGAGCGGAACCTTAAGAATATCCATTTGCGATCCCAATGAATCCAGCCGGGATGACCTGAAGAAATACCTGGTCGGCATGGACAATGTCTGGCTGGAAGCCGATTGTTCCCGCTACGAGTTTTTTGTGGAGATCGTCGAGCAGACGACGCCCGACCTGGCCGTGATTGATCTCGATGCAGACGAACCGAGCGCGCTGGCCCTGATCGAAAACATTCATGCCAAGTTTCCTCAAACGGGAATTATTGCCGTCAGTTCCCGTACCGATGGGCAGTTGATCTTGAGTGCCATGCGGGCCGGGGCGCGGGAATATCTCAACTCACCCATCCAGATCGAAGAGTTGATGGAAGCGCTGGACCGGGTGGCCTCGACCTCGGCCGACGGCAGTCGCCGCCCGAAAAAATCTGGATCGATTATCTCGGTAGCGGGCGTTTCAGGCGGGGTGGGAACGACGTCTGTGGCCGTCAATATCGCCTGCGCACTGGGACGTGGAGCCAACAACAGCGTCGTGCTGGTCGATCTGGATCTCTCGCTTGGGGATGCTGATGTGTTCCTCGACATGATTCCGGAATACACGTTGCTGGATGTTACCCAAAACATTTCCCGGCTGGACTTGGCGTTGATGCGCAAATCACTTACCCAGCATGAATCGGGTATTTTCCTTTTGCCACGCCCGATCCAGTTGCAGGATATTCACTCGATCGAAACGGAAGACCTGAAGAAAGTGATTGGCTTGTTGAGAGCTTCCTTCACGCACATCGTGTTTGACTTGTCAAAGTCCTACAATCACCTCGACATCGCTGCCTTGCAGATGTCTGACCATATCCTGATGTTGACCCAACTCGATTTGCCCTGCCTGCGAAACGTGGTTCGATTGTTGTCCTCCTTGGAAGCGTACGAGGGTGTACATGAGAAGATCAAAATCGTGGTAAACCGGGTTGTACCGGACAAAAGCCAGATCCACGAAAAGAAAGCGGAAGAGACGATCGACCGAGAAATATTCTGGCAGATTCCCAACAATTACCCGGTCATATCGGAATGCCGCAATAACGGCATCCCCCTGCATGTTCACTCGCCCAAGGCCGCCATCACGAACTCGATTGCAGAGCTCGCCCGTCAATTGGACGGGGAACCGGACGAGGCGGGTGCCGGGAGTGAAGCGGCCAAGAGGAGTGGCTGGTTGAAGTTTCTCTCCAAATAGCCCGATTTCATCGCGCTGTCCCTCCATCTCTCACCTGTCTCAGCCATCGCTCGCTGGGATCACTTTTCTCGATGTGGTATCCTGAGAACACCCCTTCACTTCAGGGAGCAAACGGTTTTGTCACCGTTGCGGAACGGCCAGAGAATTTTACTTGATGAGGAGTCCAGTTTTGCGTGTCACGTTACGAGCGACGATCCTGTGCATGATGGTATTTTGCCTGGCTGGGGCGGGCTGCCAATCGGATGCTCCCGTCGATGGTTCAGGTGGCTCAGAGGCTGAGCAGCCTGCCAGTACCGCCCCCTCTGCACCGGCGAGACAACAGGGAGAGACCGAAAAAGCGCAGCACGCCGAACCGCAGGGAGAGGTGCGGGCCCTCTTTGATGGTCAAACCTTGACCGGTTGGAAAGCGACCAATTTTGGCGGTGAGGGTGAAATTGAGGTGGCCAACGGCGAACTCCGTTTGGCCATGGGTTACCCCATGACGGGGGTGACGTCGGTGCATGAATCGCTCCCCACGATCGACTATGAGATATCACTGGAAGCAATGCGGGTCGATGGGAACGACTTCTTCTGTGGCTTGACCTTCCCTGTCGAAGAATCCCACTGCTCTTTGGTGGTTGGTGGATGGGGTGGAACGGTGGTCGGGTTGTCCAGTATTGATGGAATGGATGCCGCCAACAATGAGACGATGCAGCACATGAATTTCGACAACGAGCGTTGGTATCGGATTCGCGTGCGTGTCGAGAAAGACAAGATCTCGGTTTGGATCGACGATGCGTTGGTCGTTGAACAGGATATTTCGGGAAAAGAACTGACAGTGCGGAATGAAGTGCTTCCCTCTTGTCCGCTGGGAATCTGCGGATTCCAGTCTGCATGTGCGATCAAGGACGTTGTTTTACGGAGTCTCGTGGGTTCGTCAGGCAAGGAATCGAGTCCGGAGGTGGATCCGTCGTCCGAGGCGCAGGAACAGGGATTGTAGGAGA
>JAYZCF010000023.1:0-24671 GCA_036338455.1 Planctomycetota bacterium
ACCTCGAAGGCGACTTCGGTGTTCTTTTCGAAGGCCTTGGCTTTCTTGATCTTGATCAGGTTGGACCTGCCTCGATAGGAGCCACCAAAAAAGACATTGGCATTTCCTACCAACAAGGCATCAAGATCAATGACGGGGCCGCCGCGTGGTGCCATGGTCAGGATTGGGAGGTCGATCAGAACGCGATCCGTGAACAGGCGTTTGACCGACGATTTGGATTCTTCGTCCGATCCGCGGATGCTCAAGTTCTCGGCGATTAACGCCACCCGTTTTCCGTAGTTCCGCCAGTAGACGTAAAAATCATCCGATTGCAGACCGGCAAACTGCTCGCCACCGGACACCGTCGTCGCAATAAACTGGCGGTGGGTAGGGCTGGCATAATCCTTGGGTAATTCGGCCAACATCTGGCCATCCTTGTCACGCTTCCAGATTCGCAGCAACGGTTTTTTACCGTCAGACGGTTTGACCTCGGTGTAGCCTTCAACCACTTTTTCAAAAGGTGGGAATTCGGAAGCGGTTGTGGTAGCCGGTTTCCTGGCTTCCTGGGCATCGGTTTGATGTGCGTTGCCCAGAATCAGCGTGGCCAACAAGGCAATGAATGGGATACGAAGGCTGGTATTCAATTTGAAAACTCCCAAGAATATCAATGATGGAATGCGTGTGTTTCATCCGTTGTGGTCAAGCGATTTACCGCAAGGGTAAAGTCTAAGTTCTAATTTTAGGCAAAAACCGGTGCCGCGTTGCTTTGGCAGGTGTGGAATTCATCGTTTTTTTTCCTTCGGCAGTAAAATCCGGAGTCCCGTTGCAATCGTTTCCCGACAGTCTCTCTGCTGGCTTCTGCAACGATAGGAAGTGACGCGAAAAAATCAAATCGAACTGTTGACCTGAAACCGGGCGGATAGCCCGGTTTTTCAGTGTTTTTCTGCCCCAAAACGGCAGGTTGGCCCCGTCGATGGTTGGACCGAACCCGATATTTTGCAAAACTAGGTGCGGCAGTACCTGGTCATTTGGATCTAATTTATGAGTTTGGGCTTAGAAATCGGTTTTGACCGACCATGGTTCCTGCTGCTGCTGCTGCTTGTGCCGGTCCTTTGGATCCTGAGCTTTCGATCACTGGCTGGTTTGGGGCGTTGGCGGCGTCTTTTTGCCCTGCTTTTGCGGACTTCGGTTTTGGTGGTGCTGGTGCTGGCCCTGGCCCAGATGCAGTGGCGCGACCGGACCGATCGTCTGACGGTTATCTACCTTCTCGACCAAAGCCAGAGCATTCCGGCGGCCAAGCGGGATTTCATGTTGGAATATGTCCATCGCGCCGTGAATGATCAAAGGCGTGATCAAGTTCAAGATATGGCTGGCGTGATCGTCTTCGGGTCGAACGCAAAAATTGAATCCGCGCCGTTTGATGGTGACTTGCCGCTGATCGGCCGTCTCGAATCGGGGCATGATTTGAAAACCAATGCGACCAGTCTGGAAGCGGCCATGAAGCTTGCCAAAGCCTCTTTCCCCGAAGATACCGCTCGCCGCATCGTCCTGATTTCGGATGGAAATGAAAATGTTGGCGATGCGCTTTCGATGGCTCAGTCGCTCGTTGAGGACGGAACCGGCATTGACGTAGTGCCGGTCAACCTGTTTTCCAAATCGGAGATCGCGGTCGACAAAGTTGTTTTGCCCTCGGACATTCGACGCGGCCAGGAATTCGAGGCAAAAATTGTGGTCAGTAATGACGCGCAGGAGGACGGAGGCGATGGAGTGGATCAAGTGCGAGGTAAATTGCGCTTAACTCAGAAAACGGCCCAACGCGAGCAACTCGTTGTCGAGCAGGATGTGGTGTTGGAGCCCGGGAAAAACGTTTTTCCATTTGCACACAAAGTAGAGCGTTCTGATGTGTTTACCTTTGACGCGACGTTCGTCCCCGACGATCCCTCCTCCGATGTGATCACGCAGAACAACACCGCATCGGCCTTCGCTCATGTGCGGGGCAAGGGGAGGGTTTTGCTGATTGAAGATGGTAACCATCGGGGAGAGTTCATCCAGTTGGTCGAACGCCTCCAGTCGAGCAATATTGAAGTCGATGTAATGCCCTCGACCTCCCTGTTTACCAGCACGGCCGAGCTGCTGCAGTACGATTCGGTGGTCTTGGCAAATGTTCCGCGCGCGACCGGTGAATCTGCCGAAGATGCGGAAGCTTTTAGCGATGCCCAGGTCCAGATGTTGGTGAGGAATTGCGAGGAGATGGGCTGTGGAATCGTGATGATTGGAGGCGATCGGGCCTTGGGTGCGGGCGGTTGGTCCAATACGGAATTGGAAAAAGCGATGCCCGTTGATTTTCAAATAAAGAACGACAAGATTGATGCCGTCGGCGCTCTGGCCCTGATGATGCATGCCTGTGAAATGCCGCAGGGCAACTTCTGGCAGACGAAAATTGCCATGGTTTCCATCGATGTGTTAGGGCCGATGGACTATTGCGGCGTGATTGAATGGAGTGATCTGGGTGGCAGTCCTCGCTGGTTGTGGAAATGGCCCGATGGCGATGGCACGCCGTCGGGCATCGCTCGGGTTTTCGGCAACCGGAAAACGATGAAAAGCTTGGTGGGGCGGATGGCGAATGGTGACATGCCAGATTTCAACAAGCCGATGCAATTGACCTTGAATGGGCTGAAGAACACCAAGGCCTCCATGAAGCACATGATTATCATTAGCGACGGTGATCCGACCCCGCCGACCCAGCGCCTGTTAAATGACTTCGTCAAAAACAAAATCAAGATATCAACGGTTGCCGTAGGGACTCATGGTCCAGCCGGGAGTACGCCCCTGAAGAACATCGCACAGGCAACTGGGGGGAAGTACTATGTGGCCAAAAATCCGCGGGCTCTGCCCAAGATATATCAACGTGAAGCGCGTCGCGTGGCCAAGCCTGTGATTAAGGAATCCAAGTCAGGGATGCAGGTTTTGGCCGGTGGTCTTTCGTCCTCCCACGAAATCCTGCAAGGGATCAATGTCGAAGAGTTGCCCGGGTTTTATGGCTATGTGATGACAACGGTCAAGAAAAACCCCTTGGTAGAGCAGTTGTTGTTTTCCAGCGAGCCGAATGACAATGGTGAAAACTCAACCTTGCTGGCAACTTGGCGGTATGGTGTGGGGCGAGCGACGGTGTTTACCAGTGATGCGGGGCTTGTCTGGACAACGGATTGGTTTAATAGCCCGGTTTACGAAAAGCTCTTCTCACAGATGGTTCGGCATTCGATGCGGCCGATTACGGAGAATGCCAACTTTTCAATCGCCACGGAATTAAAAAACAATCGCGGCAGGATCGTGGTGACCGCGTTGGACAACGACGAGGAGTTTCTTAATTTTTTGAATGTTAGTGCTCGTGGAATTGATCCCGACCTGAGGAGTTTTGGTCTCGATTTTTCTCAAGTAGGGCCCGGCAGGTATGTTGCCGAGTTCGATGTAGAAGACGCGGGCAACTACCTGTTTTCGATATTTCCTGGCGAGGGTTACGAGCGGCTGACAACCGGTGTGAATGTGCCGTATTCGTCTGAATACACCGACCGGGAATCGAATCTTGCCTTGCTGAAATCGATGGTCGGACTGCAGCCGAAAGGTGGGGACGCCGGTGAGATGATCGAGGGCGGGATGGAGCCTTCCGGCTTGAACGATCTTTTGGCTGTCAATACGTTTCGGCCCACGTTGACCCAAGCGGTGGGGATCCAGGACATTTGGCCCTGGTTGCTGGTTGTTTGTGGACTGGTCTTTTTTTCCGATGTCTTTGTTCGGCGCGTGGCGATCCGATTTGACTGGGTGGGTGAAAGGGTCGCTGCCTGGAGAGCCAAAGGAAAGGAGCAGCAGGTGGAGTCGAGGATCAGTCGGTTGCAGAGCCGAAAAGCAGAAATCGAAAAGGAGATCTCAAGTCGTCGAGCTGCCACCCGTTTTGCACCGGAACCTGACAATACGACGAGCGGACGGCGGCAGCTGGAACGGGTAATTGGCGATGAAATCGATGAAACGGCGGATCGGCGGAGGCCAGTCAAGCGGGATCGTTCCCTCGAAATTGAGGGGGAAGAGAAGTCGTACACGTCTCGCTTGCTGGATGCGAAGAGGAAAGCACAAGAGAAGCAGAAGCGGAAAGATCAAACCGGTTCCGACCCGGACTAAGAGCGCCTGCTGGGCGTGTGGGTAGACGCGGTTGCAAATCTGTCCGCTCGGTCTCGGGTTAACCAGAAATGATGCGAATAAAGCAAAGGCAGGATTGTAATGCACGATAAATTTGAACAACAGGCAGAGCGATTTCGCGCCCAATACGAAGCCATCAAGTCCGAGGTGGGCAAGGTGATCGTCGGCCATGATGAAATTGTTCATGGTGTCCTGACATGCATGATGATTGGCGGGCACTGCTTGCTGGAGGGTGCGCCCGGGCTGGGAAAGACGCTCCTGGTACGGACTCTGAGCGAAACGCTGAGCCTCGACTTTAACCGGATTCAGTTTACGCCGGACTTGATGCCGGCGGACATTCTGGGCACGAATATGGTGGTGGAGTCTCCCGATGGCAAGCGAAATTTTGAATTTCAGAAAGGTCCTATTTTCACGCAAATCTGTTTAGCCGACGAGATCAACCGGGCCACGCCGAAAACGCAGTCTGCCATGTTGGAAACGATGCAGGAAGGGACGGTTACCGTGGCCGGTACGCGTTACCAGTTGAAGCAGCCGTTCTTTGTCTTGGCGACGCAGAATCCTATCGAGCAGGAAGGGACCTACCCGCTTCCCGAAGCCCAGTTAGACCGTTTTCTTTTTAAGCTGAATGTTGGATATTCCGGGCGAGATGATTTGGCGACCATTTTGGAGCGGACGACCAAGGGGATCAGTGTGACGCCGAACAAGGTTGCCGACGGCGAACAGATCTTGCAGATGCAGGATCTGGTTCGGGAGGTGATCCTGGCGGATCATTTGCGGGACTACATCGTGCGGCTTACCTTGGCGACCCATCCCGAAGGTGAGTACGCCTGCCCGATTACCAATCAATACCTTCGTTGGGGTAGTAGCCCGAGGGGGGCCCAGACGTTGGCCTTGGCGTCCAAGGTTCGCGCGTTACTGGAAGGCCGTTTCAATGTCAGTTTCGAGGACGTGCGGCGTGTCTACCTCCCCGCCATGCGGCATCGGGTGATCCTCAATTTCGAAGCCCAGGCCGAAGGGGTTACTTCGGATCAGGTCCTGCTGGAAATCCTCGAGCAGGTTGCCGAGAAAGTTGATGACGTTCCGATGGCCGCGGAAGCCTGATCACTCCCCTGATGGATGAAAAGAGTCTATGTCTAAGGTTGTAAGCGGGAAACCCCGTTCTCAGACCGAGCCGCTGCTGACGCCGGAGTTGCTTTCGCAACTCGAGCGATTGGAATTGGTCAGCCGAAAGATTTTTCGAGGCCGGATGAAAGGCGAGCGGCGAAGTAAGAGGAAAGGGCAGAGTGTCGAATTTGCCGACTTTCGTAATTACGTGGCAGGCGACGACCTCCGTTTTATCGATTGGAATATGTATGCCCGGCTGGACAAGCTGTTTCTGAAGTTGTTTATGGAAGAAGAGGATCTGCACTTTTACGCCCTGATCGATGGCAGTAGTTCCATGGAATTTGGCGAGCCAAGCAAGTTTCATTATGCTAAGCAATTGGGGGCTGCCCTGGGATACATCGGTCTTTGTCGTGCCGATCGTGTCAAGGTAGAGATGCTCGATGCCTCCCCCACCTCCAACGCCCCGGTGTTGAGAGGCAAGGCGAACCTCTGGAGAATGTTGGAGTACCTTGACGGTCTTCAGACAGGGAATAATTGCACATTGACCGAGGCGGTGAAGTCTTTTTCTTTGCGTAATTCGGGCAAGGGTATCCTTGTTTTAATCACGGACTTAATGGACAAGTCGGGCTATGAATCGGCATTGCGTTACCTGGTGGCCCGCAACCTGGATGTCTACCTGATCCATGTTCTCTCTCAGCCTGAAATTGACCCGGACATCCATGGTGATCTGCGGCTGCTTGATTGTGAGGACGGTGATGTCGCGGAAATCAGCGTCAGTCAACGCTTGATCGATCGGTATCGCCAAACGTTGGCGCGGTACATCGAGGATGCGCGTGAATTCTGTGCCCGTCGAGGTATCGTTTATATGATGACCAGCACCGAGCGACCGGTGGACCGTCTGGTGTCCCGGTACCTGCGGCAAAGGGGGCTGGTCCGGTGAGTTTCAGTCCGATGCTTGGCCCGCTGGGCTGGGTCCTGTTAGGGCTCGTCCCGCCCATGATTCTGCTTCTCTATTTTTTGAAATTGAGGCGGAACCCGCTCGAAGTTCCGAGCACCTACCTGTGGACCAAGACGATTGAAGACTTGCACGTTAACAGCATTTGGCAAAGGCTGAGGAACAGTCTGCTCTTGCTGTTGCAGATCTTTTTGGCATTGCTCTTGATCTTGGCCTGCTTGGGGCCGGGTTGTCAGGGGCAGAAATTGGCGGGTGACCGGTTCATCCACCTGATCGACCAGTCGGCAAGCATGGCCGCTACCGATCTGCCGGGTGGGCAAACCCGCCTTGATTTTGCCAAACAGGAGGCGGCCAAACTGATTGACAGCATGGACTCGGGAGACACGGCCATGATCATCAGTTTTTCTGATCGTGCCAACGTACAGCAGTCCTATACACGCAACCGGTCTTTGCTGAAAAGGAAGTTGGCAGAAATTCAGCAGACCCAGCGCTCCAGTGATATCGGGGAGGCATTGGTGGCTGCTTCAGGGTTGGCCAACCCGGGTCGTACCAGTGACCGAGAGAGTGAGCGAGACGTACAGGTTGCCGATGCTCTGGCCGCAAAGTTGATTGTTTTTTCTGATGGCGCGGTCAAGGACGTGCCTAATTTTTCTCTGGGTAACTTGGTTCCCGAGTACCGTCCGGTGGGTGCATTGGATGTGCCCAACAACGTGGGGATTACGGCGTTTGCCATCAGTGAGGATTTGGATTCGGTCGGTTTGCAGGCATTTGCTCAACTCCAGAACTCCGATGATGAGGCTCATTCGGTAGACGTGGAACTCTACGTGGATGACGAGATTCATGATTTGCAGAGTGGTTTTGAAGTGCCGGCCGGAGATACGCGCGGGATCAGCTTCGACCTGGGTGGTTTGTTGGAGGACCTTGAGTCACCGCTCCCCGTTCGCTTGGAGATCAAGGACCCGGACGTTTATTTGCTCGATAATGTGGCCTATGGCACGATCCAACCGCCCAGGCAAGCGAGATTATTGGTGGTCACAAGAAACAACCCATACCTTCAATACGTGTTCGAAACGGATCGATTGGCCAAGTTGTCTCGAGTGGAATTCAAGGAACCTGGTTTTCTGAAAACCAAAGAGTATCGGGACAACGCGATGCTGGGCGTTTATGATTGCGTCATCTTCGATCAGTGCGTTCCGGAGGCAATGCCTGAATGCAACACGGTGTTTATCGGCTGCGTCCCGCCGACCGATCAGTGGCAGGTCTCAGAGCCGGCCTTTCCAACGCTGGTGGTCGATACCGATCAATCTCACCCTTTGATGTACAACGTGCAAATGGGCAATGTGCTGATCGTCGAGTCGATGCGTTTGACGGGGCCTCCAGCGATGGTCTCTTTGATGGAGTCGACGGCCGGTACGATCATGGGGGTTGGGCCGCGGGGTGGGTATGAAGATTTGGTGATTGGCTTTCCGATTGTCGAATACTCGGATGCGGGTGAGGAGACTCATAACTCCGACTGGCCAAATCACCTCAGCTTTCCTTTGTTTGTCCAAAATATCGTCGTCAGTTTAGGGGGTGGCGCCCGTTTCGATGCTAATCAGGGCACGCGTCCAGGCGAGTTGGTGAATATCCGTACACGTGTGCCCACTTCGAGCGTCAACGTGCGCGCCCCTGAGGGTGACGAGGTTTCTCTCGACAGCCGAGGTGATCGAACTTTTGTATACGGGAACGCTGACTCGACGGGGATTTACTCGGTTTTGAACGAGGAGTCGCCGGATGACAAGCAGTTGTTCCCTGTCAATCTTTTGGATGCCCGCGAGAGTAACCTGGCCGTGCGAGATAAACTGGAGGTCGGTTTCGAAGAGATCACTGGAACGGTGGATTTCATACCGGAAACCAGGCAATTTTGGCCCTGGCTGGTACTGTTTGCCCTATTTGTGCTGATCCTCGAGTGGTTTATCTACAATCGGCGAGTATTCATATGATTGACATTGTCTCCCTTTCCTATAATTGAATTCAACATCGAGTCGGTTGATTGTTTGGCGAATCGGTCCGATGTGGCGAAGAAAAGATAGGCTAACCGACTGGTACGGCCCCATGGAGTGTTCCCTGATATGAACATCGAATGCCCGGCTTGCGGCAAAAAGTACGAGGTTCCAGAGCGGCATCTGGGACGCAAATTTCGTTGTTTGAAATGCAAGACGAAAATTCGTACTGGCGAGTTTGTGCGCGCGGTGGCGACCGCCGACCCGGTCGTTCCACCACCGGAAGCCCCGCTGCCTACGCGCAGTATCAGGACACCCAGAGCTTCGTTTCAGAAAGAGACCGGACCTGCAGATGTTGGCGTCTATAAAGGCTTGAAGATTTTCTCAGTCGTCTTGTTCCTTGGCGGAATCCTTGGCATCGGTTTGATGGTTGTTGAATCCCAATATGGGTTTCTCCGGCAGGCTCAGCTTGACCTCGAGGGGATTGAAGGAGTTACGGGAAGCTCGGTGGAGGTGCCACCTGTGTCGCAAACGGATGCCCGCACGCCAGCGTCCACCTCCGTCGGAAAGATGCCGGCCGAGGTCGGTTCCGGTGAATTGACTACTCGAAGGGATGCTGCAGGGGCCGTTTCCCCAAGCGAATCCGGAGGGGAAGCGTCTCGCACCCCTGCAGAATCGACCGAATCTGAAACGGACGCTGTGCCCAACTTTTTACCTGCCAATGAGCCCTATGGCCAAGAGCCGATGTTGGGTGAAGTCGAAGATTTTGATCCGACCTGGTTTACCAACAGCCCGAATTACTTGTTGCGATCCCTGACCAAAGCCGATGTAAATGGTAGCCGGATGGAGAAGGTCGTGCGATCGTTTGGCAGTCCGACCTTCATTAAGCAATACCTGCGGCTGCAGGATAGCCCGGACTTCTCGGTGCGTTTTTACAGTTCTGTTGGGTTGGCAAACTTCGGAGTCAGTCTCGATGAGTCCTTGTTGGTCATCCTGGAGGCGATTGCCACCGATCGAACGCGTGTGGGAACCACCAAATTGCGTCTCGATCTGGCCAACCAGTTGTTGGCTGCCCACCACGAGCGTGTCCCACTCGCCTTGCAAACGATGGCGCGGCGGCATTCGGCAGAAATCAAAGGTTTTGCCATTGAGTACCTGGCCAACCTGGGCGTCGATGCGCAGCCCGTGGTGGCAGAAATTGCCAACTCTCTTCAGGATCGCAGGCCTTACGTACCCCAAGACCCGGATCTGGCGGCAAAAACCATCGGAGAGATCTCCCTGTACTGCCTGAAACGGCTGCGTGGAAACGCCATTGACGCAGTGCCGGAGTTGATGAACCAAATCAAGACGATGGGGGAGTCGGAGTTTCGGACCGAGCTGAATGAGTTGGTGATCGACATTCTGACCCAATCGTATGGCCAGACCCGGCGGGCGGAAATGAATGATTGGGCCCGAGGGATTGGCTTGGGCTATATCCCCTCCTCGATGCGGCATCTGGTTCATTACCGAATCGGTAGCCTGTTGAAGTCCGATTATTTTCGAGAAATTGAACAAGCGCCCGCATTTTTGAAAGCTCTCGAGTTACTGGAGGAGAATTCCCGTTATCGTCTCGCTGATATTGACTTTGTGACCTTGGCCTACGAGAACGAGGCGTCCACCTTGTGGCAGAAGCGACCGTTCGTGATGGTCGTGCGTACCAAGGAACCGATTGATATGAGTCGTTTTGGCTCGTACCCCGTGGGAGAGATTGAGGGGAAATCGTTTTTGCAGATATCCCCCGAAGTCGGTTTGTATCGAGCCAGGGAGAATACCCTGATCCTCGCCACGCTTGATGACTTGGTCTCCATTATCACGGAGCGTGAATTTCAATCGCCGTTGCTGGTTTTGCCATCTGCTCCGGAAGAGATGGATTATTTTGAGTCGAATCAGCATTTTGCCATCGCCTGCCGATTTGACGCGGAGAATTGCCAGGTAGAAAGCGAGTTCGAATATTTCGTTCCCGAAATCGCCAAAGAAAAATTAGCGTTATTGGAGGCGGAACAGATTGAATTGCCACTCGATTTTCCGGGACCGGCCAGATTTGTTGTGGAAACAACGGAGAGGAGCGGCAAGCTAGAGCAAGGTTCGCGATTAAAGATCGTCAACCGTATTCCGATTTCCGAATTCCCTTTGATCTTGGTTCGCTTGGATTGGTTGCGTCCGGCTGACCGGACATCGCTCGAAGCGTGGCAGGACCTGGTAGCCGCGTCGGCGACGCAGCGTGGGATTTTGTCGGACGCCGCAAATCGAGTTCAGGCCGAACTGGGAAGCATCAATGACCTGACCCGGGGGGAAGTTTGCCAGCTCATCTCCCAGTTCTTTGTCAACATGGACGTCGGGCCTGCCAAAAATATGAGGTATAGCGGCGAGGAGAAAACCAATCTTCACCGATTATTGCAAATGGTCAGCGGTTGGGCTGAGGGGCCGATTCTTACTCAGGTTAAGGATTACATGAACGCGGTTCATTTCGACGAGGCGCGACAAATCGGCATTTATACCATGATTCCGACGAGTCACTCGCTTCATTTGATTGCCGAGAACATGAACCAGATGGAGGAGGTGGAGCTGCCAGACGAAAGTTGGTTTCGGCTGTCGAACATGCTGGCTCATCTTTTTGCAGTAGGAGATGAACAGGTGCTGGCGAATTGCTTGAAAGTTTGTGGTGAGTCACCGCAATTGGTGATCGAATTCAATTTGCAGATCAACGAGATTGCCGGTGACGATCAAGCCTCGGAAGAATTGCGGGAACTCGCATCCAAGGCACTGAGCCTGACAAGACAAATTCGTGTGGTGGAACAGGATTATTCCGATCTCGAAGGATACGCTCGCGATTCCGGGATGGCGAATTATGCCTTGGAGGGGCATCGTAAATTAAGGGGGGATCCGCCCGCCATTACCAAGCTAGCCCCATTTCGCGAAGACACTCGCGTGTTTGACATCAAGTTGCCGGAATTGCATCCTGATATTTGGGAGATCCAGCTAGACGGGGCCGTCGATCGTGAATTGGAAGAGTACCGAGTGGTCACCGGTTTGAAGTTTACCGTGCTCAATGGCGACGTGATTGTTGTTGAGCGGAGAAGCCATCAATCTTCCCAGCAGAATTTAAACGATTGGAATACAACAAGTGGCTACTTGTGTGGCAATCTCGTTCGCGATGTGAAGGGCGAATCGGGGGCGGAGTTTGATCGTAAGCGATTGTACTTTTCACAAGGTTTGCCAAAAGCTCAGCGTTTGATTGTTGCCGATGGTATTCAGTATGAAGTTCGGTGGATGGGCAGAAACCACGACAAACATCCTGCCTATGTGGATCAGATCCTCGATTCGTTTGGTGTTCGGAAATAGAGGTTTGCTCTGCCCAGTCGGGAATCGGTTCTAGGTCGTCAGGTTAATTTCCTTGGGCCGCCAAACGCCTAGAAGGCGGAGTGATTCGTGGGTGGGAGACAGCGACTGCCAGTCATTTGCTTCCGTCTGAAATGCCGCGATGGCTGCAGTTGGCATGCGATGGTATTCTCCGGTCAGTTCCTGAACCAGCATTTCCAATCCCGGATTATGGCCAATCAACATGATGGCACTCCACGGCGCGGTTAGAAGGTTGATTTGCTGTAGGTATGCCTTGGGGGGAGCGAGGTAAAAATCGTTAATCACCTCCCATTCGGGCGGGGTGGTTAAATGACGTTGCACTAGTTCAGCGGTGGTCACGGCTCGCTTGGCGGAAGAGCTGAGCAGTAGCGTCGGCGCCAGTTTTCTTCGGTTGAGAAATTCGGCCATCCGGGGTGCGTCTCTCAACCCCCGAGGGTTAAGTGGCCGATCGTGGTCGGTGAGGCCGGGATGGTCCCAAGACGACTTGGCATGACGCATCACGAACAGGTGCTTTGTCAACGTAATACCCCTGTTTTTGACAAATAAACAATCTTAACCAAGTTGATTTTATGCTTTCTCCAATAGGACAAAACTACCCATCAAGTTAACCTATGGTGATGGATTTGGAACGCTCTCGTATCGAAGAAGACCTGAAAGGGCAGCTGGATGGGGAAATCCGCTGCGATGATGCGTTTCTCCGTCTCTATTCGAGTGATGCCAGTATTTATGAGATACAGCCTTTGGCCGTAGTGAGGCCTTTCAACCGACAGGATGTGGTGGCCTGCGTCAATTATGCGCGTGAGAACCAGATTCCCATCGTGCCAAGGGGGTCCGGTTCGAACGTGGTTGGAAGTGCCATCGGGCAAGCGATCATCCTTGATTTTTCCTACGCCATGCGGCGAATCGTCTCGGCTGACCGGGAAACGGTAACGGTCGAGCCGGGTGTCGTGCTGGCCGAATTGAACCAGGGGTTGCAAGCCCACAATCGAAAATTTGGTCCCGACCCATCGAGTCGTCGCATTTCGACAATGGGTGGCGTCTTGTCCATGAACAGCAGTGGTAGTCACTGGCTGACATCAGGTACGCCGCGTGACAAAGTGGAGCGCCTGAGGGTCGTCATGGCGACCGGTCAGGAGGTCGTTTTTGACGCCAGCCGTTCCTCTTCGACGGTCTCAGATCTGGACCCCGAAGCGGTCCGGTTGGAGCAGCGAGTCGAACAAATACTGGAGCGCCACGCCAAGGCGATCGATCAGGCGAGACCCAATACTCGCGTGAACCAGGCCGGTTACAACCTGTTTGATCTGGCGGGGCAGCATGGTCTGGATCTGACCAGATTGTTGACGGGTAGTGAGGGTACCTTGGCCATTATCACCGAGGCAGTTCTCCGAACCGACCCTCAGCCGCGCCATCGGGGAGTGGCCTTGCTGTTTTTTCACCGTTTGGAGGATGCTGCCAAGGCGGCGGTTGAGATTTCTACTATGGGCGTCGCTGCCTGTGATCTGATGGATCGTCGTTTGTTGACTTTGGCCACGGAGACCAATGAGAAATATGTTCGGCTGATTCCGACTGAGGCCGAAGCGATGTTGTTGGTCGAGTTTGAAGCGAACGACCATGCTCGTTTGACCGATCAGCTACAGACCCTGGTTCAACGCATTCAACGCAAAAGGAAGTTGGCTTTTGAAGTACGTGTCACCACGCAAACCGATGATCGAAACCTGTTTTGGCGCCTGACGCGACGTGTGATCCCGACGCTTTATCGTCTCAAAGGGAGTGAAAGAGCCCTGCCATTCGTTGAAGATATGGCCGTCGACCCGGCGATGTTGCCTGAGTTTTTGAATTTGATCCACCGTGTCCTGAATGAAAACGAGATCACTGCGTCCATTTTTGCGCATGCCCCACAAGGGCTTGTGCATGTACGCCCCTTCCTCGACCTTTCGGATTTAGCCAGCCAGGAAAAGATGCGTCGACTGGCCGACTCATTGTTTGATAACGTGATTAACTTGGGGGGATCGATCAGTGGTGCCCATGGCGATGGACTAAGCCGTACCTGGGCTCTGCGACGACAATTCGGCCCCGTGTATGATGTGTTCCGGGAAGTCAAACAGGTTTTTGATCCTCAGAACATTCTGAATCCCGGAAAGATCGTGGACGAAGGTCGGACCGGTTTAACGGATGACTTGCGTCGCGTGACGGTCTCTCGAGAACCGGTGGTTGCAGGCGAGGGCAATTCGGCCCTGCCCGTATTGCAACCAATGTTGCAGTGGGGTGAGGAAGACATTGCTCTGGCGGCAAGGAACTGTAACGGTTGTGGTCGCTGTCGAACCAGTTACCGTGAGGAGCGGATGTGCCCCATTTTCAGGTTGGCCCCCCGCGAAGAGGCCTCACCGCGTGCCAAGGCCAACTTGATGCGCGCGGTCATGACGGGGCAATTAGCGCCTGAATCGTTGACACAAGAGGACACCAAAGCGATTGCTGACCTGTGCGTCAACTGCCATCAGTGTCGCTTGGAGTGTCCTGCAGGTGTCGATATTCCGAAATTGATGGTCGAAGCGAAGGCGCAATATTTTGCCACGAACGGGCTGAAGTTGTCCGATTGGTTGTTGACCCGCCTGGATTGGCTGTACGAAATTGCGGGTCGAATGCCGCGTCTGGTAAATGTTTTGATTCGCAATCGGTTTTTCCGAGCGACGCTGGATCGTTTTTTCGGGATCGCCAGTACGCGTAAATTGCCCTCCTTTGATCACCGTAGTTTTGCCCGTTGGGCTTCAAAAAACAACTTGACGCGACCGTCCCGGCAGCAGGAACGCAAGGTTGTTTATTTTGTTGACGCTTTTGTAAACTGGAATGACACTGAGTTGGGGCGGGCTTTTGTCAACGTGCTGAAGCATAATGGCATCGAAGTGCTTGTTCCACCGAAGCAACAGATTGCAGGGATGTCCTTGATTTCGGATGGCGCTATTTCCCGAGCCCGGCGTTTTGCGGCGAAAAATGTAGAGCTGTTGGCCGAATGGGTCAGGCTGGGCTACCAGGTTGTCGTGACGGAACCTTCGGCGGCGCTCGCAATCAGTCACGAATACCAGTCCATTGTCGAGGATGAGGACGCCCGCTTGGTGGCGGAAAACACGATGGATGCGTGTAGCTACTTATGGCAGTTGCACCAGCAAGGTGATCTGGAATTGGATTTTAAACCAGTCAACGCGTCCGTCGGCTATCACTTACCCTGCCATCAGCGAGCGCTGGGGCCAAACGCACCGGCCGTTCGCCTCATGCGTCTCGTACCTGGCTTGCAGGTAGAGTGGATGGAGAAAGGCTGTTCCGGTATGGCCGGTACGTGGGGGTTGAAACGAAAAAATTATTTGCGTTCCTTAAAAATGGGTTTGTCGTTGATCAATGCAATTCGCAGCCCTACGATACAGGTGGGGTCCACCGAGTGCAGTACCTGTAAAATGCAGATGGAGCAAGGGACGACTAAGCCAACCATTCATCCGATTAAGATCCTGGCAATGGCTTATGGCCTGATGCCAGAACTGGAAGATTTGTTCAATCGTCAAAGCGAGGAGCTGGTCATTACATGATTGTGAACGTATCATTTTTTGCCGCGGTCAAAGATATTATGGGAACTGAAAAGCTAGAGTTGTCTATGGATGACGAATCAACGGTAGGTGATCTGAAACAGACCTTGGTAGAACAGAACCCTGCGCTCCTGGAGCTGGTGGAAAAATCGGTTTTCTCGGTAGACCAGGAATACGTGAATGATGAGAAGCAGCTTTACCACGGGGCCGAAGTCGGCTTCATTCCACCTGTTAGTGGTGGTTAGTTGGTTGGCTGGCGGGATGACTGCGATGATTAAAATTGTGGTGGATGCGATCGATGAACAGGCGACCCTCGAATCGGTGAAGTCGAGCCGGTGTGGGGCCGCACTTTTGTTTGTTGGCTCCACTCGCCAATTTACCGGATCGCGCGAGACCGCAGAGTTAAAGTACGAATGTTACGAGGAAATGGCCGTCAAAGTCTTATCGGATCTCAGACGGCAGGCCATGCAGAAATGGCCCCTCGAAGCTTGCAGTCTGGTGCACCGTGTGGGCACGGTGGAGGTTGGGCAGGCGAGTATTGCGGTGGCGGCAAGTAGCCCACACCGGATCGATTGCTTTGAGGCGCTGGTCTGGCTGATGGACCAGATCAAGCAACAGGTGCCAATTTGGAAGCAGGAAAATTGGGCCGACGGGACCCGGGAATGGATCCACCCCGGGACGGGGTTAGAAAAGGACGCGGCGGAAAAAGGATGAATGCGGAAAAGCCCAACACGTCTCCACCCATTCTCGACAGTTTTGGTCGGGTCCATTCCGCGTTGAGAATCAGTGTAACGGACCGTTGCAATATTCGTTGCTTCTATTGTATGCCCGATGAGTCGATACGCTTCCTGCCCAGTCGTGAGATCCTCTCTTTCGAGGAAATCACGTCGTTTGTGAAAGTTTTGGCAGGCATGGGGGTTGAAAAACTTCGCGTGACCGGCGGGGAACCCTTGGTCCGTTCGCAATTGCACAAGCTTGTTGAACAACTGGTGGCCATTCCTGGGATCATTGACGTTGCTTTAACGACGAACGGAATTCTGCTCGAAGATCAGGCGCAGGCCTTGCGCGATGCTGGGTTGAGCCGATTAAATATCAGCCTCGACACGTTGCGAGAGAATGTGTTTCAGAGGATCACACGTCGATCTGGTCTGGATCGTGTTTTGCGAGGGATCGCTCAGGCTCGGCATGTTGGCTTCGATAACATCCGTCTGAACGCTATCGCCATGGCAGATCTTACGGAAACGGAAGTCATTCCATTGGCCGAATTTGCCCGTCGTGAAGGCTTGGAGTTGCGCTTCATCGAATTCATGCCGCTCGATGCCGAAGAGGCGTGGCAGGAAGGTAAGGTCTTGTCTGGGAGCGACATTCGGCAGACGCTTGAGCGGCGTTTTGGCCCGCTCACGCCGGTGGCGTCTGAGGATCCGAGCCAGCCGGCGAAGAATTACGTTTACGCGGACGGACAGGGAGAGGTGGGGCTGATCAATCCGGTGACCGAGCCGTTTTGTGGAGCCTGCAATCGTCTCCGTTTGACGGCGGAAGGAAAGCTCCGGAATTGCCTCTTTTCGACAGCGGAATGGGACGTCCGATCGTTGCTTCGCTCCGATTCAACGGACGCAGAAATTGCCTCGTTGGTGAGGGATTGTGTGGCGGCTAAAAAGCGGGCTCATGGAATCAATGGTGAGGAATTTCAACGCCCGGCTAAGGCTATGTATCAGATTGGCGGGTAGCCACGGGCATTCGTTTTATGGAATCGACGACCAATCCATTTCGTTACCTCGACAATGCCGCCACGAGTTGGCCTAAACCGCCTGCTGTTTTGGCGGCGATGAACTCTTTTTACCAGGATCTGGGCGTGGCGGCGGAACGTTCCGGTTCGGCGCGGGCTGGGGCTGTCGATCGTGCCATTCAGAAATGTCGCCACCAGGTGACTGAATTATTGTCGGGCGACCGGGAAGCGTCGGTCGTTTTCGGCTGTAATGGGACGGATGTTCTGAATATGGCCCTGCACGGTGTGCTCCGCGAGGGAGATCACGTGGTGGCGACGGTGGTCGAGCACAATTCCGTTCTTCGGCCGCTGGAGTACTTGCGGCAACACCGCGGGATTACCTACACACTCGCCGAGGCGGATTCCAACGGCGTTGTTTGCCCTCGTTCGATTGAGCAGCTCCTGCAATCATCGACTCGACTTGTCTGTCTATCGCATGTGAGTAATGTCACAGGGGCGGTACAGCCGGTTCGAGAAGTAGGCCGCATCTGTCGGGAGCACGAGTTGCTCTACTTGCTTGATGCGGCCCAGTCCGTTGGCCATTTCCCGGTGGACGTCGGTTCGATTGGCTGCGATCTGCTCGCCAGCTCGGGGCACAAGGGACTGTTGGGACCCTTGGGTACCGGATTCCTATACATCGGTAAGCGCGCTGCCCCGTGCATTCGGCCCCTACGGCAAGGTGGAACTGGGACCCGCAGTGAAACGATCAATCAACCGGAAGAATTGCCATACCGGTTGGAGACGGGCAACCTCAATTCCGCTGGTGTCATGGGCCTTTCGGCGGGGATTGAGTATGTTTCTAAATTGGGATGGGAAGAGGTCGAAAGCCATGAACACGAATTGTCGAATCATCTGATCGGGGGGTTGGCCGAAATTGGCCACGTCCGTTTGATCGGGCATCAGTCTCCGCATCGCAGCGGGATTGTCAGTTTTCAGGTGGAAGGAATGGATCCCAGTCAGCTCGCGGGCGTGCTTGACGCTTCGTTTGGGATCCAAGTCAGGGCTGGTTTGCATTGCGCTCCCAAGATGCACGAGTCGCTCGGCACTCTCGCTGGAGGCGGCGCGGTACGAGTCAGTCCGGGTATGTTCAATACGATGTCCGATGTTCAGAATATGGTCTCGGCAATAGAGCAGATAACGTCCTCCGTAAGACATGATGGGAGCTAGGTGAATAATGGCGGGTACAAAAGGAAAAGAACCGTGGTACAAGGACGGATTAAAATTCGAATGCACAGGCTGCGGTGACTGCTGTACGGGCGAGGCTGGCTACGTCTGGGTGAACCAGGCCGAAATTGACGCGATGGCGGAAATCGTCGGGGTGCCGCCAGAAACATTTGCAGATCAATACATTCGAAAAATTGGAATCCGTCGCAGTCTCAAAGAGTTCCCCAATGGCGACTGTGTTTTTTTTGATCCCGAGAAACGCAATTGCCAAGTCTATCAGGCTCGTCCCCGGCAGTGCCGGACCTGGCCGTTCTGGGATTCCAATTTGAAGACGGCCGAAGATTGGCAGCGGACGTGTGAGGAATGCCCGGGCAGCGGGCAAGGCAAGTTGGTGCCCCTGGAAACGATTGAGGCCCAACGCAAGGTGTTCAAGGTCTGAGTGGTTTGATTCGACTTGCCGCCGAGAAAAGCTCGGCCGTCGTTTTGTTTTTGTTGAAATGGCCGCATGGGAAAATCACTTGCCGCGGAAAGAACGCGGCAATGCCATGACAGGTCTTGGCGGGTTGGGGGGCCTACCAGATCTTGATCCGTTCTGCAGCCGGTTTAAAGAGCTGATCTCCCTCTTTCAGATCGAACGCTTCATAAAATGCGTCGATGTTGGTGACCGGGCCGTTAGCGCGATACTGAGAGGGTGAGTGTGAGTCGGTCAATAATCTTTTTACCATTTCCGCGTCACGGTATTTCCTGGCCCAGACCCTACTCCAGCCTACGAAAAACAGCTGGTCGGCGGTCCACCCGGCTACCTTGTCAGGTTTCTGATCGCCGAGAGCCATTCGCAAGGCCTTGTGGGAAATGGCCAGCCCGGAAAGGTCGGCAATATTCTCTCCCAAAGTCAACTGTCCGTTGACCATTTTGCCCGGCAGCGGCTCGTAGTTACCGTACTGAGCGATCAATTGGGTGGTTAGGTCTTTGAAAGCCCCTCGATCTTCGTCGGTCCACCAATTGACCATATTTCCATCTCCATCAAATCGACTTCCCTGGTCGTCAAAGGCATGGCTGATTTCATGCCCGATGACTGCCCCAATGCCTCCATAATTCAGCGCCATTTCGGCGTCTGCGCTAAAGAATGGCGATTGGAGGATAGCCGCCGGAAAGACAATTTCATTGAGGGCCGGGTTGTAATAGGCATTGACCGTTTGGGGCGTCATACCCCATTCCTGTCGATCAACGGGTTTCCCCAGTTTGTCGACCATCCGGTAGTACTCTGTTTTTTCTGAACTCTGGATATTACCTACCAAGTCATCTGGTGCGACATTGAGCTTGCTGTAGTCGCGCCACTTATCGGTGTAGCCAATTTTTGTGTTGATCTTGGATAGTTTTTCTTTCGCCCTCTGTTTGGTGGCATCGGTCATCCACGTCAGGTCATCGATACTTTGGTCAAACGCTTTCAGAAGATTTTGTACCAGCGTATCCATCTTGGCCTTAGCTTCCGGTTTGAAGTGCTCGGCGACGTACAGTTTGCCGACAGCATCACCGAGTGCACCAAAGCCGGTGCCAGCACCGGCGACCAGGTTGACTCCCCGTTTCCAGCGAGGCTGCTGTTCCGGAACACCGGCAATCTCCTTCTGGTACAGTTCGAAATGGGCATCCACGAAAGGTTGTGAGAGGTACGGGGCGTAGGCATCGATTGTTTTAAATTTTTGGTACTGGACCCACGTCTGCAGGGGGGTCTCATTGAATATTTTCTCGAAGCCGACGAAATAGCTGGGGGTCATGACATTGATGTCGGGCATTTCCTTAGCGCCTGTCTGAGACAGAAATGCCGACCAGTCGAAACTGGGGGTCATTTCTGCCAGCTCCGCCATCGTCTTTTTGTTGTACCGTTTTTCAGCATCTCGCAATTGCGTACGTTCCCACTGGTTTTCGGCCAGTTGTGTCTCCAGTTGGACAATCTGCTCGGCCCATTTTTTTCCGTCGGGCAGTCCCGCCAGTTCGTAGAGTTGCTCGATGTAACGCTGCAACGCAGCCCGGGCATTTTTTGACTTCTCGTCATCTTTCAAGTAATAGTCGCGGTCCGGCAAGGTCGTTCCGCTTTGAATCAAGTGGGTCATATAGCGAGAGGAATCCTTCGCGTCTTGCATCACGAAGAAGCCGACCGGGCTGCCGATGCCCGTCTGTTGGGTTTCGCCAAAATAGCGGACTAGGTCGTCCTTGGAATTTAACCCTTCAATCTTTTCCAGGTCGGATTGGATCGGCTTCATGCCCAGATTGTTGATTCGGTCTTCGTCCATGAAACTCTTGTAAAAATCTCCCACTTTCTGCGCGTCGGTCCCTGTTGGATGCGTTGAGGAGGCGAGAGTTTCAATGAGCGAACGAATCTGTTGCTGGGATTGGTCTGCCAGTTTGGTAAAGGAACCGTAGTTCGATTTGTCCGATGGAATCGGCGTGTTCTTTAGCCACGTCCCGTTTACATGCAGGAAAAGGTCGTCCTGTGGGCGCACAGCTCGGTCAAAGGTAGAAGTGTCGAGGTCTTTTTGGGCCCAGCCGATTGCTGGCAGGCCTAAGAGGATCAGACCGAAGGTACCAATTTTGGACAGCATCGCGATGTCTCCGGAATTCGCAAACGGGAAGATTTTATGCCCACAAGATAGCCGGCGAGTCAGCTTTGGGCTAGGACGGGTTTGTTAACCGGTCAGTGGCGTAGAGGGCGCAGTTATTGATTTCAATTGGGAAAATTCAACAGACCGCGCCGATTCTGTTTCCTGCGACCGCGAAACCGGCCGTTTATCGGAGGCTTGGGGTCCCTGCTCCGGGCCACAGATCGATTTCTGGGCGGGGTTGGGGAGATAGGTGAAAGCGCCAGCAGCTGGGTTTGCTGGTTAGCGTTTCTTGATTTCACCCGAGTCAATCTTACCCATCAGGGTGCGGATTGGGTGAACGTTACTCGCACGGGCAGGCCAGGTCGTGCGAATGGCCGCTCCTGTGCTATTGGTAATACCGCCGTCGTACCAGAACCACCCACCGGAGATGATCCCAACGACTTCTTGCTTCGCGTTGAACACAGGGCCTCCCGAATCACCTGGGAGCAATGGGACGTCGGCAAAGATGCGGTCGAGTGTGCTGGGGGAAGAAGCGGTGCCAGCAAAATGACGGACGGACGAGCAAATGTCAGAGCCACCTCCCAGTCCGCAAAACTCGAGTGAGTCGCCACTCTTGATCGAGCGATTGGCGATCTTGGCCGCGGGAACGCCGCTGGGAACCCAGACCCAGATGATGGCGATGTCTCGTGCTTGGTCGGATTCCAGGATCTTACACTTCTTGGCTCGCCGGCCGTTGCCGTAAGTGATTGAAATATCATTGCTGTTGAGATGATGTTGCACCACGTGCCAGGCGGTCAGGCAATATCCTTCGTAACCGTCCTTCACCTCTTTACTTTGATCGACACCGATGATCACACCGGTACCTGTCCCTTCACCAGCTGTTACCTGCACAATCGATTGGTGGTGTGGCGCTTTGTCCGTCCAATTCCACAAACCGGATTCTCGACCAACCTGGGCGTCGAGTTGGACGGTAGTGGCAACCAGCAAGGTCGCGGCAAAAAAGAATGCTGTTACCCTGGTCATCAATCACCCCCCTCGCGAAGGTTTCCAATAGAAGCTGGGTCGGCTTACAACGCGAAACTTCGCTGATCGACACGGTGCTTGTGTCGTTACTTCTCGATATTAGCAGCACGGAGAGATTTATCGGTAAGATCACGAATTACAGTTGAGCCAAAAATGCAGCGCATGTTAGGTCTACCAACGAGGGCGTTCTCGCCCGTGAAGCTGATTTCTGGGCGAGGCTCTGCGGGCCATGAAAAAACAGGGGCGGTAAAGCGCGGCGAGTCATGTTGTGTCCCGATAGGTTGAAACACAGCGTCGCTAGCAAGGAGTGCTGTCGCTCGAATCCTAGAGCTGCATGGGGCGACTCTCTTGTCGGGCTGATTCGTAGCAGAGGTCCAGAACTCGTTGGGTTTTGAGAGAGTATTCGGACCATTCTGGCTCGAGTTGTCCCGACACGGCGATCTGGGCGAAGCGGCGGAACAAACGAGTCTCTGCGGCTGATTCCGCGCCGCTGCTGTATTCCTGTGTTCGGACCGTCCGAGAGTAATCTTCCATGTTGAAATCGCAACCAGCCACGGTGAATTGAGGATTGTTGACGTGATAATCCAGGCAGTTACTGTGAAAGGGAAGCACCAGATCGTTGACCATGAGATTGCCTTTTGAGCCACTGATGTTGGCCCACTGTTGGTGTTCCGTGATAAAACTGTTGTAAAACGTGGCCGAAACGCCACCGGGGAACAGCAGTTCACCGGCGAACTCCATGGGGACCGCTTCCGCATCTTCTGTGCGACGATAGTCGGTCAAAATTCGACCCGTTACCGTGTGGGGCAGTTCGTACTTCATGGCCCACAGGATGAAACGAATTGTGTACCAACCGAGGTCTCCCAGGCAACCGTGCGGCTCCAGCGACGCATCGGTTCGAATATTTCCCTCTTTGAAATCGTCTGGCGCGCAGAAACTGAACTGTACGGCAATCCGTCTCAGGTCACCAATGCTCTCACCATCGTCGATGGTCGATCTCATCGACTGAAGCCTGTCCGTGTGCATGTACATGACGCCATCCATGAATTGGACATGGTTGGCAGAACAAGCCTCCACCATCTCACGAAGTTCCTGCTCATTTACGGCACAGGGTTTTTCACAGACTACGTGCTTTCCAGCATTCGCCGCTTTGATCACCCACTCTTTGCGCATCCCTGTCGGTAGCGGAATGTAGACCGCATCGATGTTGGGATCATCAATCAATGCTTGGTAACTGCCCACAGCTTCGGGTGCCTGATCGAAAGGGGCCAGTTTTTGGCATTGATCAATGAATTCCTGGCTACGTTCCTGCTGTCGACTGGCCACGGCTGAGACCACTCCATTGCCCGATAGCCAGATCGCTTTCCAGTTCTTAAAGCCAATTTCTGCAGTGCTGAGAAAGCCCCAGCGGCATTTTGCTGTGGTCACCGATGTGCTCCGAAAAGTGACAAATTGAATGATTGCGGACAATTAGGTCCTCGCAGCTGTGCGCTTTGAGCTGCTGCAAGGGAAGGATACTTTTTTTTACATGCAATACAAGTAGCGTTCCCGCGGCGAGGTCAGTTTTCGTCTACCGCTTCCTGCAGGAGTCGCACGTGGGCGCGGCGGTCCAGTGGCCATGGGGCCAATGTGCCCGTGTCGACACCGAGGAACTCGGCTAGGCGAATTGCGAGCTGAAGATCACTTACACCGTGGTACTGATTGATCTTCTGTTGATTCTCGTAAATCGTATTTCGATCGTGATCAAAGCCGGATTCGAAGGCATCGGCCAACTCCTCAATCCAAATGGCGGGTACTCCTTCCTCTTGGCAGGTGGAGACGGACCATATCTCGTCTCCTCGGCACTTGGCGAGGAGGACCATTGCCTGGGCTGGATTGAGTGTCATGTTGCCGCATTTCCTCGATCGGTTCAGCCGGCAGGCCGATCCGGTGCTGCCATCATGACCGCCCGAAGGGCTCTTACTCGGCTCCCGATGTTGTTCCTAGTCGTTGTCCGGTTGGGGAGTCTCGAGCGGTTTGCAGAAACGATCGACCCATTCGAAGAACACCCGATGCCAGAGGACACCGTTTTGTGGTGACAGGACCCAGTGGCCTTCGTTCGGATAGTAGAGGAAACGCGACTCCACGTGTTGCACTTGGGCGGCCGTGAAGGCCTCCATTCCCTGGGTGACGGGAACACGAAAATCCCGCTCTCCATGAATGATCAAAAGAGGCGTTTTCCATTTGCCAACAAATCGGTTTGGAGAAAACTGATCGTACTCTTTTTGAATATCTGCGCTCTTCCAGTACGGTCCCCCTAGGTCGTGATTGACGAAGAAAAGTTCTTCGGTCGCTCCATACATCGACTCGAGGTTAAATACCCCGCAATGAGCAACCATCGAGCTAAAGCGATCGTCATGGTTTCCCATCAACCAGTAAACGGTATATCCACCAAAACTTGCACCGATGGCGGCAACATGGTCTTTGTCGATATAGGGTTCGGCCGTCATGCTATCGGTAGCAGACAGAATATCCTTCATCGCCTGGCCACCCCAGTCACCACTGATCTGGTCGTTCCAGGCACGGCCAAATCCGGGAAGACCTCGGCGGTTGGGAGCCACGATCACGTAGCCATTGGCCGCCATCAGGTGGAAATTCCAACGATAGGAAAACCACTGGCCGATCTGGCCCTGTGGACCGCCCTGGCAATACGTCAACATGGGCCACTGCTTGTCCGACTTCGCGTCGAAGTCGGGAGGATGAATGACCCAGCAATGGATTTTTTTACCATCGGTTGCCTCGACCCAGCGTTCTTCGATGACGGGTACATCCAGCGTTGCGTAGATGGCATCGTTGATGTGCGTCACGGTTGTGGCAGCTGCGTCTTTCAAGTCAAGCACGAACAGTTCTTTGGGGCGAAGCATGTCCATGCGAGAGACGAGCGCTCGGCTGCCGCCA
>JAYZCF010000024.1:0-7166 GCA_036338455.1 Planctomycetota bacterium
TAATTCAATCAGACTGACCGTGCAGCCACCAAACCCGCCACCCGTCATCCGCGAACCGATTACGCCCTTCAGATCGCTGGTAAAGTCGACCAACAGGTCCAGTTCGGGGCAACTTACTTGGAAGTGGTCTCGTAGTGAAGCGTGGCTTTGGTACATCAGATCGCCCAGCTTGGCCCAATCTCTCGATTGGATTGCCTGGCTTGCTTGTTGAGTCCGCGCGATCTCCGAGACGATATGCCGGCCCCGCCGCGACAAGATGGCCGGTAGTTGCTCGGATAGTTGTTTGAAGTGATTGGGAACGAGTTCGCGCCAAGAGGCAATCCCCAGCTGTGCGGCACCTTGTTGACACTCCTGGCGCCGGGTTGCGTAGCCTCCCTCGGACAGTCTGTGCTCGACCTTACTGTTGGTGATCAGGATTCCCAGGCCCTCTGGGGCAAAAGGAATTTGCCGGTAACTATAGTCTTGGCAGTCGAGTTCAAGCACCGAGTCGCGCTGACAAAGGACGGCACTTGCCTGATCCATGATGCCACAGGGAACACCAGCAGACTCGTGTTCGGCTCGCTGGCAGAGACGGGCTTTGTCCATAGGTTTCATGCACTGGCCCGTCAGTTGCTCGACGAACGTGGCGGTTGCCACTTCAAGGGCCGCACTACTGGAAAGTCCCGCTCCGCGGGGAACATTGGAGACAATGACCGCCTGGAATGGTGGTACAGCAAGACGGTTTCGCTCAAACTGCTTAAGGACGCCCAACACATAAGTAGCCCATTCCGGGTGTTGGTCGTTGGAGTGGCAATCGTGTGCAGAAAAAGATTGCTCCAGATCAGGCAGGTAAAACTGATAGCCTGCTGCTTCCGATTCGCGTCCTGCGATGATCGTGTCGCGGTCAATGGCCATGGGTAAAACCAGACCGTCATTGTAGTCGACATGCTCCCCAATCAGGTTCACTCGGCCCGGGGCTCGCGCGGCGATGTTCGGCCTGCCACCAAATCGCTTATGGAATGCCTGGAGAGCCTGATCAAGCAGTGTCATGAATCTCCAACTCCGAGGCATCAATAAAAAAACCGGCCAAAATGACTGACCGGTTGTAATCGATGTGCGAGGGTTAATCAATCATTGCCTCGCGAGGGGTTGGGCAGCCGTTACGGCATGGTCCGGAAACCATCGACGTCATCGAGCTCAGACTCTGCACTCTCTTCACCGAATGATCCGAAGAAGTCCCATAGTGGGAAGCGATCGTTGTTGGAATCAAAAGAGATCGCGCCCGCCAAGTCCAGGTTCCGATCCAGCACGCTTGCCGTGGCAACTTCGGACGCCTCTTTCTTGTTTTGGTTCAAACCGATCTCCGGAACGAAACCGGCCAAGCCGAGTTCACTTCCGATGGACGTCATGCAGTCGCTGCAGGTACAGCAGGGATCGTCCTGATGGGCCGTGTCGACTTCTGCGAAGGTATTGCTAACCGCCTCGCTCAGTCCGCTCATTACCGGAGCGGCGTCGTAGCAGCAGCCGCAACTATGCTCGCCCACGATCTCATCTCCCCAGGATTCCATTTCTGCCAGTGCCGACCATAACTCTGCTTTATCGGTCGAATAATAACCGGGCAGGCCGGCGTAGCCCGGGTTGTAACCGGGAACGTAAATGAACTCTGGTGGTTTGTCGCCATCCTGATCTTCACCCAGGATGTCCCCTACCGATAGCGCAAAATAACCGACATCCTCGGCGTTATGTCGCATCTCATAATCGTGGGATCGTTCTTCTTCAATGAAGAATGTAGCGCTGTCGGATGAAAGGGCCTCACGCAAGCGAATGGTGGCTGGGTCACCACCGGTGTGCGACTGCATTGCGGACAGGAACACGGGGGCCTCGACAAACGCCTGCTCGAAATCGACTTGGAACGGTTTGTGGGTTACGGCGACCCCTGTATTACCCAATTCGTAAACGAAGTTGCCTCCCGAACCACCACCGTCGGCGCCCGGGCTGACTGCGAGATAGCCAACGGTCTCGTTGGCGTGGCGTTGAGGGCCGTTGGCTTGTTGCTCTTGAACCCTCAATTGAAAACTGTTTTCTGTGGCGTTTCGAATTCGCGTGGTAACTGCTTCCTCGCCATTGGTCGTCATCACTTGCGAGAAGACCATGGGAGTCGTGTCGAAGATCGATTCACTGAGATCGTACGTCTTCCATCGACCGCCGCTGACGTTGGTTCCGGCACGAAGCTTGGTGCCGTCCATCAGCGTGTACTCACCTGCTTCCATGACCACATAGCTGACCGTTTCGGGTACGTGTCGGCCGTCGCGGTAATCCCACTCCTGCAGTCGAACATCAAAGGTGTTGGACGTTACGTTATTCACCCGTACGGTCAGTACGTCCCCTCCGTTGCGACTGGCGGGCCCCATGATCACCACGGGGTCGTCGTACGATCGTTCCAGTTCAACGGTTGTCCATTCATGGTTGATCGTCACATGCCCGGCTTCACCGATGTCGGTGCCAGACACGCTTATGACTGTACCCTCGATCGTGTAAAAACCGATACTGCCGTAGTCGGAATACTGCCCCGGTAACCCGACACCCTCAACCGCCAGGTAATAACGGCCTGCATCCAGAGCCAAGTTAAAAGAAGCGTCGAGTTGGTCAGCCGGATTGCTCGTCGCCACGACGTTGCCATCCGAATCGTAGAGGGTCGCCTCGATGTCCAAGTTCGGATTTTCCTGGAATGGCTTGATCTCAAGCGAGATGTCATTCGATCCGGTGTTGAACTCAAAGACATCGACATCCGTGCGGGTTTCGATGTTGCCCCACATGAAAACGTCGCTGCCTTCCACTGTGAGCGGACTGGCTGACTCGATCGTGCTGCCGTAATCGTCTGCTTTAAAATCGAAACCGTTTCGGTTTTTGGTAATGACTGCGTAATCATCCTCTGTATTGGTGGAACCCTCGTAATCTCCGGGAGACCATTGGGTCAAGTTGGCGCTAAACGGCGCGCCCATGATGGGGCCCCATGCCGTTTCTCCGGATCCGCTGCCGGGATGATAGGCACTACCGTCCAGGCCGTCGTGTGACAATCCGAGTGTGTGACCCACTTCATGCGATTGGGTCATGGCCCCCACGTTGACCCCTTTGTTTAAGGAAAAGCAGGGATCATCATTCTGGCTGTCGAAACTGTTGAGGAACGCAATCCCTCCGAAACCCCCGAATCCGTCCGTTGCCTGGGTGCAAACGTTCCGAATTCCATAAGTCTGGTCCGAGTTGCTGGACTTGGTCAAGTATTCAAGACCGGGATCTTTGGTGGTCACATTGATGCCGAAGGCGAAAAAATCTTCCGAGACATTCTGGAAATTCTTTTGGATCTCGATCAGTTCAGCATCACTGAAATTGCTGGAGTCACCGTCGCGGTCGAAGGCTGGGAACACAATGTCATGGTTCCAAGCATTGTTAATCGAGTGGTGGCCGTCGAAGTCCAAGTAAATCACTTTGTCGGCGCCGGGCAGGCTCTCCAGTTTAAACGTATCGGCCAGCGGATAAGGGCTCGCTCCTGCGGGATCACCGAGTGTGAAGGTTCCATCAATGTAGGCCGGGAACATGGCTGCCAGTACCTTGCGCGGCTCCAGCACTTCGTAGCTTGCTGCCACATCTTTCGTGCGCCGATTCCGGCGTTTTTTTTGCAGTTTTGATACGGCTTTTTTCTTCCGGTTGTTATTCACGTTGTGATCCTTGGACTGACAAACTCTGAAAAGAGATGAAAATGAACCCAACCGCGGCTGGGCAGGGAGCGGGGCCTGTCCAACTCATTGTAAATACCGCAAAGTTGGTATCAACTAACGAAATTGCGGTATTGTGATGCTTTTTGCCCGGAATCGGCAAAAACGTATAATTTTTACCGACATGGATAATCGAATAAACAGGATCGAAGCCAGTATGATTTTTCGTTGCAAACGTGGCCTGTCCCACACCCGGTTGATACGGCTTCCATCGGGTGGCTTTCCGTTGATCTTGGTCTGCCTCGTCGCGATGTTGGCCGTGAATGTGAAACGCGCCTCCGCCGTGACGGACTCGGTCTCGCGGCCGAATGTTCTTCTTTTGTTTGTCGATGATTTGGGACGGTATGATCTCGGCTGTTACGGTTCCGATTTTTATGAGACCCCGAATATCGATCGTCTGGCCAATTCGGGGGCAAGGTTTGCGCAGTTCTATTCTGCCCATCCGGTCTGCTCTCCAACCCGAGCCGCATTGATGACCGGTAAGGCTCCCCAACGTGTGGGGATCACGCAATGGATTCCTCAGCCAAGTGCCGTGCATTTACCCCATGCGGAAACGACTCTCGCCGAAGCCTTTCAGTCGGCCGGCTACCGGACCGGTTACATTGGTAAGTGGCACTTGGGTGAGGCCGATGATCAACAACCGTCGGATCATGGGTTCGACTGGCAACGGGGGGTGAACCGAGCCGGAGCTCCTGGTTCGTATTTTTTTCCTTACCGACGTAAGTCAAAGAACCAGCAAAAAAATTATTGGGCTGTGCCCGATTTTGATGATGGCCAGCAAGGTGATTACCTGACCGATCAATTGACAGATGCGGCAATTGAGTTTGTCAATCAGGAGGATGCAAGGCCGTTCTTCCTCTGTCTGGCCCATTATGCGGTACACACACCCATCCAGTCGCCACAGCCACTGATTCGCCGCTTCGAACAAAAACGTCAGTCGGTTTACGGTGATTCCCAAACCGAGACGATTTCTGAAAAGAACAATTCGGGCTCTCGCCCGCGGCAAGACAATCCTGCCTATGCCGCCATGGTTGCTAACCTGGATGACAATGTCGGGAGGCTCCTGCAATGTCTGGAAGATCTTAATCTGTTATCCAACACGGTGATCGTTTTGACTTCCGATAACGGTGGTTTGAGCACCTTGAAGAGTGGGCGCGTTGGCCCCACGTCCTGTTTCCCGATGCGAGCTGGCAAAGGCTGGAATTACGAAGGCGGAATTGCGATTCCAACCTTGGTAAGCTGGGCGGGAACCGTCCAGCCTGGTCGCGAAGTCAGCACTCCAGCCATCACCATGGATCTTTACCCGACCCTGCTGGAACTGGCGGGGCTCGATCTGAAACCGGAGCAGCATCGGGATGGTGTGTCGCTGGTGCCATTGCTGATGGGACGAGATAGCCCGGCCGCGCAAGACCGCTTTTTGGCCTGGCACTATCCCCACAACCATGGCTCAGGGCATTCTCCGTCCAGCGCAATTCGGCGAGGAGACTACAAGCTTCTTGTACGCAAGGGACAGGATCGACCGGAGCTGTATGACCTCGCTAAAGATCCCGGTGAGAAAGAAGATCTGAGTCAGCAGCAACCAGCACGGGTGGCGGAGCTTTCCAGCTTGCTAAAAACGTGGCTGGATGAGACATGCCAGGAAAACGATTCCAGCGATTGACGAGGCTCTCCCGTTTTATGGCTTGGGAGGTGACTGGTCAGATAGTCTTCAGGATCCGTTAGAGGAGGGGAGTCGCGGGGCGTGAGACCAGGTACTCAATACGTGCACAATTCCACAGCTGACTGGTTGGCGGGTCCGATGTTTGTGTTGTCGTTCCTGTTCCTTCTGCTGGTTGCTGCGCTGATCGTCGTGTGGGTGGATATTCCCCAAGTCGAGATCATGGCAGGTCCGGGTGGCTTACCCCAAACGGACAATGGAACGGATACTCTGGATTTCGAGTTAGCCAGTCTGCAGTTGGGCAGCCACATCGCGAAATTAATTTTTCTTTTATGGCTGTTTTTTATCGGTGAATTTCTATTCAGTTATTTTTCTCAGCGGTGTCGTGGTCAGTCTTTCTGGAAGTACGACTTCTATCGTTTGCTTGTCTGCTTTCTTCCGCCCTTGAGAATGGCGGTGCCCGTTCCAAACAAAGGTGGTCGGATCTGGTTGCCGGGGTTCGGCTGGAGAATGCCGGGGCGCGCTCTGAGTAAGCGTTTGGAAAAGACGTTCAGTAAACCGATGTTGCTGATCGCGACGCTCATCTTGCCAGTTCTGATTGTCGAATTCGGAATGCAGGCCTATGTCCAACAACATTTATGGCTGCGGCTCATTCTCCACATCAGCACTGGTTTTATCTGGATCGCATTTTCCGTTGAATTTATCATCCGTTTCAGTGCAACCCATCGAAAATTTGAGTACGTCAAGAAGAACTGGATTGATTTAGCCATTGTTGCCTTGCCACTGATTTCTTTTCTTCGTTCACTCCGGGTTCTACGGGCGGTCAAGTTGGCTAAATTTGCCCAAGTCCAGCAGCTGGCCCGCATCGGACGGATCTACCGCTTGCGAAGTTTGGCGGTCAAAGTCCTGCGGGCATTGATCCTGTTCGAGTTTTTCCACCGGTTTTTTCGTATAAAACCGGAGAAAAAATTAGCTGCCCTGCGTGCTGAATTCCGGGAACGAAAAGCCGATCTGACTGATCTGCAGAAACGGATTGACCAGTTGGCTGAGGAGGTTCGGCAGAATCAATCCGAGGATGCGGGGACCCCCTGTACCGACGACTGTGGCGAGGAACCGAAGGTGGATCCCGATTGCAAAATGTCTTAGCGCTGGACAAAATCTTTTCAGAGAACGCGCAGCGGCTCATGATTGGTGACGTTCTGTTTGAATGGAGGGTAGCCCCAGTTGACTGATTATTCCCAATACCATGCACCCGTTTCGGAACTGTTTCCCAGGCCTGGTTCGCCGGAACAATGGGACGCTTTCCGTTTGTCGGATGAACAGATAGCGTTTTTTCATGAGAACGGTTACCTGGCTGGGGTCCGCCTGCTCAACGAGGAACAGATTGATTGCCTGAGGACGGAACTCAATGAGTTCTTTCAGGAGGATCACGACGGGGAAGAGTTCTGGTACGAGTACCATCGGAACGAGTCGACCGAGGCAGGCCAGGTCCTGTTCCACGCCTTGGGGGCATGGCGACTGCGCCCTGGATTCCATGATGTTCTCTGGAACGCTCCGTTTCTGGTAGCGGCTAGCCAGTTGCTGGGTGGAGCGGTCAGGTTTTGGCATGACCAGTTATTTTGCAAGCCGGCCCATCATGGTGGCGTTGTTGCCTGGCACCAGGATTATTCCTACTGGACGCGTACCACTCCTATGGAACACCTGACCTGCTGGATCGGGTTGGATGACAGTCACACCGAGAATGGTTGCCTGAATTA
>JAYZCF010000025.1:0-12776 GCA_036338455.1 Planctomycetota bacterium
CGGTAATGGCCTGGTGCGCACGGTCGGGGATTTCGGGGCGCAGGGGACTCCCCCCAGTCACCCGGATTTACTCGATTGGTTGGCGGTGGAGTTTGTCGAATCGGGTTGGAATGTCAAGGCAATGTTAAAGACGTTGGTCATGTCCCAGACCTACCGCCAGACGGCGCGGCGAGAGCCGATCCATCTGGAGCGGGATCCCGAGAATCAACTCTTAGCCCGCTCTCCCCGTTTCCGGCTGCAGGGCGAGATGATCCGGGATCATGCCTTGAGCGTCAGTGGGCTACTGGTCGACCAAACAGGTGGACCCGCCGTCAAACCGTACCAGCCGCCGAACATCTGGAATGAGGTCAGCCTCAATGGCGGTCTGCGATATACCCAGGACAAAGGGGAGAAGTTGTACCGAAAATCGATGTATACATATTGGAAACGGAGTGCCCCCATGCCCAATATGATCATCTTTGATGCTCCCTCACGTGAAAAATGCGTCGTCCAACGTGCCCGTACCAATACGCCTCTGCAAGCGCTGGTGACCCTCAACGACCCGCAATTCGTCGAAGCAGCGCGCGTGATGGCCGAGCGGCTTTTGACTTCTGAAAAGGATAATGGCCAACGGCTTGATCTGGCTTATCGGCTCTGTGTCTCGCGACCCGCCAGTCCGGATGAACGACGGGTCGTGCTCGAATTACTGGCAGATCAAAAGAGCCGTTTCAAGGCTTCCCCGGAAACGGCCAAGCAGTTACTGGCGGTGGGGGAATCGTCTCGGGATGAATCCCTCGACATGCAGGAACATGCGGCCTGGACCATTATCTGCCAGATGTTCTTGAACCTGGATGAAACGCTTACCCGAGGGTGATCATGGACTACCTAACTGAAGCACGACGTCGATTCTTGATCCAGTCCGGGACTGGTGTCGGTGCGATGGCCCTAAGTACGCTTTTTAATCCGGCCCTACTCGGTTCGGTCCCGGACGATCAGCGATCCCATCCCGGTTTGCCTCAATTTCCAAATTTTGCGCCCCGGGCCAAGCGGTTGATCTACCTCTTTATGGCGGGTGGTCCAAGCCATATCGACCTGTTTGATTATAAGCCTGAGATGCGCAAGCTTCATGGGAAAGAGTTGCCCGATTCGATTCGCCAAGGTCAGCGCCTCACGGGCATGACCAGCGGGCAGAAGACGTTTCCCTGCGTTGCGCCGATGTTCAACTTTGAACGTTTTGGAGAACACCAGACCTGGGTGAACAAGGATATCTTGCCGCACACAGCGGGAATCGTCGACAAGATCGCGATCGTGAAATCGATGCATACCGAGGCGGTCAACCATGACCCGGCGATCACTTATATCAATACCGGAGTCCAGCAACAGGGAAAACCAGCGCTCGGCTCCTGGCTGAGCTACGGCCTGGGGAGCGAAAACGACAATATGCCGGCGTACATCGTGATGATCTCACGAGGACGTGGCCAGTTACAGGCGTTGTACGAACGGCTGTGGGGTTCCGGTTTCCTGCCGGCTCGGCATCAAGGGGTCAAACTACGGAGCAATGGTGAGCCCGTCCTCTATCTCAACAACCCGCCAGGGATCGGTCGAGAATCGCGCCGCAGAATGCTCGATAGCTTGGCTGAATTGAACCGCGGCACTTACGATCGATTTGCCGATCCGGAAACTCAGGCCCGGATCTCTCAGTTCGAAATGGCATTCCGTATGCAGAGCGAAGTTCCCGGCTTGATGGATATCAAAGAAGAACCGCAACACGTCAAGGAACTATACGGTCCGCAGGTCGATCGCCCCGGTTCGTTTGCTCGGAACTGTCTCCTGGCCCGCCGCATGGTGGCCAAGGGTGTTCGTTACGTTCAGTTGTTTCATCGAGGGTGGGACCAGCACGGTGCATTGCCCTCTAAAATTCGCCAACAATGTGAGGATATCGATCAGCCGGCAGCCGCCCTGATCAAGGATCTGGAACAACAGGGTATGCTGGAAGATACCTTGGTCGTCTGGGGCGGAGAATTCGGCAGGACCATCTACTCCCAAGGAGCCCTGACGGAGAAAGATCATGGACGTGACCACCACGGGCGATGTTTCACAATTTGGCTGGCCGGGGCAGGTATAAAACCTGGTTGTGAATACGGGGTCACCGACGATCACAGTTACAACATCCTGGAGAACCCGAGGCATATTCGTGATCTGAACGCGACGATCCTTCACCAGCTTGGAATTGACCACAAGCAGTTGACGTTCAAATACCAGGGACTCGACCAGCGTTTGACGGGCGTGGAGGAAGAAGCCCATGTCATCGATGGGATTCTTGCCTGACTACGCCGGGTCGCGGCCCTTTTACTCCGTGAGATGCTGGATGGGTGTCAGCGTGAATTTGCGGATCTCCACCTCCGATCCCTCAGCTTGCAAGGCGATCTGTCCCTGTGTGGCTGTGCAGTTTTTTCCATGATTGACCAGGTCGCCATTGACCCAAACCTTGACTTCATCCCCGACACACTCAATCATCATCCTGTTCCACTCTCCGACCGGTTTCTCTGAACCATCCGTCAGGTTGAGGATCCGCCGCGCTTTGCCCTCGGTGATCCCCCAATTTTCTTTCGGCCCTCGTCGCTTCACCATCTCGGGGACAGAGATATCTTCGACGATGCACCAGAAGTCACCCGCGTGTTTATGATTCATCTGAACCTCGATCGACTGGGGAAACATCTTATACAGAGCCCGTGGCTTGGAGGCGTGGACCAGGATACCGCAATTGCCTGGCTGACCCGCGAAGCGGTACTCAATATTGAGTCGGTAGTCTTTGTGTTTGGCATCCGTGATCAGGTGGCCGTTAGGCTTTCCCAGGCTGACGAGGTTTCCATCACGGACAATGAATGTTTCCTCGATATCCGGTCGGTTGTCAGCGGCTGGTACGTCGACATGCCACCCGCTCAGGTCTTTGCCGTTGAACAGGTCGACCGTTTTTTCTTCCTGTATTTCCAAAGGGCATGTCAGAAAAGCGAGAATCATCATGCATAGCGTCATGTCGTACTCCATTGAATCTGTCTGAACGTGTGCGGAATCGAGTGTTTCCCATTATGGTCTGGCATTGGCTTGCTGGGGAGGTGGGAGGTCTTGTTACGACGGGGTCGATCGAGAGCCGTGGCTTGCCTCGGATGATCCCGCAGAGTCCTTTCAGACAGGTCCCCATCAAGGGAATTTTTTGGACGGTTTGTCTTCTGGACCGACCAACTCGTTTAACAAAGGCTCCAGCCAGCCGCTGTTCCAGCTGTGAGCCCGCGCTGGACCATCTTGGAAACGAGATTTCAATTGAAGACTCCTAATAATTTCGTCGACCTCTTGATGGTGGGTCTTGAAATTGGCATAGCCACCGTGAACCAGCCTGGTCCCCGAGCCCAGCTTACTGCGCGCTGTTTTGAGTAACTCTGTAATCTGGTAAGCGTGAAAATTTTCGCGGCTACCATAGATCGGTCCCATCCCGTACCGATTCGGTTCTTGCATCATGAGGGGTGCGTCCCAGGCGGCCGCTTTGGAGAACAGGTTTGGGTTCCGCAGCAATAGGCTCCAGGCGCCGTAACCCGATTTGCTGAAACCGATCAAAAAGCGATTTTCGGCCTCGGATTGAACACCATATTCTTTATCAATCAGAGGCATCACGCACTGAAGCAGGTATCTCTCCTGTTGGATTTCGGGGTCCGTGGGGTGATTTGCAAACCAGGGCAAGTTTGAAAACGTTGGGTAAACACAGAGCAGACCAAATCGATTATGCAGGTCGTGTTGGAGAATTTCATCGAGAGCATTGCCCCACTTCTGCCCATCCAGTTTTTCGACGGGTAGTAAGTAGAGAACGCGACATCGATTTGGGATTACCGGTTCGGTCGGAGCTAAAACGTGGACTTCCGTCCGCCCGGCCTGGTTGGGTGAATCCAGCTCGAAAACTTTGATTTGGCTTCGTCGGACGGCTTGTCGGTTTGGTTCCTCGGAGTCTTTCTCATTCTGCAGGCCGTGAGCTTGAATGGTTCCCCAGAAAAGACAAATCGCCACGAGCAGGGGGAGCGATCGGTTTGATGAGAACGGTGGGGACAGGTGTGGGCTTCCCTCTGGGAATGCCTCTCTCAAGGGTGCGATGGACCGTTCTCGAGGAAGATCTGGCTTCATTTTTTTCACTGACAAATTGCAGGGACGATTAGTGAAAGCTCGAGAAAATCAGGCCGTGCACCGCTCCGCCAGTCTGTGGGTTCCTGTCACTTTTGACTCCTCCTGAATCCCCCATTTTTAACAGGTTAACGGCTGTCGCACAGACGCAGCTGCCAAATATCAAATTTCGTGGAGACTTCGATCTTTGTTGCCCAGTTTCTTCGTCTGCTGCGGAAAAGCCGGTCGATAGAAAGAAGTGTCAGGTTAGCTCATTTTCCCGATTGGGGGTTCTGTGCTAGCGCTTCATTGATTTTACATAACGCCCGGGGCGCACGTCGCTGTATTCCTTTCAATGTTTGACCACCCATCCAAAATCTTTCGTTCGGCGTGGCTGGCCTGTTCGCTGGTTTGGATGGCTGTTTTCATGGAAGTCGGCTGGTCCCAGGTACCGTTGGAAAAAGAGGTTGATCTTGTCCGTTGGACTCAAATCCTGTCTTCACCGGCAACTCCTTCACGCCGCGCGACGGCCGGTAACGGGCAAGAGAAAGTTGGATGGCAGCCACTCTGGCATCAAGTCCATGGTTCGACCGATGGATCCAAGTTAAACCGTTTAGCCAACCACCCTGTTTCACGATTGGTCGATTCCCTCGCTGCTTGGGGTGGTAAGGGTTCTCATATCTATGGATATGTTGACCAAGGGTTTACCTGGAACCCTGCTTCTCCAGCGAATCGTACCAACGGGCTGGTAATGAACAATTACCGGTCCAATGATTATCAATTCAATGCGATCTATTTTGTTGCGGAAAAAGAAATACAGTCGCAACTTCAACAGGTTCAGCTGGGAGGCCGTGTCGACATGGTCTACGGAACCGATGCTAGGTTCATGACCGTGGAGGGCTTGGCCGACAATATTGTCTCCAATGATGCCAGTCGTTACTACAAGATGGCCTTCCGGCAGGCGTATTTAAATTTGTTTTTGCCCATTGGTCGTGGTGCGAGTGTCAAGATTGGCACCTATGTCAGTCCGATTGGACAAGAGACAGGCTATGCACCTGCCAACTTCTTTTATTCCCACCTTTTGATGGACAGCCTGCAGCCAGGCGCGCCCACCGGGTTTCTTGCCGAGTATCCATTGACGGACAACTGGAGTGTCCAGTTTGGCCCAAATTTCGGCTGGGGTACACTAAACAATATCAATCATTCCGTGAGCTATGCGGGCAGTATTACCTGGACATCCAATGATAAACGAACCCAGCTTCAGCTGGATTTCCAAGACGGAAAGCAAAGAACCCAAGTCGTCGATGCCGATTCACTGGTTTTTTACTATTCCTTGATTTTGAATCATAAAATCAACTCGCGTTGGCATTGCATCATGGAACACGATTTGATGACCAGTAGCTCACGGACTCAAAATGACGATGATACGTACCAATGTTATTCGCTTTGCAATTTCTTGATTTATGAAATCAATGAAAAATGGAAGTCTGCGTTGCGGGTCGAGTGGCTGCTCAACGATGGGGGCCGTCTGACGGGTGTGAATTCAACCCCGTTGGCTGCCCCGGGAGCTTACTACGATATTACGTTCGGTCTGAATTGGCAGCCGTCCCCCCACGTCCGTTGGCGGCCCGAATTGCGTTACGACTGGCAATCTCCGTCGGCCAACTATCCGACTCCCGATCGCCCTCTCTCTTACGACGATTACACTTCGGCCAAGAACTGGCTGATCGCCTGTGATGTGCTGTGGGAATTTTAAATGCACGGGCGGTGGAGGTCTGGTATAAGCTGCTCGTGGCGCTGGCTTACCCGCTTGCTGGAACGTTTTGTTTTCGCTCAATCAGGAAAGGGCCGACCACGATAATGTCCATCGCGGTTCGCAGGAAGCAGGAGATCGCCTCTGATGGTGTACGAACGATCGGCTCATTTTCATTCAGTGATGTATTCAACAGGATGGGCACCCCTGTTCGCTGGTAGAACCGATCGATCAGTTCCCAGTACAGGGGAGAGCTTGTTCGACTAACCGATTGCAGGCGGCCGGAACCGTCAACGTGGGTGACAGCAGGGATTTCCGCGTGCTTTTCAGGTCGAATGGGTAACACGCGTTCCATGAATGGGCTCGGTTCATCGATCTCAAAGTAATCGGAAACATGTTCCTCCAGGATACTGGGCGCAAAGGGACGGAATTTTTCGCGGAACTTGATCTTCAGGTTGATAATGTCACGCATGTCGGTGCGACGTGGGTCGGCCAACAGTGATCGGTTCCCCAATGCCCGGGCCCCAAACTCCATCCTGCCCTGAAACCAGCCGACCACTTTTCCGTCGCAAATTGCATCGACAACCCGAGTCAACAGCGCGTCACGATCCAGTTCCGAGATGGAATACTGATCGTCTGGTAATGTTTCGGATTTGACGGCAGCGCGGCACTCTTCCGGGTCGACGTCGCTGCCCCAGCTGGAATGCTGTAGAACGAACGTGCGGGGATGGTTCAGTTCGTGATTCCAGATATGGAAGGCTGCCCCAATGGCAGTGCCGTTATCGGCTGCACCAGCTGGCACATAGACCTCTCGGAATGGCGTATTACTGGTCACTCGCCCGTTGGCAACCGAGTTCATCGCGCAGCCACCGACCATCACGAGTTTGTCATTGTCCGATTGAGCGTGGAGTTCGTTGAGAAGATGAAAAATAATCTCTTCCGTCACGCGTTGCATGGAGTGGGCGATATTCTCATGGTGTTCAGTAAGGGGTTCGTCTGGTCGCCGCGCCGGCCCCAGTTTTTCTTCCATAAGCGGACTGTGAAAAGCATCGACCTTGGGGTTCCCATCATCCCAGCTCATCGAGATGCCCTGAGAAACATGAGTGAAGTAGTCTAAGTTCAAGGCAAAGGTGCGGCCTTTGGGAACAACGATGTCACGGAATTCTTCCAACAGCGTCGGTTTGCCGTAGGGGGCTAATCCCATTACCTTGTATTCATCCCCGTAATGGTGAAACCCGAGGTAGATCGTGACCGCGTTGTAGAGAAAGCCGAGTGAGTGAGGATAGAAGACTTCGTCCATTTTTTGAAACCGGTTGCCAGACCCCTCGGCCGTGACGGTACTGACAAAGTCTCCCATTCCGTCTATCGACAGAATCGATGCGTCTTCGAAGGGTGAGAGGAAGAAACCGCAAGCAATGTGAGCGTCGTGATGTTCTACGTTGTGGAACTTGGCAGGTAGGTCGGACGGGGAACGGTCGAACAGGTCGGCGAATTGCTGTGCGATAGAAAGAGATTTACTCTGCCTGGACAACCGGTCCATGATGTTGCGAAACGAAGGACGGTTCTTTATGGCGAACAGTGCCTTACGACTCACATTAGCCTTCGGGTTGAAACTGACGGCAACGTGATCGATTTGATCGGGGGCCAAATTGGCTGCCTCAAGGCAATAGCGGATCGACTCGCCCGGGAAGCCCGCCCAATGCTTGATCCGGTTAAACCTCTCTTCTTCCACGGCGGCAATCAACTCACCGTCTACCACAATGGCGGCGGAAGAATCGCCGTGAAATGCGTTGATTCCCAGAATATTCATGGTTGGTGTGATTTTTGGCAGATTGGTTCAGTCCGGAACGGCCGTTCTTCCAGTTTATCTGGACCCGCGCTCATTGGACATGCAAAAAAAGGGGCGTCGCACACTCCTGGGCAAGTCAATGCTGAAAAAAACAGACATGAGGTTTATAGCGTCGCCTGTGGACATATTTCCATTCTACCAGTCAGGAATTGGGCAGTAACCCCGCTCTTTGAGGAATCGTCACTTGTCCGGGGCAAAAGATTTTCCAGCGGGTCATGCCGGAAATCTCATTCGGTTGACGGCTTGTCGAAAACGGGTACCGTTACGTGTGGCGTCTAGGCGGATTTGCCAGATGGGTAATGCAAGGTTAAGCATGCAACGCGAGCTTGTCATGAATAAGATGATTGGAGTTGTCACAGCGGCTCTGTTGGCGATAGCCGGCTATGAGAATCAACAGCCAGAGTTCAAGCCGATGTTCAACGGCAAGGATCTGTCAGGCTGGCAGACCGAAGGAAATTGGGTCGTCGAGGAGGGAAACGTCGTAACGCTGAAGCCACGGGAGGGTGAGGCGGGGTGGCAACGTTACCAGGACTACCTAACGACCGATCGAAAATATTCCAATTTTGTGCTCGACCTGGAATTCAAGTTTAATAAGAAAGGAAATTCCGGTGTGTTCATGCGTGTTGGCGATTTAAAGAACCACGTAAAGAGTGGTTTTGAAGTTCAAATCCTCGATACCCATGGTAAGAAGAAATTTGGGCATCATGACTGTGGCGGCGTTATCCGGACCTCGGCGCCTTCCAAGATGGTTGTCAAACCGGCCGGACAATGGAACCGATATACCATCACCCTGCGGGGAAATCACTTAGTGGTGGTTCTCAATGGTGAAAAGATCCAGGACTTGGATTTGAGCCAGACCGGTTTGCAGGACCGCCCTGCCAGTGGCTACATCAGTTTCCAGGATGAGGCCAAGCCGATTTGGTATCGGAATGTTCGTATCCAGGAACTGAAATGAGTGGGCGAGAAAAAAAATCCCGTCCGGATCGGTCGAACGACCAGAGCTCGTCAGGGACAAATAGCCGAGGCGGGACTCGAACCCGCACGTCCTAATGGACACAGGATTTTAAATCCTGAGCGTCTGCCAATTCCGCCACTCGGCCGGGATCACGATTCGATTCTCCGCATAGGCTCTTCCCGCAGCGATCTGGCAATGTTGTATCGCTTCCGGTTGACTTTTCAAATAAACTAATCGCTTCGGCAGATTAATAAAAGTGGTCAAGAGATGGCTTGGCCTGTATGAAACCCGAGGGAACGTCCGTTTAAATGACTGAACTGATAGCCGTTTTGAAGAAAATTAGCCTGGGAGGGCTGTTAGGTTCAATCGGGTTCCTCCCCTCGCGAGGCTCTCTGATGCTGGACACGGTCGTTTGTGCGATGTTCCTGGTCCTGTTAGTCCACGGTTTCAGCGTTTACTTGGTCCGTTTCCGACGAGGGTACCGCCTTCACCGTACTGTCCAAATCACGTTGGCGATCATTCTGGTCGTGACCGTTATTGCTTTTGAAATTGACATGCGTTTTTTTACCGATTGGCGAAGTGCCGCTGAACAGTCACCTTATTTTGCCAGTGGTCTTGTCAATCTGTCTCTGTGGATCCATCTGCTGTTTGCGATACCGACTCCGTTTATATGGGCTTACGTGTTGTGCGGCGCGCTGCGCAGGTTCCGTCCCCTTGAGCCAAACGCTTATAGTCGGTTTCATCGCACATGGGGTTGGATTGCCTCCTTAGCCATGCTGATGACTGCTCTGACTGGTTGGGTATTTTATTACCTTGCCTTTATCGCCTAGATCTCTTCCATCGTGTTGATCGTTTTCTCGCACCGATCTTTGAGGCTGTAGACCGAATGGAATGATCTTAACGGATTGCTGACTCGTCCATCGTTCCGAGCTCGACGGGAATTTTAATCATCTTGCCATCTCGCTCAACATCGAGTTCCAGTTTCTCCCCTACATTATGCTGGGTGATGAACATGCGCAGATCCTCGAATTTTTCAATTGGCTGTCCTCTTACCTTGCGGATAATGTCCCCCGGTTCAATCCCTGCTTTATCGGCGGAGGAACCGGCTACTACCTGTTCAATCAGACACTTTTCTTCACGTTGATAAGACGTCAAGGTTTGCGGCCCCTGTACACCCAGGAACGCTACCGGCACATTGATAAACCGGCAGTTGGGTCGCTGTTGATCGAACCGTTTCTTGTCGGCGTGCAGAAATTTGCTGACGGAAAGGCTAATGGTTCTCAGAGAAGGTAATTCTGCCATCGCATCGAAAAGTTCGCTGCTGATTGGCGTGCGAGTCCAGCTCAGATTTTGAATCGTTTTCAGCGAGGAGAAAGCTTCAATCGCGCCTGAGCTTAATTGGCATTCTTCAACACGCAACGCCAACAGGTTTAAGTCGGCCAACATGCGTACTGTTGCTGCATCCAAATCGAATTGCCCAAGGTCAAGAACTTGAATCGACTTAGGCAGCCCCAAATCTTTTAGCTTGTATCCTTCGGTCTGGCACCCACTGATGGCAAGGTACTGGAGTTGATCAAGTCCTGAAACGAGAACCGCCTCTTCGAGTGGGATACTGCGGTTTTTGAAAGCTAATCCATTCAGCTCGAAGATATGGTCCAGACGTTTCAGATCCTCGGCACTTCCTTTCCAGTTTTCATCGAAGGTGGCGAGTAAACCCTGCGAGGCTGCAAAATCAAACGGCTGCAAAAATGCCTGATTGCGTTGGTTCAAGAAGATGGGATTACCAGCCAAGGCCCGGGCGTTTGCGCCGAGATTGGTCGTCGGCGGATTTACTTGACTTTGGCGGTACAATTCCCAGACATAATTTTCATTTTCTGCCAGGCTTGCACTCAATATTTGATCGACTTTTTCTTGGATCAGAGACGGATCTTTTTTTGTGGGTTCGGTTTTTGGTGCGGGTTTGCTCGCAGAAGCTTCCTGAGGTTTCAGTTCGCTCTCTAGTACCTCTCGAATATTGATATCTAGCCTGCCCAAAGGGAGGTTGATGCCGGTCGGACTGCCACTGAATTGCGCTCCTTTGGATTTCAGAAATTCGACCGCTTTTTGACTCCGGTTTTGCTTCCAATCGTCCAGTAGTACAACGATTCGTCCCCCAACATTGGAATCCAGTACGAAGAGAATCCCGATCGATTTGAAACAGGTTTCTGGGTCTTCATTGGTAGTCCCGATTTCCTCGAGGACCCTTTTGATTCGCCAGGCTTGTTCCGGTGACGACGAGAGGTAATTTCGCGCCAGTTTCTTCAAAGCGGGGGCACCGACTTCGACCAGTCGTCGGGTGGAGGATTCCCGTACCATAAATTGGGGACTGTCCAGTGAACCAATCAGCTGGTCCACAGGGTCGTCGGCAAGAGTCGCCTGGGTGGCCAAAAGCAGCCCCAGCATGACGGCGATCTCGATGCGGTCATGGAAAATGCGTAGCAAGTCTCTGTTGGATGCCGGCATCATGTTGCTATCAGTTACTTCAAGAACATGGGAAACGGTTGTTGGATCAATGTTACCCCGTTCGCCGTCCGGATGTCGAGATGAATCATAAACCTGCCAAAAAGCTCGTGTTTCTGCGGGGGGACTGGCGGATTGCTGGCAGGACAAATCGTTTCATGGGGGGCTTGGGAATGTCGCTCAATCGGAACGATACACGAAACCGTCAGGGTTTTACTGGATTTCCTGACCGGAACTGGTCGATCAACAAAAGGACAGTTCACCGGTCCGTTGTTGCGCCGGGGCAGCTGGTTTATCGGAATTTGAGCATGAAGATTCATACGACACGATTTGGTGCCATCGACATCGAGCCTGATGACATTCTGTTTTTCCGGAATGGTCTCTTGGGTTTTGAAGATTGTCGTCATTGGGTGTTATTGGCCGATTCTGACAATACGGCCGTTGCTTGGCTGCAGAGTATGCAGCACTCCGATATTGCGATGCCCGTCGTTTCCCCCCGGCGTTTCGTTGAAGATTACCAGGTGCGATTGGAGCCAGAGGACGTTGAATTACTGCAGTTAACCGCGGCAGAGCAAGCATTTGTTTTGGGCGTCGTCAGTCGCGAAAACAACAGCTTAACCGTTAACTTGAGGGCTCCGCTGGTCATCAATCTCGAGAGGCGGATTGGTAGCCAGGTCGTGACTGTGGACCAGCAACCATTACAACATGATTTGGCCACATTGCCGAGTGGCATGCGCCGCAGCGCTTGATTTCAAAGGGTACTCTACCCCGTACCGGCGCATCAGTCACAGGTGGAATAAACGGCAGCTTATCTTCATTTCTCGATTGCTGAGCAGGCTGCGTCGATGATAATTACCGGGATCCGCTAGCAGGTGGTGCGGCGTACCCCATTTCGCGGCAAGGGATTGCCCAAGGTACTCAGGTTGCCTTCGCCCGTCGGGCATTTGGCAATCGATTGAAACAAGCAATCACAGTTTTATGAAGGAATCCAGCCATGCTGGTTTTGTCGCGACACCGAGACCAAAGCATCATGATCGGTGACAATATTGTCATTACGGTCGTGGATGTTCGTGGAGACAAGGTCCGTTTGGGCATTGATGCTCCGCAGGAGGTTCCCGTTCATCGGCAGGAAGTCTACGAAGCAATCAAACGAGAGAACCAGAAGTCCAGTCGATTAGGACCAGCCGAAACCAGGGATATCGGCAAGTAGTGACGGCCTGTTAGAAAACGCCTGAGCTTGAAGAGTTCTCTCGCCTGCTGCCAATTTTTAAACCACACCGCAAACTTTCAAGACCTCGTTCGCCTGACAGCGGTAACTGGTGTAGAACGGGCCGAACTCGGCGTACTTGGCACTCGCCTCATCGAAACGCATATCGTAGACGATCTGTTTCAGGTGCTCAGGATTGGTGGCCCAGAGCGTGACGCCCCATTCCCAGTCGTCGAGACCAATCCCGACAGTAATCAACTGCGTCACCTTGCCTGCAAACTTGATACCGCTTCGAGCATGTTCGGCCATCAGGCGGTTTCGCTCCGAGAACGGTAGGGAGAACCAGTTCGCCCCTGGGTAACGCCATTTATTCATTGGGTAAAAACAG
>JAYZCF010000026.1:0-8880 GCA_036338455.1 Planctomycetota bacterium
CCTGTCTCGCCGCGGCGTGCGGGTTACTGATGTTGCTCACCCTGATTCCCTACCCACTCAAAGTCCGCTGCAGCGGGAAGCTCGTACCCGAGGCCCAGCACCAGGTGTTCGCCCAGGTCGACGGAATCCTGCAGGAGATCCAAATCGACGAGGAGAATCTGCAGTTCGTGCAAGCCGGTCAAGTCCTCGCCCGCATGACCAACAACGACTTGATGGTAGAAATCCAGAACCTTCAAGGTCAAATCAACCAGGTGCGAGAACAGCGTCGCAAATTGGAAAGAGCAATGCACGAGCGATTGGCAGCCGTCGATGACATCATGATGGAAGGGGAAAGGATCAAAGCGGAACAGGCAGAAATCAGCCTGAACCGCGAACTCGACCTGAAACTGGAACAGGCCGGCAAGCTGGCAGTCGTCTGCCCAGCCGATGGGCAAATCGTCAATTGGAAAGTCCGCCAACAGCTGCTGGGACGACCCGTTAAAAAGGGACAGGCGCTGATGACGATCGTCGATCCACAGACGACCTGGCAAGTCGAGTTGGAAATCCCGGAACGACGAATGGGGCACTTGATGAATCAGCTGCAACAGAACGAAGAAAAGGCAACTGTCGAATTTACCCTGGCTTCCCTGCCCGGAAGCGAGTTCCAAGGGCGCCTCATCTCAGTGGACCTGAAACTGGATGTTTACTCCGACGCCGGCAACTCAGCTCTTGCCTGGGTTGAATTCGACCCGGCCCAAGTCCCGGCGGGCGTGCTCAAATCGGGAACCCGGGCTACCGCCAGGATCCGATGCGGCAGCGGTTCGATCGGCTATGTCTGGTTTCATGATTTTTTTGAAACCGTGCAAGCGACCCTCCACAAATGGTTTTAACTGCCGTTCATCAGACAAGCTGAGACGCAACCAATGGTTTCGCGAGAGCGTAATGGCCAGGCATGGCATTAACACCTAAAATCGAACGAGGCATCCGTCGACGCACGCACTAAAAACGCGAAAGACTGTCAGATCCTGTTCTTCCAAGCCGAGGCTACGCAGCCGTCGTTGTCATGATCTATCTCTGGATAATCCTGTTCATCCTGCTCCTGATTGTCCTCTGGCTGACAAACCTTTTGGGGCTGCCCGGTAATTGGCTGATGATTCTGGCAGCTGGTTGTTGGACATTATGGGTCGGTGAATCGTTCAGCGAAATAGGCTGGTTAGCCATTGTGGCAGTCCTCTTCCTGGCAGTCATGGGGGAATTGCTGGAATTCGGCGCCTCGGTCTTGGGAACCAAGCAAGTGGGAGGCAGCCGCCGCGCGGCCGCCCTTAGCGTGATCGGTTCGATTGTGGGTGGCATCGTCGGTATCTTTTTTGGCCTGCCGATTCCGGTTATCGGATGGATTGTCGGAAGCCTGCTTTTCGCCTGCCTTGGCGCCTTGGTCGGGGCCGCCCTGGGAGAAAGGTGGCAAGGGAGCGACATGAATGCCAGCCTCAAAGTGGGAGGTGCGGCCTTCGTCGGGCGACTGGTCGGCACGGTGGGTAAAATTGCGTTTGGAGCGGTGATTCTGGTAATCGTGGTTCTAAGTCTCTTTTTCTAACACCAGTTTTTGTGATAATACGATCAAAACGCTTGGCTAGCTCGTACAATTTGGGGTCCGCCTAGGCACTCCGATGCCCGGTCCGCCGGGTCGAATCGGACGGCCTTCGGTCCCCCGACCGGTGGTCAACCAACGAGCTTGCTACTCCTTTTTCTTGGAACGAGTCGACCGATGAAAACAACCTCTCACCTGATCGTAGCCGCCCTTCTGTTGTCCTGTCCTGTTGCTAACGCTTGGGGTCAAACCTCCGAATCGGCAACCCGTGCTCCCAAGGCGGTCGACCTGCAGAGCTGCGTCGTCGTGCTGATCGAGGATATCGACGTTCCCGCTTTGGAAAGTGGACAACTGAGCGACGTATTTGTCAAAGAAGGTGATCCGGTCAAACAAGGGCAGACCGTGGCGCAACTGGATGATCGAATTGCCCAACGCATGGAAGAAGAGTCGACCAAGAAATACGAAAGTGCCAAATTAAGGGCCGAAGACGAAAACGAGGTCAAAGCCGCCGAGGCGCGAGTCAAGCTGGCCACCGAAGAGTTCTCCAAAACCAGGGAGCTGCGAGCCAAAGGTTCCAAATCGGACTTCGAGTACAAGCGGGCCCAATATTCAATGGAAAGTTCTGAATTTGATTTGCTGGCTGCCCAAACGGCCCGTCAGATTGCAGCCGCCGATGCTCAAGCCGGAGCGATCCGCGCTGACACCGCCAAGCACAGCGTGGAGCGTCATAAGGTCGTTTCCAAGATCGATGGACTCGTTTTTGAACGGTTCCGCGAAGGCGGCGAGTGGGTCACGGCGGGGGAGAAGATCATGCGAATTGCGAGGATTGACCGACTCCGCGTGCAAGGTCACGTGAAGAGTTCGCTCTTCGACCCCCATGAACTTGTCAATCGGCCCGTAACGGTCACCCTCCAATTGGCGCGGGGACGAACGGCTGAGTTTCAGGGAAAGATCACCTGTGTGGGAATCGAAAAACGGGGTGGCCGCCACTCGGTCTGGGCCGAAGTCGACAACCGTTTCGAGAATCAACGGTGGGTGCTACAACCGGGCAGTGAAGTGGAGATGCGAATCCTCTTGGACGAATCGAAACAGACAACGTCTCCGGCCACAACCGCCAGCGTAGAACCGACCTCCAGCCGTTAACGCTCCCTCCTGCGATAGAGCCTCCAAGACAGGAAGGATAGGTGCTAGGTTTAACCGGTCCCAATTGACCTAGCGTTGCACAAAAGCCGTGGAAAACCAAAGGAACGGTTTTCCCGCTTCATCCAATCGCAGCTCAGCCCGCATGCGAGGGCGGGATTGGCTCAATAATTTCTGAATCGCCACCATGTAGGCAAGGTTCTCGCGCACCAAGGTGACCTCGGTCTTATCCAACTCAATACCGGCCCGCGCCAAGCTGTTTTGATCGAACAGAAACGGAACCGAAACCCGTCTTTGCAGTGCCGACAATGCCTGATCCAACTGATAATCACGGATGGCGATGTTCTGTCGGTCAAACAGCTTGGGCTGGTAGGCGGTCAACGGTTTATCCGTCGGCCAACCAATCGGCCAATGCTCATCGGCCGAACGCGAATCGACCAAGTGGAGCTTCGTCACCCCGCCCTGTTTTCTTTGGGGCACCATCACCAAACCAAGCGGTCGCAAGACGGCTGCCAAAGCCGTACCGGTACTGACGCCTTGCAATTCCTCGCTAACGACACTTTCACCTCGGACCGCTCCGCGGGCCGATTCGCTCCACTCCGTTTCCATACCCGATTGGCCCAATAGTAATTTCAGGACTTCGGAAGCGGGTTGCCTAAGGGTGCTTGTTTCAACCGGCCGCGAAAGTCGCTGGTAGAGCGCAACCAGCTGCTCCGACGTCAGACCGAATGTTTTTTTTTCGGCCAAGGTCACCTTCGAACCGTCATCCTTCAGCTGCTGCACAAAATCTCGCATGCCAGCCTGATCCCCAATGAAAAATCGGTGTCCCGGAACGATCAGTTGGTTCCCATCGATGACCCCTTTGACTTTTACCACGACGGTTTTACCCGAGCTGTATTCCTTGATGTCCGGTCGACCGACTGGGTTGGTTCGCGATCGCACCCGGTCTGCACCAATTTCCGACAGGGCCTCCATCCAACGCTGCTGGGTGTGCAACTCGGCTCGCTGATCCGCGCTCACTTCAATTTCAACAATCCTTGTTTGCGCAACAACGGTTTGACCGAGAGCGGGCAGACTCATTAGCAACGTCAACAGTAAAAAGGATCGTTTTCCAATCTCGCACATCATGAACATTTCCTGTCAGCACACCCCAAACGGCCAATTCCTTCAATCACTTACCCCTTATCGACCAATACAATAAATCGCGTTGAACAAATCTCGGACCCCGATCTTCTTTCCTTCATTATACCGGCGACCGTGATAGGAAATGGGGACTTCGACAAACCGGAACCCGCGTCGAGCCAATCGCCTGCACTCGGCCGCCACCCTGGTCGAACCTTAGCCAACGGGACCCATCACTCGCACTCGTGGGCGTCATACAGAACTCTACCTTCCATACCGCCACTGACAAACAATTTTTGGCCCGTAATATGGCCGGCAAGACGCTGGGAAGCCAGGAACAGGACCGCCGAGGCCACATCTTCCGGACGCCCAACTTTGCGCAAGGCAATGGTCTGCAACACCCTCTCCAGCACCCCGTCTTCAGTCGTCAATTTCTCAGCCATCGGTGTCAGCGTCCAACCCGGGCAAACCGCATTGATACGTCCACCGGGAAAGGAACGGGGAATTTCATTTTTCAGCGAGTTCAACAAGCCACTCATCAATCCCCCCTTAGCCGTCGCGTAATCCCCGTGCCCCGCTTCCCCGACCGCACCAGCTGTTGAACCAACCAGCACGATCGAAGGCGCTTCGACCGATTGCCGGGCGCAACAGGCGAGAAATTCCCGCGCACAAAGGAATGCGCTGGTCTGGTTAGCGGCCAGGGTATCGTTCCACTGCTCCAAGGACATCTCTTGAATCGGCACATTGGGGGCAGGCCAAAAACCGGCGTTGGCCACGAGAATATCAGGGGCTCCGGACTGCTTTTCGATCTGCTCGAACATTCTGCAAACCTCGGTTTCGCAACGCAAGTCGGCACCTACCGTAAGCGAGTCGGCGACCTCGTCGGCTAATTGCAGCGCATTCTCTTGGCCACGGAAATAGTGAATCACCACCCGCGCGCCCTCGGCGGCGAAAGCCCGCACCAAGGCTTGCCCGATGCCGCCACTCGCCCCCGTAATGACCACCGTCTTGGACTCGAGTCCTGTCTCCATGAGGTCCTCCCAATAAAAAAAGCCGCAGCCCAGCCGCGGCTTAATTTTCGAAATAGTGGGGCGATTCGCCGATCCGTTAGTCCCAATCCAACGTGCCACCCGTTTGGTATTCCGTGACACGTGTCTCAAAGAAGTTCTTTTCCTTAGACAGGTCCATCGTTTCACTCATCCACGGGAACGGGTTGGGGCTACCATACTGGGTCGCCAAGCCAATTCTTTCCAATCGACGATCAGCGATGAACTGAACGTAGTCGCGGAACAACTTGGCATTCAATCCCAGTACGCCGTTGGGGAGGCAATCATGAGCGTAGGCAATTTCCAATTCCACCGACTCTCGCACGCGCTCGATCATCTGCTGCTGGAACTCGGGCGTCCACAGATCCGGGTTCTCAGCCTTGATTCCATTGATCAGGTCGATCCCAAAGTTCAAATGGATCGACTCGTCCCGCAAAATGTATTGGAACTGTTCGCCAATTCCCTTCATCAGGTTTCGGCGATGGAAAGACAGAATCATCACGAAACCGGTATAGAAAAAGATACCCTCCATGATCAGGTAAAATCCGATCAGGTTTTTCAGGAGAGTCTGGGCACCTTCGAAGGAGTTCGTTGTGAAATCAGGATCCAGAACCTCACGGGTCAGTTCCATTTCAAACGCGTCTTTCCGAGCGATGGCCGGCACTTCGTTGTACATGTTGAAGACTTCGCCCTCGTCCAAGCCCAGGCTCTCCACCACGTACAAGAAAGTATGACCGTGTACGGCTTCCTCAAAAGCTTGCCGCAACAGATATTGCCGACACTCGGCGTTGGTGATGTGCTTGAACACCGCCAGCACGAGGTTGTTACCCACCAGGCTTTCAGCCGTTGAAAAGAAGCCGAGGTTGCGCATGATCACATGCCGCTCGCCTTCGGTCAGCTGGTTGGATCGCCAAATCTCGATGTCCTTGTTCATTGGAACTTCGGTTGGCATCCAGTGATTGGCACATCCGTTGACATAATGCTCCCAAGCCCACTTGTACTTGAGGGGCATCAACTGATTCACATCCACTTGGTGGCAGTTGATCAGCCGTTTCTCACTGGCATCAACCCGTGAAACGGAGCCTTGAAGAGTCTCGCTGCTATGAATATCTGTCGCCATATTGCTACTCCTTGCAATCTTGATTTTCTATCACTAATTAATTACTGGTTGTTTCAATTTCAGTGGACACTCAATGCCAACTGGGTGTTTTCCGCCCCTTCTCGAGAGAGCGTCGTCCGCCGTCCTTACTGGCATGCCTCACAGTCGGGGTCGTCGATCGAACATTGCTGCACTTCGGCCTGTCGTTCGACCACCACGTTGGAGGAATCACTCGAGTTCTTCATCCAGCGAGGCTGCACGCCAAACTTATTGATATCCACAGTTGATTTCTCTACCTGTGTCGCTCCCAATGAGCGTAGGTAATAAGTCGTTTTCAGGCCCGCCATCCAAGCCAATCGATACATTTCGTCCAGCTTGCGGCCACTTGGCTGCTCGATGTAAAGATTTAAAGACTGCCCCATATCGATCCATTTCTGTCGACGACTGGCACACTCGATGATCCATTTCGGCTCGATCTCAAACGCGGTCGCATAGCGGGTCTTGATATCTTCTGGCAAACCGGGCACTTCACCGAGAGAGCCATCGTAATACTTGATCGCCTCCAGCAAGTCCTCATTCCAGAGATTCCGCTCTTTGAGCTCATTGACCAGCTTAATATTAACTTGCACGAACTCGCCGGAAAGGTTGCTCTTGACGAAGAGATGTTTGTAGGTTGGCTCGATCGACTGGGTCACACCAATGATGGTCGAAATCGTGGCCGTTGGCGCGATCGCCATCACATTGCTGTTCCGCATACCAGCGGAAGCCACCTGACCGCGAACCACATCCCAGTCCATGGTCATCGAACGATCCATCTGAATGGGCATGCCTCGCTGCTCTTCCATCAATTCGATCGTATCGATCGGCAGTAGGCCACGGTCCCACTTGGAACCTTCGTAACTCGAGTCGGCACCCCGCTCGGCCGCCAAACGACTGGAAGCCATGATCGCATAGTACGAAATAGCCTCCATGCTTCGGTCAGCAAATTCGACCGCTTCATCACTGGCATAACTAATGCCGCAAGCAGCCAAAGCATCCTGAAAACCCATCAAACCGAGTCCGATTGGACGATGCTTGTGATTCGAGTTCTTCGCTTCGTCGGTCGGGTAGTAATTGATATCGATCACGTTATCCAACATGCGAATCGCCGTGGTGACCGTCTCTTCCAACTTCTCCCTGTCGAGCTGCCCATCTTTTACGTGGTTCAACATGTTGATCGAACCGAGGTTGCAAACGGCCGTTTCCGTCTCAGACGTGTTGAGCAGAATTTCGGTGCAGAGGTTGCTGCTGTGGACGACACCGCAATGATCCTGAGGTGAACGCACGTTGGACGGGTCTTTGAAGGTGATCCAAGGATGCCCTGTTTCGAAAACGCGGGTCAGCATTTTTCGCCAAAGATCAACGGCAGGAATCGATCGATGCAACTTGATGCGGCCTTCGCGCGCCTCATTTTCGTAGAACTCATAACGCTCTTCGAACGCCTGGCCGACGAGATCGTGCAGATCTGGAGTTTCATCCGGGCTGAACATCGTCCAATCCCGCTCCTCAACGACCCGCTTCATGAACAGGTCGGGAATCCAGTTAGCCGTGTGCATATCGTGCGTTCGACGACGGTCATCACCCGTATTCTTACGAAGGTCCAGGAACTCTTCGATATCCATGTGCCATGTTTCGAGGTAGGAACAAACAGCCCCCTTCCGTTTGCCGCCCTGATTAACGGCGACGGCCGTGTCGCTGACCACCTTCAAAAACGGAATCACACCCTGGCTCTGACCATTGGTTCCCTTGATGTGGGCGTTGGTCGCACGAATATTGGTCCAGTCATTCCCCAAACCACCAGCCCACTTGGAGAGCTTGGCATTATCGGAAATCAACTTGAAAATATTGTCGAGGTCATCGCTCACCGTGCTCAGGTAACAGGAGCTCAACTGGGGATGCAGTGTACCCGAGTTGAACAGAGTCGGTGTTGCCGAGGTAAACCGGAAGCTGGAGAGGATATTGTAGAAATCAATGGCCCGCTCGTTGCGATCTTCACCTTCGCCGATTGCCAGCCCCATCGCGACCCGCATCCAGAAATATTGCGGTGCCTCAATTCGCCGGCCGTCAATATGCAACAGATAGCGGTCATAGATTGTCTGCAAACCGAGGTATGGGAATAGGGCATCCCGCTCCGGACAGATCGCCGATGCAAGGCGAAGCAGATCAAACTCTGCCAGCTCTGGAGAGATACGACTTGCCGCGATACCCTCGTGAACAAAGCCGGCGAACTTATCGGCGTACAACTGTTCCAAGTTCGAATCACTGGTCGACTTACCCAGTGATTCGCGGTAGATGATATTCAGAACCAACCGGCCAGCAACGGTATCGTACTTCGGATCCATTTCGATCCGAGATCGCGCGGCCAAAACCATTGCCCGGCTGATTTCCTTCGGCGTGATCCCGTTGAAAAACTGTTTTTCAACCTCAGCGAACAGTTCTTCGGCATCACACTCTTCACCCAAACCTTCGCAGGCCGTCGCAACTTGGCTGCGGAGTCGGGCAAAATCAAAATTCTCTAGACGATTTTCCCGCTGGACCATCATTTGCGGGAACGGGGATGTGCTCTCCATCCGCTCTTCGGCACGCAACTGCCGGATTTTCGTTTGCTCAGCACGGTACAGAATGTAGCGCCGCGCCACAGAGAAATACTGAGCCCGCATCAACTCTTGTTCGACAAAGTCTTGAATCTTCTCAACATCGGCACCCTCGGGTGAATGAGATGCATCGAAGACGTGATTGACCACTTCGCTGGTGATCTCCTCGATCTCGGTGACCAGGTCAATCTTGAGCGGTTCACTCACGCCTATGCCCAGGTCGGCTCGGAATGCTTTTTGAATCGCCCGTGAAATCAATTCCCGCTCAAAGGG
>JAYZCF010000027.1:0-18673 GCA_036338455.1 Planctomycetota bacterium
ATCGAGGTAATCGGTAAATTCATCGACAAACAGCCAGACAGCTCCTCGCTTACCGGCGTTGGGATGCGGTTGTCTTTGTTTCAGCCAACGACTGAGGGTAGGGTTTGAAATTCGCGGAACCGATCGAGCCGGGTGAATTCCCAGGACTCTTTTTGTCAGGTGCGATAACCCCCGGGTTTGGGTGAAGAGATGGTATACCCAGGGCACTTTGCTGGCGCGTTGCCACCAGACGTGACTGGACGCCATCAGTCGCGTCCGCCATGGCAAACCGTGCAGGTCGTGGTAACCCTGCATGAACTCGGCCTTCAGTTTGGCCATGTCGACATTGGAGGGACACTCCCGTTTGCACCCCTTGCAGGAAAGGCAGAGGTCGAGGATCTGCTTGACGCCGACCTGATCAAACGGTGCCTTGGCACCCTGTTGCCCCGTCATCGACTGTCTTAGCAGGTTGGCCCGGGCGCGGGTGCTGTCCATCTCGTCGCGCGTGGCCATGTAGCTGGGACACATGGTGCCACCCATCAAGGCCGTCTTGCGACAATCGCCCGAACCGCTGCAGAGTTCTGCGGCGCCGAGCATGCCGCCGGTCGACTCAAAATCGAAAATTGTATCCGGCTTGCTTTGAATTTGGTTGACTTGGTAACGCAGCTGCTGATCCATCGGGGGCGGGTCGACAATCCGCTGCGGATTGAAGAGGTTTGCGGGGTCCCAGATCTGCTTGATTTGCCGCATCCATTGGTAAGCCTGCTGGCCTACCATTTGCTCAATGAATTCGGCCCGCAGCCGTCCGTCCCCATGTTCGCCGCTGAGCGAACCTCGGTAATCGCCAACGAGGCGAGCAACGTCGGTTGCAATTTGCCGGAACTTGCGGACGCCCTCTGCCCGCTTCAGGTTCAGTACGGGCCTCAAGTGCAGTTCGCCACTCCCAGCGTGGGCGTAGTGAACACAGGAGACGTCATACGTCTGCTCGATCTGTTTCTGAAAGTCGGCAATGTAAGCCGGCAGATCTGCCAAGTCGACGGCCGTATCTTCGACAACGGCCACTGGCTTTTCGTCGCCTGGTAAATTGGAAACAACGCCTAGACCCACCTTGCGAACACTCCAAACACGCTCGGCGGCGGGGCCCCAGAGGACCGGATAGGCCGTTCCCAGGCCTGCGGTTTCGAGTTTCCTTTGCAGGGCCTGAAATTGTTGCGCCACGTCAGCCTCACTTGCGCCGCGAAACTGGGTGACCAGGATGGCGGCCGGTTGACCTTGAACAAAGTCGAGGTTATCTGCCTGCTCCAAGTTGCGCCGGGCACCTTCAATGATCAGCCGGTCCATCAACTCACAGGCATAAGGCTGGAACTGCATGGCGATTTGGGTCGCCTGCAGTGCCTCTTGTACGGAATTGAAATGGGCACACTGAAGAGCCGACTTGGGTGGCGGTAAGTGATGCAGCCGCAGCTTGACTTCGGTAACCAACATGAGGGTACCTTCAGAGCCCGCAACCAGTTGGCAAAGGTTGAAAGGCTCATCGCCACGTCCATATGCATGACATTCGATCAATCGGTCCAACGCATAGCCCGTGTTGCGACGACGGATGGTTGGCTTGGGAAACCGGCGAACGATTTCCTCCTGAACGGCTGAGTCCCCCAGCAGGCGATAGGTATCGACCGTAAGCTGGTCGGCCAGACAATTCGGCTCGCGTTCTGCCAGGCGCGCCAACTGGTCGGTGTCGATCGGACCCAGTCTGGCGAGGCTGCCGTCGGATAGCAGGCCCTCTATCTCGATTGTCTGATCGCGCGTGGAGCCATAGACAATCGAGTTGGCGCCGCAGGAGTTGTTGCCAACCATACCGCCGATCATCGCCCTGTTGGACGTGGAGGTTTCGGGTCCGAACATCAGTCCCTGTTCGATCAGGGCCAGGTTCAGTTCGTCACGGACGACCCCTGGCTGAACCCGGGCCCACTGCTGATCCCTGTTGATCTCCAGAATCCGGTTAAAATGGCGCGATAGGTCGACGATGATACCGGGACCTACCACTTGCCCAGCCAAAGAGGTTCCGGCGGCTCGAGGAATGAGACCAACCCCTGTTTCCCCTGCCAAGTGGATCAACTGCTGCAGATCGCTGACCGATTTGGGCAGAGCCACAGCGGCTGGGACCTGTTGGTATACCGAGGCATCGGTGGCGTACGCCTGGCGGGTCGCTGTGTCGAGGCGGATTTCGCCCTCCAGTGACGGGGCGAGGCGTTTCACTGCTTCGGCAAAATTCATATTCAATCGTTCGGTACTGTGCGGAAACCGGCACTCTTGTTGGGTCCTCTGGCCGTTTTTTTAGACCAACCGACCAGGTTTGTCTATCGAATACTCAAACGGTTGACGGCCGATCAAACGTCCGACAACATCTGTTCCAGTAAGTTCCAGCAGACATGTTGCATGCGCGGAAGATGAAACGGGCCCTTCCAGAGGTTGCCCTTGAGCGTGGTACTGACTCGACCGTCACGGTGCAGGTAGCCATACCACTCCCCCTGTTCCGGGTCCGGGAAATGTTGATAAGCCCAGCGGTGCGCCTGTTCATGCCGCTCAGCATACTTGGCCTCACCCGTCAGTCGGTAGGCGAGCAAGGTGGCAATTAAAACTTCGTTGTGAGGCCACCAGAATTTCATGTCGTGCCAGTATTCCTGCAGGGGCAGGCCGCGCACGTCGACAAAGTAGAGTAAGCCGCCAAATTCGGCATCCCACCCACGGTCCCACATCCAATCCAGCATGTTCAGTCCCATCTGTACCAGCTCTGGGTCGTCCCGGTGCTGGCCTTCCTGCATGATGAACCAGGCGCCTTCGATCGCATGTCCAGGGTTCAGAGTGCGACCGTCAAAATGGTCGAGCATTTCACCTGCCGGTCCAACCGTTTCCATCACGCATTGTATTTCCGGTTTGTAAAAGTAGTTGCGAATGGTTTCGATGCTTCGGTCAATTGCCTGATCTGCTGCGGGTAAATCGATCGAATCTCGCAGTTCTTGTGCCGTGACCAGGCAGATCATGGGGAAACCAATGCTCTGCATGGGCCGCGTTCCCGTGAATTTTGGCTCACAGCCTGAGGGGTCCAGGCTGTGTGAAAGGAACCGATCAAAACAAGTTTCGGCCTGCTCGTAATACTCGCCCCGCCCCGTAGCTTGAGCCAATTCACCGAAAGCGATCGCCGCAAAGCTCTCACTAAAGGCGTATCGCCGTTTGCGAACAGGTTGGCCTTCGCGGGTGACATGAAACCACATTCGTCCGTCGACCGAATCAAAACAGTATCGCGAGATGAACTCAAGGGTGTCTGTAGCGACGGCCAACCACGCTTCACGTTGTGGGTGATTATGTAATCGAGGATCGTTGTAAAGTTGACCCAACAGCCAGGAAAATCGTCCTTGTTGCCAAACGCTCTTGTCGGTGTCGATGCAATTTCCCGAACGGTCCACCGACGCCATGATCCCGCCAAGTTCCTGATCAACTGCATTTTGCAGCCAAAAAGGAAGGACGTCATCCAGCAGGCCGCCTCGATAGATCTCGGCCAGTTCCAACAACCGTGATTGGCTGAAAGCAGATTCATCCTTCATGATAGATCCGGCCCGCGAACGGCTTACAGGAATGACTGATCACCATGCCAGGTGACAAACCCCTCGATCGCTTCATATTCGGCCAGGCCCAGCTGATCATACAGCCTGGCGGTTTTGGCATTACGGTCCTCGGCCCGCTGCCAGAACTCCCGGGGGTCGTGGCCGGGGAAGACGGCTCGATCTTTTTGAGATTCATGTTTGAAAATGGCATTGCGTTTGAGAACCACCTCGTTAGGACTAAGCGGGACGGCCATTTCGATCTCATGGGGTTCCCATTCATGCCAGGCCCCACGGTATAAGTAGACGGTACAGTCGTTGTACCAGGTTTCATCTCGACATTTTTCACAGGCTTGCAACACCGCACTCAGGCAGGTGCGGTGGGTGCCATGCGGGTCCCGCAAATCACCCGCCGCATAGACCTGGTGGGGTTGGACCTCGTGCAAAAGGTCGACGATCATCTGGATGTCTTCCGTTGAGAGGGGCTTCTTTTTGATTTTACCTGTTTCATAAAAAGGCATGTCGAGGAAATGCAGGTTGTCTCCTGGTACGCCGCACAAACGGGTGGCCGCTTTCGCTTCGCCTCTGCGAATGAGACCTTTGACAGCCTGGACTTCTGGCCCATCGACCTGCCCTGCCCCTTTGTTCTTGAGAGAACCCTCCAGCCGACGCTCCAAGTCCTGGGCTGAATCGTTAGACAGACCGAATTCCTGATGGAAGTCGGATACGAATTCACAAAATCGAATCGCGTCGTCATCAAACACGGCAATGTTACCAGAAGTCTGGTAAGCGACGTGCACTTCGTGTTCTTGGTCGACCAGCCGAATCAAGGTTCCACCCATCGATATCACGTCATCGTCGGGGTGAGGTGAAAAGATAAGCACCCGTTTCGGAAAAATCTCATCTCGCTCGGTCCGAATGTCACCCGGACGATAATACTTTTCCGGTTTTCCGCCTGGCCAACCCGTGATGGTCGATTGCAGATGTCGAAAAACGCGGACATTGATGTCATAGGCTGGCCCGTGTGCGGCCAGCAGGTCTTGCAGGCCGCCCTCGTTGTAATCTTCATCAGTCAATTTGAGGATCGGTTTGTTCACTTGCTGGGCCAGCCAGAGAACGGCCTTGCGTTGCAGTTTCTTGGTCCACTGGATCGAGTCGGTGAGCCATGGGCAGCGGTAGCGGGTCAAGCCTTGTGCGGCCGACAGGTCGAGAATGAACTTGGCACTCGGGTGCTCCTGAAGAAAGCTGGCTGAGACCGACGACGTGACTTCACCTTCGATTGCCGTGGCTGCAATTCCGGCTTTATGTTCTCCGTAGGCAATGATCAGGATCTCTTCTGCCTTGAGGATCGACCCGACCCCCATCGTGATGGCTCGTCTCGGTACGTTTTCTTCACCCAAGAAATCACTTGACGCGTCAGCCCGGGTGATTTTGTCGAGGGTGATCAATCGTGTCAAACTCTCCTTACTGGAGCCAGGTTCGTTAAAACCGATATGCCCTGTACGACCGATACCCAGTATCTGGATATCGATCCCCCCCATCGTTTGAATTTTTGCTTCATACTGAGCACAGAAATCGGCCACATCCTCTTTGGGCAGCAGGCCGTTGGGGATGTGGATGTTCTCGGCTGGTATGTCGATATGATCAAACAGATGTTCGTGCATGAATCGGACATAGCTCTGCAACTCGTCGGGATGGATCGGGTAATACTCATCCAGATTGAAGGTTGCCACATTTTGGAATGACAATCCTTCTTCCCGATGCATGCGAACCAGTTCTGCATAAACGCCGATAGGCGTACTGCCGGTCGCCAGACCCAGTACGCAGAGGCGGTCTTGCGCATTTCGAGTGCGGATCATGTCGGCAATGTGTTCGGCGACCGCTCGAGAGGCGTCGCTGGGTTGACCAAAAACCTGGATCGGGATTTTCTCGAATGAATTGCGGGATGCGTTAAGGCTGTTACTTTGAATGCCTTGGTTTTCTACTTGCGATTCCATGGTTCTGTCTTCTCTGGCTACTGTTAACCGGCTGGTTGTTGGCTGGTCCTACTAGTCTCAATGAACTGAGACTCTCTGCAAACCCCTAACCCGAAATCGGGTTGGTCTTGCGGATGGTCTCACGGTGGGAGAAAGACCCATTTTAATTGTCTCTGCCCCGGCCAGAGACAGTTGGGTCGCTGATCATTTCGATATTTTTCTGGTTTATCTGGAAACTTAATCCGGATGGGCAGAGTGGTTTGTCGTAAATCGATGGGAAACGGCATGAATCATTGAGAGCCTGGCAGGACGGTCTGAAGAAGAGCGAGGAGGCTCTAAGCAACCGGGGTAGGTCGATTCGGACGACCAATTAGGCTGGGGCATTTTTCAGGCAGAGCTCCGCGGCGGCGAGGTCTTCCATCGAAGCGCCGACCGATTTGAAAACCGTGATTTGATTATCCTGCCGAGCTACCGGGTAGCCTCTCGCCAGGTCAGCCAGCTCTGCCGCGATTTTGGAATGGTCCAATGCGCCGGAGGCTATGGCTTGGACCAGATCTCCCCCCTCCTGCAAAGCTCCCTGCCGAGTGTCGACATATACGGCATTAGCCCGTCGCATGACTAAGTCGTCCGTTTCTCGCATGTCCGCGCGGTAGGCACCGACCAAGTCCAGGTGCGATCCAGGTTTTAACCAGTCTCCCTGGATGAGCGGTTGGCATGCCAAGGTGGCGGTCGAAATGAGGTCCGCTTCGCGGGCAGCTGATTCGAGGGTTGCGGCCGTCTGGATACAAAAACTACCGTCGTCAAGCTCCTCAACCACGGCGCGTGCTTTGGCGGGGTCTCGTCCCCAAACCAGTACTTCATCCAGAGGCCGGACGCATCGGTGTGCGCGTATCAACTCTCGTGATAATCGCCCGGTTCCCACCATCAGCATCACACCAGCTGCTTCACGAGAGAGGTAACGTGAAGCGAGGGCGGAAGCGGCAGCCGTTCTTCGCGCAGTGATTTCTGGGCCGTCGGCCAAGGCCATCAGCTCCCCTGTTTGCCCATCAAATAAGAGATGGATCCCCTGCACAGCCGGGAGTCCCCGAGTTCCGTTTTCCGGGTAAACATTGACGACTTTTACACCGACATCGCCTCCTGGGCGCCAGGCTGGCATCATTAGCAATGTGGCATCGGGACCACTGTTTTGGGGAATGGTGTGGTGATGCCGAGGCGGCGCCACGGTATCGGTTCGAAATATGTCATCCAGGGCCGCAATCAGCTCGGGGTAAGGAGTGCGCTCACGAATTTCTTCAGGCGTTATATAGGGAACCGGCTTCATTCACGCTCTCGCAAAAGGGAGGATAGTAGGTTGTCGCTTCATCCGATGGCCGTATGGCAAAGCCCGGTTGTTCCTCATCATAATGCGTCTCCGAGCCGGTTGCAGCGGGCGACCTCTTAAATGATCCGCTTAGGTCTATACCGGCCGGACCGCAGCTCGCTCTGCTCCTTATCCACCGGCGTCCGCACTTAAATAATGGACCAGCCTGTGTCGGCAAACGGCGCCTGATCACTTCGCCGGCTGAGCGCTTGCTGGCTCGGCTTGCCGCGCAATAGTTGAAAAACGGGGTCATTCGGTTAGGATGACCGTTCGGGCGCCCACTCCGCTGCTTTAATATGCGAATTTCCATGAGCGGTATCGTTAAATTTCTGTTATTTCTGGTGATCGCGATGGGAATCACCATCGGTTGCCTCTGGTTTCTAGGAGGAAAAAAACAGGAATATTCAACGGTGGTATCAATCAACGCATCCACGGATCAGGTTTACCCCTACCTGACCGAACCAGAGCGGATAAAAAAATGGAATTCGGAGCTCGTCGAGATCCGCTTGCTCCAAGAGGGCCCGATTGAGCTCGGCTCGAAATTGGTTTCATCATTGCAGTTCAACGGAACTACCCAGGTCTTCAAAGAAGAGGTGATCCGTTTTCAAGAGAACGAGGTATTCACGGTCCGTTCACGGGCTTCCGATGTGATTTTCAGTTCCATATTCAAACTGGAAAATGAATCGGGCAAGACGAGGCTGAGTTATCAGGTCAAATTGACCAACCGGGGATTGAATCGGTTGATGGCTCCACTTCAGGATTCTGATCTGAGGCAACAGCAAATGGTTCGGAACGTGCTGGCGCTCAAAAAAATAGTTGAATCAGAGATCCTTGCAATGCCATTTAACGTTCGTGAGAATTCACCCGACCGATCGGGCGAAGGGCAAACCGCGACAGACGAGGCAAGTCAAGAGGGCGAACGGTCCGACCGTTTGCAGCCCGACAATCGATGACCAAAGCGGGGCGGTATATTGGCCTCCCAAATCAACGGAAGTAAGGGGAAAGCATGGCCGCGGAAGTTTTGGACGGCAAACGGATTGCCAAGGAAATTCAAGCAGAAATCAAGGAGCGAGTGGACCGGTTTGTGGAGGAGGGCCAAGCGGCGCCCACACTGGCCGCCGTTTTGGTGGGGGATGATCCGGCCAGTCAGGTTTACGTCCGCAACAAGGAGCGCGCCTGTCAACGAGCGGGTATCCGCAGTCAATTGCATCGCTTGCCAGAACATTCTACGACAGAGGAAGTCCTCGCTCTGGTGCAGCAGTTGAACGAGGATAGTGACGTCAATGGGATCCTTGTTCAGTTACCTCTGCCACGCGGGGTCAACACCCAGGTTGTACTGGATGCTGTGAATCCACTGAAGGACGTGGATGCGTTTCATCCGCACAATGTTGGTTTGATCTCGCAGGGACGACCGCAATTTTTGCCTTGCACGCCACATGGCATCGTGCAAATGTTGAAGCGTTACCAGCTCCCCACCCGGGGCCAACATGTCGTCATTGTGGGGCGCAGTGATATTGTCGGTAAGCCAATGGGGCTCATGTTGACGAATCGCGATATTGGGCTCGGTCCGGATATGGCCAATGCGACGGTCACGATATGCCATAGCCAAACGGCTGATCTGGCAGCCATTACACGGCAGGCCGACATCTTGGTCGCAGCGATCGGACAGCCTGAGTTTATTACGGCTTCCATGGTGAAGCCCGGGGCGGTCGTGATCGACGTCGGAATCAATCGAACGGACGATGGACTGGTGGGAGATGTCGATTATCAGGACGTCGCGACAGCGGCTTCGTACCTGACACCCGTGCCCGGTGGCGTTGGTCCGTTGACGGTGACAATGTTGCTAGAAAACACTCTGGCGGCTGCCCAAACCCAAGGATCAGCTACCGAATAGAGCCATCTTCCCGGCCGGTCCTGGAGCGGGGACCCTTCAAAAAAGCGAATTATTGTGAATATGTTCGTCGCCCGCCTGAGGCGATAGGTATAGAATCAAAAAGACCTTGCCACTCCTCAGGCCCGCCGGGTTATTTGGACTCTCACAGGAAATGCTGCGACCAATGACGCACGTGCAATCGCTTTCCAATCCGGCTTGCCGGCTCTTGGCCATGGCCTCGCTGGCATGCTCGCTGTTGTTGGTAGCCGGATGTGGTGGCTGTACGGAAGAAGATTCTCAGGCAAGCGCAGCCAAAGAGGAAAAGAAACAGAATCAGCCCAAAGAGAATTACGAAGACAAGCCACCGGTTGTTTTTCCCGGCAACTACTTTGATGAAGTCCGGACGAATCGGACCAAGCTGGGCCACTGGGTGACCGCCGATGTCCGAATGATCGCTAACAACTTCGACGCCCGAGGTGAGCTGGTGGCCAGGCCTTTTAATGGGCGATTGAGCGAACCCTCCAACGTCTGGAGGACCAACTATATTCCACAGTCGGTTCGGCCTGCCTCATTACCAAAGGAAGAATGGCGCAATTTTCAAATTAGCCTGTACCTTCCCAAGAACCTGACGCTGACCAACACGAGTGTCGATTTTGAATTCAACAGTGAATCCAGTGGTCTGTTGCAGCATGGCACCCGATTTGCGCGGGCCGCGATGCATAATTTCCAGCAGCACCTGGTCGTTTTGACCAACCGACCTGACGCCTACGCTTATGTCACAGCAATGGACAGTGTGGTCATCCCCGATGTGACCTATCAGAGCGAGAGGTTTCCGCCTTTTTATTATGTGGTGCGCACGCGTCCTAGCACGGACCCGATCCCCTTGCCGCGAGAGGCCTTGAATTGGACGACGATGGCCTATCTGATCTGGGACGATTTGGACCCCAATCAGTTGGATGTTGACCAACAACAATCATTGGTCGACTGGTTGCATTTTGGTGGTCAATTGATTTTGAGTGGTCCCGATTGTTTGGACAAACTGCAATCCAGCTTCTTGGCTGAATATTTACCCGCCCGTTTTGAAGGAACGCGCAACCTGACCGATCAGGACCTGCAGGAACTCAACGAATATTGGGCCGTCCCTGTCAAGAATAGCCCGCAACAGAAGCACACATTGAAGGTGGATGATCAAAGTCCTTTGCTCGGTGTCGAATTCAAGCCACACCCGGAAGCAACGTTTGTTAACAATACGGGTGAGATTGCGATCGAGCGTCAGGTCGGGCGAGGGCGAGTCGTCGTGACCTCTTTTTCATTGGATGAAGCGCCCTTGGTTGCTTGGCCCAGCTATCGCAGTTTCTTCAACGGTTGTTTGCTGCGTAAGCCGGCGCGGCAGTTTGGTAAGACTCGTTCCGACACACTGTCATTTAAATTTCTGGACGACAAAACCCATATTCTTGATCCGATGTTGGCGACCACTTTGCGGTATACCAGTCGCGACCTATCCAATGGCGAAGAGACCCATCAGCTTGATTTCAAGCAACTGGCGCAACTGGATACCCAAGGTCGCACGAGCAATGGGTTCGGGTGGCAGCAAGATGGTCTTACCGAGACGATCGAAACAGGCTTTGACCTGGTCGGCCAACCCTCCTCGAAAAAGCTACGGAGTGCCGAGGACACCTGGCATTATGGTGGCTACCAGCACGATGTTCAGGCCGGCAAGGCCGGCTGGAACGACCAGAGTGGGATCGCCAACGCGGCTCGCGAGACGTTGGTTGAATCGGCCGGCATCACGCCTCCATCCAGCAAATTCGTCTTTCAGATGTTGGCTGTTTACCTGGTGGTGTTGGTCCCGCTGAACTGGCTGGTTTTTCGCCTTTTGGGCCGGGTAGAGTGGGCCTGGATCGCCGCGCCCCTGATTGCCGTTGCCGGCGCTTTTGCCGTTGCCAGAATGGCCTCATTGGATATCGGTTTTGTGCGCAGCAACACACAGGTTGGGCTACTCGAGGTCTACCAAGGCCACCCGCGGGCACACTTAAGCCAATATTCAGCGCTGTACACATCGCTATCGACCGGTTATGAACTCGATCTGGATAATGCATCGGCTCAATCGTTGCCGTTCGGTTTGTCGCCCGACAAGTACCGTCGTAAAGAGAAGCTCTCGTCGGTCACCATGCACAGGACACTAGCCAACCGCTTGGAAAATTTTCAAATACAGTCCAACACGACTGGTCTGTTGCATACCGAGATGATGTTGGACCTGGGCGGACCTATTCGATACGATGACGGTCCTTCGACCACTCGCCTTGAGAACAATAGCCAGGTCTTTCTGCAGCAGGCCGTTATTTGTCGCAGGTTACCCGACGCTCGCTTGGAATATGCCTGGATCGGCGACCTTCCCTCGGGAGATGTGCAGGAAGGCTTGCCGTTCCAACCGCTGCCCGAAACGGCCATCAAGGAAACCCTTCGCCCGTTGATCTGTCCGGAAGCTTCTCAGTCGAGGGCATGGCGGATCTGGGCGGACGTTGCCAGGCAAGCGGGGATAGTTGAGGTCGACGAAATGACAAGGCTGTCGATCGAGCAGTTCCAGGGTGTTCCGGAGATCAAAGATCAGTGGAATACGTTTCGAGTGACCAGCGAAAATCGTCTGTTGAATTCATCCGAACCGGGAGCAGAAGACCCAGCAGATCTCAATGAGAAAAAGCTTCTCAGTTACCCGATCTTTGCGTCGGTTTTCTCGGAACTGTTTCCGGCGACAAAGATCAACGTTAGCGGGTTGCTCGAGGCGATCTTGGACAACCTTCCCGTGGCTCCGGGTGAAACCCGGTTGCTCGGATTGACTCGTCAAGCTTTGGGCAACAATCGGTTTGACCCGACGTCGACCCAAACGGACGAGGAGACGTTGGTTCTGGTTCACTTGAAACGGCCTCCCTTGCCCGATGTTGGGCCGGACAGCAACTTATTGAGCGATTTTGGAGGAAGGCGCAGTAACCTGGACTGGGAAGATGAATCGAACGAACTGAACGGCCCTGCCGATCGACCATGACCAGGCAACGACCGAAACCCACCACGTAAAAGACCACTGTACTCAACCATACTTGATAAAGAGACAGAACCGGATCGATGATCGAACTGAACGATTTTGGCAAAGACTACGGTGAATTCACGGCTGTCAGTGCTCTCAACCTGAAGATTGATGAAGGCGAGATGTTTGGCTTCATCGGACCTAATGGCGCGGGTAAGAGTACCACGATTCGATTTTTGGCGACCCTGCTCCGCGCTTCACGGGGAGACGGCTCGGTGAACGGTTTTAGCGTATCGGGGAACCCGATGGACGTCCGCCGCAGCGTGGGTTACATGCCCGACAGTTTCGGCGTCTACGATGGGATGAAAGTCTGGGAGTTTCTCGACTTCTTCGCAGTCGCCTACCAGATTGGTCGGAACCAGCGAAAGCGCGTGATTCGGGACGTCCTCGAACTGCTGGACTTGACTCACAAGCGGGATGACTTTGTCAATGGACTTTCCCGCGGAATGAAACAACGTCTTTGCCTGGCCAAGACATTGGTGCACGACCCCCCGGTTTTAATCTTGGACGAACCGGCTAGCGGTCTTGACCCCCGGGCGCGGATTGAAGTCAAAGCCCTGCTCAAGGAGCTGAGGCAGATGGGCAAAACGATTCTAATTTCCAGCCATATTCTGACCGAGTTGGCCGACTGTTGTACTTCGATTGGAATTATCGAACGAGGCCAATTGTTGATGCACGGCCCGATCGAGGACGTTTACAAGCGGATCCGCGGAAATATCGTGATCCATGCAAGACTTGGCAACGAATTGCAGAAGGGCCTGTCAATCATCCGTTCGAATCCTGCGGTTCGTGACGTACAGGTTGACGGCGAGCGGGTGGCGATCGAGTTTGCTGAGGGAACCGCTGACCAAGCCGTGCTGTTGGCCGATTTGGTTCAAAATCAGGTCGAGGTCAAGAGTTACGCCGAGAAAGAACCGACCCTGGAAGATGTTTTCATGATGGTAACCAGAGGGCTGGTCTCTTAAAATTTTCGGACGACGTTGTCATACGGCCAGCCGCGCTCTCTCATAAAGAGTACGTCAGTTGACCAGCAAGTGACCGGGGCCCGGCGGGCCGCTTTCGCCATCTTCCCACTGCCGCCGCACTTCACGCAAGCCATAACAGCAGAGATCGAATTGCTCGCTGAGACGCTCCAGCACTAGGGGTTCAGGTCCGTCGTTACTGGATGAGTCGATGCTACTGGCAATCCGATAAGCCCGGCGACCGTGTGTGCAGTAGTTTTCAAATTGATGACTGGTTGCATCGCCTGATTCGCCTGGTCGGCTCAACGCCTCTGGATAAACTCCCGCCCAGAACAACGTAAAGTCCCCAATATGCTGATGGATTCTTCGTTTGGCATCGCCCAATCGCTGGGTCGCCTCGGAAACCATTTCCGTCACGCTTTGTAGGGGCCGGCCGTTGACAGAACGGACAGAGTGGACGGCATCGTTCCGTACGAACCGTATCAGTAGGTCGCTCAGGTAGTCGATCATGGGTGGATCGACAACGCCTAACTGTGTTTGAAACGTTGCTTCGGCGAGCCCGGCAAAATAGCGATGCATCGCCGACCTATTCGGTCCTGCCGTCACGTTTTGACCTCCGGAGATAGATTGCCCTCACTATTAACTCTAGTGATGGCAAATTGTCTGAGTCAAGTCGTTTTGCCAAGTGCTTGCCAGCAGGTCTTGCCCTTTGACCTGCCGAAACAGCAAACGTTGTCAAACAGACGGACCGTCCATGAGGCGATTTGGCCGGCCTGAGAAGATTTTCTTGCTGACAATTCAAGCCCAGGCGTTCCGATCAGCCCCGTTTTAACGAAGCAACCATTTTCTGAGAAAACTGGACGACACCTTGGATGGCAGCCTCCCGATCGTGAACCGCCAGCTCACCAATCCTTCGTACAATCGCCGACCCAACAATCACTCCGTCGGCGGCGTCAGTCAACAGGGCGGCCTGGCCTGGATCGCTAATCCCGAATCCAACGCAGACGGGTCTCTTTGTTCGAGATCGGAGGTCGCGCAATTTGTCGGCCAACTCGGTTGGCAGATTGGTTCTTTCACCCGTGATTCCGGCGATGGAAACATAGTAGATAAATCCACCGGATTGTTGGAGGATCTTGGCAACTCTTGCCGGGGTGGTGGTGGGCGTGATAAGCGGAATCAGGTTCAGGTCTCGAGCCTCACACAGGCCCCGCAACTCATCCGACTCATCCGATGGCAAGTCCGGGACGATCAGCCCGGCGACACCGGCCAAGCGGCATTGGTCCAGGAATGTCTCGATCCCATGGCGAAAGATGATGGCGTAGCTGACCATCGCAACCAGCGGAACCTGGATGGTGGGTGAAACCTGCTCGACCATCTTCAGTATCTCATTGACGCGCACGTTTTTTTGGAGAGCCCGGGTATAGGATTCCTGGATAACGGGTCCATCGGCAATCGGATCACTGTACGGAAAACCGAGTTCGATCAGGCTGCAACCGGCCTGGTCCAGAGCCCGAATCAGGTCGGCCGTAAATTCCAAGTCAGGGTCCCCCGCCGTAATAAAAGGCATGAAGGCAACTTGCCCTTGCGAGCGAACTTGTTCGAATTGGGTATCGATGGATGACATGGGCAATTCTAAGAAGATTCTGTTGTCTCACTGGCTTGCAAGAGCCGCTCGATCTCCGCGGCGTCTTTGTCGCCACGGCCCGACAGACAGATGACGACCACTTCCTCGGGGCTTCGCTGGGCCGCCAATTTCAAGGTGGCCGCCACGGCATGCGACGTTTCCAGGGCTGGCAGGATACCTTCGGTTCGGCACATCAGCTGAAAAGCGTCGAGCGCCTCGTCGTCCGTTACGCTGCAATAGGAAACCCGCCCGGTCGATTTCCAGTGACTGTGCTCGGGTCCGACGCCTGGGTAGTCCAAGCCGGCCGAGGCGGAGTGAACCTCATCCGTTTGCCCATCCTCGTCCTGCAAAACGTAACTGAAGCTGCCGTGCAGAACGCCCGGTTGCCCATGGCTGAGACTGGCGGCATGGTTGCCTGGTTGCCCGTTCAAGCCGCCCGCTTCCACACCCACCAGTGCGACATCGGTCGTAGCCACCAGCGGATAAAACATACCGCCCGCATTACTCCCTCCGCCGACGCAGGCCACGACCAGGTCGGGCAGCCGGCCCAGGATCGTTTGCGACTGTTCGATCGTTTCATGGCCGATGACAGATTGGAAGTCGCGCACAATCAACGGAAATGGGTGAGGGCCGACCACACTGCCGAGAATGTAATGGGTATCTTCCACACTCGCCATCCAGTCTCGCATCGCCTGGTTGACCGCGTCTCGCAAAGTTCGCGAGCCACTGGTGACTGGGCAGATTTCGGCACCCATGAGCCGCATAGCGCGAACATTCGGCGCTTGGCGGCGCACATCTTCTTCGCCCATGTAGATGACGCACGGGAGGCCGAAGTGGGCACAGGCGGTTGCCGTCGCCACACCGTGCTGGCCCGCGCCCGTTTCGGCGATCACCCGGGTTTTGCCCATCCGCTTGGTCAGCAAGGCTTGCCCCAGAGTATTGTTGATCTTGTGGGCGCCTGTGTGATTGAGATCTTCCCGCTTGAGCCAAATCTGAGCGCCGCCGCAATGCTCGGTCAGCCGCTTGGCATGGTAGAGGGGTGACGGACGACCGACAAAGTGTTGAAACAGCTGGGCGAGTTCTTGCTGAAAAGACGTATCCTGTTTCGCCTCAAGATACGCTTGTTCCAGCTGATCCAATGCTGCCATAAGCGTTTCGGGGACATAGCGACCTCCGAATTCGCCAAACCGCCCCTGGGAATCGGGTAAGTTAGCGTCCGGGCTCGGTTCGGGTAAAAACGAATGGGGCATGCGCTCGATCTTGTGTCTGATTCAAAATGTCGATGAAGGATGGGTCATCAATTTCCATTAACCGTGGCACAGAGTGGTAAGCAACCGCTCGGTCGTGGCCTGATTCGGCCTTACTGCCACTCCCTTTATAGGAGTACGCCTGGCCCCATTTCCACTGCCATCGCACCAAACACCAAGAAGACCATCAGCAAATACAAGATCATGACCACGAGCGTGATTGCGGCAAAGCAGGTTCCAATGATACCGCATATGTAACCCGCTTTGGTTAGTCCTTCCCCTTCCCGGTCCATCGTGCCAGCTTTCATCTGTTTCAGATCAGCCGACCCGAAAATCCAGGCCAGCACGCCCGGAACACCACAGACGTTCAACACGATGCCCATAATTCCCAGAACCAGGACCAGGTTGCCGCGATGCGGTAGCGCGTTCGGCTGCTGAGGACGGCTCCCCAGCGGTTGATTGAATTGGCTCATGAGTGATTTTCCAGTTCTTTCTTATGATCGGTTTGTCGAGCTAGAGAATTGGGACTGTACCGAAACCGTGTGCGGTGAGTCGCCCTTGGAGCGACCCACCTCAACATGGCAGGTTCAGCAGTTTAACAAGCGGGTTCCTTTACTTTATTGAATTGCTCCGGCAAGCGCACCCAGGAATACTAGAGCGATGTAGCCAATAAAACCGATCACCCATAAACCGGTACCGACCATACCCATGATCCAGCCCGCTTTGGTCAAGCCTTCCCCTTCCCGGTCCATCGTTCCAGCTTGCATCTGCTTCAAATCGGCGGCGCCAAAGATCCAGGCTAGAATCCCTGGGACGCCGCATATGTTGCAACAGATGGCCAAAATTCCCAAAATCAGAACCAAAGTTCCACGGTGCGGTTGGAGGCTGCTGCCTACTTGTTGGCTCATAAAATGTGCTCCTTGGGTAGAGTATTAAGCGTATGTGCCTATTTGGATTTTTTCGATAGTCACATTATCACCATGTTTGGGTCCCCCTGCCCAGTTGAGGGGCCGCTTAGGTGGCCATTTTTTCGCCGCAATTACAGGATCGAACGGTTTTGTCCCGTAGCGTGTGAACGAATCGGTCGACAAAATAAAGCTCAACAGTTCAATCCGGCAAGCGGGCTACGTCCAGCAGAGATCAATGATTTTCAACAGATGTCGGTTGTAGATGCCAGGTTGTCTGTCTAACAGAAAGTTAGTTTCAGCTCGCAATAGGCGTTAAATTTTTATGCTGTGTTCGAATCCCCCAATTCCAACCTGGATGCAGATGTGTGGCCGTCCTTGGCAGAGGCCCGATTTTCATGCCTGAACTACCCGAAGTGGAAACGATGCGGAGGGGGATCCTAGAAATAGAGGGGGCGACGATCGAGTCGGCCCAGAGGACTCCCTGTCGCAAGCGGCCCATTACGATCAAGCCACGGATCGACCACTTAAATCGGCGGCTGAGCGGCGCCCAGATCCGCTCGGTGGATCGTCTGGGCAAACGGGTTGTCCTGCATATGGAAACGGGTGACCGACTGATTTTTGAGCCTCGTATGACAGGCCTGGTCCTCGTTGGTAATCCTCCGACGCAGGAGCATCTCAGGTTTTCCCTTTCGCTCTCTGAGAGTCCGTATGAAACGTTGTTCTTTTGGGATCGTCGTGGGCTCGGCTGCATCACGTTGCTTTCGGACAAGCAGTATCAGGAAAAGCTGGTGGACGGTCGCCTGGGCCCGGACGCGCTGGAAATTTCACTGCCGGAGATGATCGGTCGCTTTCAAAAAAGTGCGACACCTGTGAAGGTCGCTTTTTTGGACCAATCCCGTGTGGCGGGCGTGGGGAACTTGTACGCCTCGGAGATTTTGCATCTGGCCAAGGTCCATCCAGCCACCGCCTGTAACCGCGTCCGCCTGGCCCAATGGCAAAGGATCCATCAACGGATGAAAGAAGTGCTCGAGCTGGCCATCGAGTACGAAGGTTCCACTCTCTCGGACGGCACGTATCGCAACGCACTGAATGATCCGGGGCGATATCAAAATGAGCACGCCGTTTATGATCGGGAAGGTGAGCTTTGCCCAAGTTGCTCGTCAGGCAAAATCACGCGTATCGTGCAGGCCCAACGCTCAACATTCTTTTGCAAGCGGTGTCAAAAGCGCTGACGGTTGGTCCGCTTGATGTTGCACAGCGCGGATCAGCCAGCCGCCTTAGCACTCAGAGTCGTCATGGGGTCGGCCAGATGCGTACCGGTTGTCGACGGTACTTGCCGTTGTTGTCCCACGGGCAGTTTCAGAGTGAAACAGGTTCCCTTGCCGACGGTACTCTCCACGCGGATTTTTCCACCATGGGCATCAACAATGTTCTTACATGCCGCCAACCCGAGACCCGTCCCCCCTTTGCCCGACTCATCAGGACCATCCTTGGTGGAGAAGTAGGGGTCAAAAATCTTTTTCAGCTTGTCAACGGGAATACCCGTTCCAAAATCCCGAACTGCCAAGTGAACGGATTCGTCCTGTTGGTAAAGACGAACGATCAGTTGACCACCCTCAGGCATCGCCTGCCGGGCATTGATCAGCAGGTTCAATAGGACCTGTTGCAGTTGGTTTCCAATCGCCTGAATCGCAGGTACTTCCTCGATCTGTAACTCGACGGCAACACGGTACTTATTCAGTTCGCGTTCCATGAGTACCATCGTCTGCTCGATCAGCTTAGCGAGGTCGGTGGTCTCAGCTTGGTTGCTGCGATTTCTGGCCATGCCCAGTACCGAATTGGTGATCTTGTTGGCCCTTTCAGCGGCCGCATAGATTTTGTCGAGCGCCTTGTCGCGTGTCGCGTCATCGCGGTGGCGCATACCCATCTTGGCATAGTTGAGAATGGTCATCAGGACATTGTTGAACTCGTGGGTGGTTGTGCTGACGAGCTCGCCGAGTGCCGTCAGCCGTTGCATCTGGTCGACCCGCTGTTTCAACAACTGATTTTCTGCCACGAGTTCT